>NZ_JAIWYL010000007.1:0-405959 GCF_020515535.1 Pseudomonas sp. MWU16-30322
TTTAATTTCAGTTTTCTTTCAACAACTTACGGATCGGTTAAAAAACGTACAAAACCCTCTATATATAAGAAGGAAAACCACTCCTTCTATATAGAAGGGACGTTCAAAGCACTCCATCCGCCCTGAGCGCATCCACTGTACCTGCGCCCAGACCCAGCACCCGCTGCAAAACCTCCAGCGTATGCTCGCCCAACAACGGAGGCGCGCGACGGTACTCGACAGGCGTCTGCGACAACCGGATCGGACTCGCCACCTGCGGAACCATCCCCGCCAGCGCATGCGGGAGTTCTATTGCCAGCCCACGCGCCTTCACCTGCGGATCCTCAAACACTTGGGACAGATCATTGATCGGACCACACGGCACACCCGCTTGCTCCAACTGAGCCACCCATTCGGCGGTGGTCTTGAACACCGTCGCCTGACGGATCAGCGGAATCAACACCGCACGGTTAGCCACCCGCAGCTTGTTAGTCGCGAATCGCGGATCGTCCGCCCACTGCGGCTGGCCCGCCACCTCGGCAAACTTGCGGAACTGGCCGTCATTGCCAACGGTAAGAATGAAATCACCGTCGGCCGTCGGGAAGTCCTGATAAGGCACGATGTTCGGGTGTGCATTACCCAGACGTTTTGGCGCATTGCCGGTAGTCAGGTAGTTCATTGCCTGGTTCGCCAGGCATGCGACCTGTACATCCAGCAAAGCCATATCGATGTGTTGCCCGCCACCGTCGTGATCACGATGCGCCAGCGCCGCCAGTATCGCCACGGTCGAATACAGCCCCGTAAGAATGTCCGTCAGCGCCACTCCCACCTTCACCGGCCCGGCGCCTTCATCACCTTCAGGGCGACCGGTCAGGCTCATCAGCCCGCCCAGCCCCTGAATCATGAAGTCATAACCCGCACGCTTGGCATACGGCCCGGTTTGACCGAAGCCAGTGATCGAGCAATAGATCAGATCCGGATTGATCGCCTTCAGCGACTTATAGTCCAGCCCATAGGCAGCCAGCCCACCGACCTTGAAGTTCTCGATCAGAATGTCCGACTTCGCCGCCAGCTCCCGTACCAGGTTCTGCCCTTCAGGCCGAGTGAAGTCGATCGTCACTGATTGCTTGTTGCGGTTGGCCGACAGGTAATAGGCAGCCTCGCTGGTGTTCTCCCCATAAGCGTCTTTAAGGAAGGGCGGCCCCCAGGCACGCGTGTCATCGCCATTGCCCGGGCGCTCGACCTTGATCACCTCGGCGCCAAGGTCGGCGAGAATCTGCCCGGCCCACGGCCCGGCCAGCACACGCGATAAATCCAGTACCCGCAGATGCGACAGCGCGCCCATGGTCGCTCTCCTGTTAATAGAACGCCTGCAGACCGGTTTGCGCGCGACCGAGGATCAGCGCGTGAACGTCGTGGGTACCTTCATAGGTATTCACCACTTCCAGGTTGACCAGGTGACGGGCCACGCCGAACTCATCGGAGATGCCGTTGCCGCCCAACATGTCACGGGCCATGCGAGCGATATCCAGCGACTTGCCACAGGAGTTGCGCTTCATGATCGAGGTGATTTCGACCGCAGCCGTGCCTTCATCCTTCATGCGCCCCAGACGCAGACAGCCTTGCAGCGCCAGAGTGATCTCGGTCTGCATGTCGGCCAGCTTCTTCTGGATCAGTTGAGTGGCAGCCAGTGGACGCCCGAACTGCTGACGATCGAGGGTGTACTGACGAGCGGTGTGCCAGCAGAACTCGGCAGCGCCCAAGGCACCCCAGGAAATACCATAGCGTGCGGAATTGAGGCAGGTGAACGGGCCTTTCAGACCGCGCACGTCCGGGAAGATGTTCTCTTCCGGCACAAATACGTTGTCCATGACGATTTCGCCGGTGATCGATGCGCGCAGACCGACCTTGCCGTGAATCGCCGGAGCGCTCAGGCCCTTCCAGCCTTTCTCCAGTACGAAGCCGCGGATGTCGCCGGCATCGTCCTTAGCCCAGACCACGAACACATCGGCGATCGGGCTGTTGGTGATCCACATCTTGGCGCCGGTCAGGCTGTAGCCGCCGTCGACCTTGCGCGCACGGGTGATCATTGCGCCCGGGTCGGAACCGTGGTTTGGCTCAGTCAGACCGAAGCAGCCGATCCATTCGCCAGACGCCAGTTTCGGCAGGTATTTCTGTTTCTGTGCTTCTGTACCGAATTCGTTGATCGGCACCATCACCAGCGAGGACTGCACACTCATCATCGAACGGTAGCCGGAGTCGACGCGCTCTACTTCACGGGCGATCAGACCGTAGCTGACGTAGTTCAAGCCGCTACCGCCGTACTGCTCAGGAATGGTCGCCCCCAACAGGCCGACTTCGCCCATTTCGCGGAAGATTGCCGGGTCGGTTTTCTCATGGCGGAAAGCTTCTAGCACGCGGGGCGCCAAGCTCTGCTGAGCGAATTGGGCGGCGGTATCGCGGATCATGCGCTCCTCTTCGGTGAGCTGTTGATCCAGCAGCAGGGGATCGATCCAGTTGAAGCTAGCTTTACCGCCCATGAGTGCGTCCTCGCAAAATCGGTGAATTAACGTGGCATTGATCCTAGGCCCGGTTCGCCAGCGCGGCAAACGAGGATTTCGCATCCTGTTGTGCTAATTTCTCACTCCGAAACGTCGCTGGATGCCTTTTATGCGGCGCATTAGTGAGGTTGCAGTACATGCGCAGGAAGATCCCCAGTACCACGGCCCTGATCAGCTTCGAAGCCGCCGCCCGGCACGAGAGCTTTACCAAGGCTGCCGAAGAACTTTCCCTCACCCAGGGCGCCATTTGCCGACAGATCGCCAGTCTTGAGGAGTTCCTCAGTGTGGAACTGTTCCGACGCTCGCGACGCGGAGTGAAGCTGACGGAAGCAGGCCTTTCCTACAGTCGCCGGGTGGCCACGCAACTCGACGCCGTCGAGCGCGACACACTTTCGGTGATGGGCCAGCAGGGCACAAATGTGATCGAACTGGCGGTGGTGCCCACCTTCGGCACGCAATGGCTGCTGCCACGGCTCAAGGACTTCCAGCTCAAACACCCGGAAGTAACGGTCAACCTGACCAACCGCACCCGCCCGTTCCTGTTTGCCGACACTGATTTCGACGCGGCGATCTATTTTGGCGACGCCGATTGGTCGGGTACCGAATCCCATAGGCTGATGGGCGAAAATCCGATGCCGGTGTGCAGCCCCGCTCTCCTCGGCAGCAAGAAACATCTGACGCCCAACGAGATTGCCGACCTGCCTCTGTTGCAGCAAACCACCCGTCCCTACGCCTGGCGGCAGTGGTTCAACTCCCTGAACCTGAACATCCCACGCGACATGACAGGCCCGCGCTACGAGCTATTCTCCATGCTGGCCCAAGCGGCCATGCACGACATGGGCATCGCGCTGATTCCACCGTTCCTGATTCAGCGCGAACTGGCCGAGAAACGCTTGGTGATCGCCAACCCGAGTGCGCTCTCCAGCATCAAGGCGTATTACCTGATGATTCCGGAGCGAAAGGTCGAATCGGCATCACTCAAGGCTTTTCGCGATTGGCTGGTCAACCAGGCAAAGAGCTACAGCCTAGAAGGATAAGGCCTTACAGCGATTACTAACCCGGTAGTCAGGAAAATCAAAGCCCTACAGATATAAGTATTTGTCGCAAAATCGCAGACTGTATCCGAAAGTCGTACAGACGTCCCACAAGCGCCTGCGGACGTGGCTTTGAGCCTCTATTCACGACTCATTACGGCCTATTCACGCCGCCGATGAGAAATTTTTTCAAATTCAGCCAGAATCCTTACAAGGCACGGCCTGCAAGGGATTCAGCTGGCCATCTGCGACATTCGGTCACGGGATGACTTGTAGTTAATTTTCCGTCACCCGTCATAATCCCTTGAAGGGCATAAAGTTCGCCTGCAAAATGCCGCGCCCCGCCCTGATTTGGCGGGATCGTGCTGATCGGCCGCCCCAGTCGCACCATCCGCAGTGCCTGGGTTTACTCAATAAGATCACGCAGGAGATTTGACGTGCACATTGGTGTTCCTCTCGAAACCCAGACCGGTGAAACACGGGTTGCTGCAACCCCGGAAACCATTAAAAAGCTGATCAGCCAAGGTCATAAGGTCACTGTGCAAACCGGCGCCGGCGTCAAAGCCAGCGTTGTCGACAGTGCCTATGAAGCGGCGGGCGCAACCATTGGCAGTGCCAACGATGCGTTCGCTGCCGAGCTGATTCTCAAAGTGGTCGCCCCCAGCGACACCGAACTGGCGCTGATCAAGCGCGGCACGGTGCTGGTGGGCATGCTCAACCCCTTCAATAACGACACCATCGCCAAAATGGCCGAGTGCGGGATTACTGCGTTCGCCCTGGAGGCGGCGCCGCGTACCTCTCGGGCGCAGAGTCTCGATGTGCTGTCGTCGCAGGCGAACATTGCCGGCTACAAGGCTGTGTTGCTGGCCGCGCACTACTATCCGCGCTTCATGCCGATGCTGATGACCGCTGCGGGCACCGTGAAAGCGGCGCGCGTGCTGATTCTCGGCGCGGGCGTGGCCGGGTTGCAGGCGATTGCCACGGCGAAACGTCTGGGTGCGGTGATCGAAGCGTCTGACGTGCGTCCGGCAGTGAAGGAACAGATCGAATCCCTCGGTGCGAAGTTCGTCGATGTGCCTTACGAGACTGACGAAGAGCGTGAATGCGCGATCGGTGTCGGCGGTTACGCTCGCCCGATGCCGGCGAGCTGGATGCAACGTCAGGCCCAGGCTGTGCACGAACGCGCCAAGCAGGCCGACATCGTCATCACCACCGCACTGATCCCGGGCCGCAACGCACCCGTATTGCTGAGCGCGGAAACCGTGGCGCAGATGAAGCCAGGCTCGGTGGTCATCGACCTCGCAGCAGCTCAGGGCGGCAACTGCCCGCTGACCGTGGCTGATCAGGTCGTGGTGGAGAACGGCGTGACCATCGTCGGCCCGACCAACCTGGCGGGTGAAGTCGCTGCAGACGCCTCGGCGTTGTACGCACGCAATCTGCTGGACTTCCTCAAGCTGGTGTTCACCAAAGAAGGCCAGTTCGACGTCAACCTCGAAGACGACATCGTCGCCGCGTGCCTGATGTGCCGCGACGGCCAAGTCATCCGCAAAAACGCCTAAGCAGGGATTCAGACGATGGAAGAGCTTATCTCCCCCGGTATCTACAACCTGATCATCTTCGTGCTGGCGATTTATGTCGGTTACCACGTGGTCTGGAACGTTACACCTGCGCTGCACACGCCGTTGATGGCAGTGACCAACGCCATTTCGGCGATCGTGATCGTCGGCGCCATGCTGGCCGCCGCGCTCACCGTCACGCCGCTGGGCAAGACCATGGGCACCCTCGCCGTAGCGCTGGCTGCGGTCAATGTGTTCGGTGGCTTCCTGGTCACCCGCCGCATGCTTGAGATGTTCAAGAAGAAAGCCCCGAAAGCAAAAGAAGAGGCGCCGAAGTAATGAGCATGAATCTCGTCACGACGCTCTACCTGATCGCGTCGATCTGTTTCATCCAGGCCCTCAAAGGCCTGTCGCACCCGACCACCTCGCGGCGCGGCAATCTGTTCGGCATGCTCGGCATGGCGCTGGCCATCCTCACCACCATCGGCCTCATCTATAAGCTCGGTGCTGAACTGGCGACTGCCGGCATCGGTTACGTGATCGTCGGCCTGCTGATCGGCGGCACTGCCGGTTCGATCATGGCCAAGCGCGTCGAAATGACCAAGATGCCGGAACTGGTCGCGTTCATGCACAGCATGATCGGTCTGGCGGCGGTGTTCATCGCCATTGCCGCCGTCGTCGAGCCGCAGTCACTGGGTATCGTCAAACAACTGGGCGACTCGATCCCGGCGGGCAACCGTCTGGAGCTGTTCCTCGGCGCGGCGATTGGTGCAATCACCTTCTCCGGTTCGGTGATCGCCTTCGGCAAGCTCTCGGGCAAGTACAAGTTCCGCCTGTTCCAAGGTGCGCCGGTACAGTTTGCCGGTCAGCACAAGCTGAACGCGGTACTCGGTCTGGCGACACTGGTGCTCGGCGTGACCTTCATGCTCACCGGCAACCTCGCAGCGTTCGCACTGATGCTGGCCCTGGCGTTCGTGATGGGCGTGCTGATCATCATCCCGATCGGCGGCGCCGACATGCCGGTGGTGGTGTCGATGCTCAACAGCTATTCGGGCTGGGCGGCAGCGGGCATTGGCTTCTCGCTGAACAACTCGATGCTGATCATTGCCGGTTCGCTGGTGGGGTCGAGCGGCGCGATCCTCTCGTACATCATGTGCAAGGCGATGAACCGTTCTTTCTTTAATGTACTGCTCGGCGGTTTCGGCAACACGGCTGATGCTGGCCCGGCCGGTGCGAAAGAAGCCCGTCCGGTGAAGTCCGGTTCGGCCGACGACGCAACGTTCCTGCTGACCAACGCCGACACCGTGATCATCGTCCCGGGTTACGGCCTGGCGGTGGCCCGCGCGCAGCATGCCTTGAAAGAGCTGACCGAGAAGCTGACCCACCGTGGCGTGACCGTGAAGTACGCGATCCACCCGGTGGCCGGTCGCATGCCGGGGCACATGAACGTGCTGCTCGCCGAGGCCGAAGTGCCTTACGACCAGGTGTTCGAGATGGAAGACATCAACTCCGAGTTCGGCCAGGCCGACGTGGTGCTGGTGCTCGGTGCCAACGACGTGGTCAACCCGGCTGCCAAGAACGATCCAAAATCGCCGATTGCCGGCATGCCGATTCTCGAAGCGTTCAAGGCCAAGACCATCATCGTCAACAAGCGCTCGATGGCCAGCGGCTATGCCGGTCTGGACAACGAACTGTTCTACCTGGACAAGACCATGATGGTCTTCGGCGACGCGAAGAAAGTCATCGAAGACATGGTCAAAGCGGTCGAGTAATCCTCCGTGGCGGCACCCAACGCCCCGACTTGTCGGGGCGTTTTTGTTTGCGCAAAACGTCGGACAATTTGCCACGTTGTTGCAGATCCAGTAACAGTGTTTTACTTCAAACCCGCTAAATAGACGCCTCGTTTGCGACCTTGGTAGCGGGACAGGCGCCCGCGAAATTCACTAGACTGCGCATCCTGCTACTCGCTTCCCGAGAAAATAATCCATGTACCGTGACCGTATTCGCCTGCCTTCGTTGTTGGATAAAGTGATGAGCGCCGCCGACGCCGCCGCGCTGATTGAAGACGGCATGACCGTCGGCATGAGCGGCTTCACCCGCGCTGGCGAAGCCAAAGCCGTCCCTCACGCACTGGCCGAGCGAGCCAAGGTCACGCCGCTGAAGATCAGCCTGATGACCGGCGCCAGCCTGGGCAACGACCTCGACAAGCAACTGACCGAGGCCGGCGTGTTGTCGCGGCGCATGCCGTTTCAGGTCGACAGCACCTTGCGCAAGGCGATCAACGCCGGCGAAGTGATGTTCATCGACCAGCACCTGTCGGAAACCGTCGAGCAACTGCGCAACCAGCAACTGAAGCTGCCGGACATCGCAGTGATCGAAGCCGTGGCCATCACCGAGCAAGGCCACATCGTGCCGACCACCTCGGTGGGCAACTCGGCGAGCTTCGCGATTTTCGCCAAGCAGGTGATTGTCGAGATCAACCTGGCGCACAACGCCAACCTCGAAGGCCTGCATGACATCTATATCCCCACCTATCGCCCGACGCGCACGCCGATTCCGCTGGTGAAAGTCGACGATCGCATCGGCAGCACCGCGATCCCGATCCCGCCGGAGAAAATTGTCGCCATCGTCATCACCCAACAGGCGGACTCGCCGTCCACGGTGTCGACACCGGATGTCGACACCAACGCCATCGCCGAGCACCTGATCACCTTCTTCAAGCAGGAAGTCGACGCCGGGCGCATGACCAATAAGCTCGGCCCGTTGCAGGCCGGGATCGGCAACATCGCCAACGCTGTGATGTGCGGCCTGATCGACTCGCCGTTCGAAGACCTGACCATGTACTCCGAAGTGCTGCAGGACTCGACCTTCGACCTGATCGACGCCGGCAAGCTGAGCTTTGCGTCGGGCAGCTCGATCACTTTGTCGGAGCGGCGCAACAGCGACGTGTTCGGCAACCTGGAGAAGTACAAGGACAAACTGGTGCTGCGTCCGCAGGAGATCTCCAACCATCCGGAAGTCGTACGTCGCCTGGGCATTATCGGCATCAATACCGCGCTGGAGTTCGACATCTACGGCAACGTCAACTCCACCCACGTCTGCGGCACGCGGATGATGAACGGTATCGGCGGTTCGGGGGACTTTGCGCGCAACGCGCACCTGGCGGTATTCGTGACCAAATCGATCGCCAAGGGCGGCGCGATTTCCAGCGTGGTGCCGATGGTCAGCCACGTTGACCACACGGAGCATGACGTCGACATTTTGGTGACCGAAGTCGGTCTGGCTGACCTGCGCGGCCTGGCCCCACGCGAACGCGCTCGGGTGATCATCGACAACTGTGTGCACCCGGACTATCGCCAGGCGCTGAACGACTACTTCACCGCAGCGTGCGCCATCGGTGGCCACACCCCGCACATTCTGCGTGACGCCTTGAGCTGGCACATAAACCTGGAAGAAACCGGGCACATGCTGGCGGTGTAATTCACACAGTCAAACCGCCGATGCAAACACAGTTTGTGTCGGCGGTTTTTTCATCAGCCTCTTCTGGAAAAAACTGTACTACTGTACCGGTGTTTTCCTACAGCTTTTTCCTACCGCCTCCCCCGAATCGAGCAAAAATGCACCAGTTAAGTGCAGACAGGTACAGTTTGCTCAATTTTGACCCGTACACCCCCTATAAACAGTTAACTGGTCACTCACAATACAGTTGAACTGTATCTAGAGAGACTAGGCAAACGAGAGGATCATGGGCACCAGTCAAACCACTACCTGATCCCGCCACAAGCGGAAGGATGTCAACCATGGAACGTACACTCAGTTCCGAACTGTTCTTCGAAGACAAAGCTGCAAAAACCCAGGCTTCCCTGCCTCTGCGCGTTATCGCCAACCTGATGTTGTGGCAGCGCCGCATCTCCAGCCGCCACCAACTGGCTCGTCTGGATTCGCGTCTGCTGGCTGACGCCGGTATCAGCGAAGCACAACGCTACGAAGAGCTGAGCAAGCCGTTCTGGCGCTAAGTAGCGTCGCTGGCTCTGGTCGTTAGACCCACCGCCAGCAACCCGAATCGAACACACAAGACCCGTCGCGGGAAACCGCGACGGGTCTTGTCGTTTCAGGGTTCGAAAACGCCCGTACAGCTTGTGATTGGAAGTACAAGTACAGTTTCCAACAATCAACATCTGAACCAGTACAATTTTTCATTGGTGTATCTGCCTGCCAAACTGCATCGGGCGCAGCATGTCCTTAACCCATCTCGGCTTAAGGGAAACGCCATGAAAGACTTACAGGATGTTTCGGAAATTTCGGCTCAACCTCTCCGTAACCCGTACCCGCTGCGGCGCCTGTTTCGAAGCCTGTGGCAAAGGCTGGAGCGCGCCAGGACGCGGCGCTTGCTGGCTCAACTGGATAACCGCGATCTGGCGGATCTGGGCTTAAGCCACGCCGATCGACTGAATGAACTGAAGAAACCCTTCTGGCGCTAGCATTTTGCCCACTGTGCGAACCCGGCGCGCAGGCCTAATATCGCCGCCAGAACGTGGCGAATCTTCTGTAACCCGCGTCTGACTCATCAGACACAAGCCACCTCTCTATACGGTTTACTTTCAGGAGATCCACCATGTCCCGTCTTCGCCTGCTCAGCGCTGCCGCCTTGCTGGCCGTGGCTGCCAATGCCAGCGCATCCAGCTTCATCGTGACCACCGACGCATTGGTTGGCGCATTGAAGTCCTCTTCCGACGCCACCTCCGATGCCACCTCGTCCCTGCGCGACAACAAGGTTGTAATCGCCGCTCGGGACGACGCTGCCAGCTTCGTCGCCAGCGAAGGCCAGATCCGCGGCGTGAAACTGGAAAGCGCTCTTGACCTTATTCGCCATCAGGCACCGCAATTGAACGCGACTGATGCTCAGCTGGCGCAAGCCATCCTGGCGATCTGATCCTGCATTGCTTGAAGGGACACGCCAGTCGTGTCCCGATGTTTCGCCGCTGGCTCTGGCCCGGGCGTTTGCGCTAGCCTTGGGGCTCGTTAACAGTTATCGAGCCCCATGCGTTTACTCAAACTGCTTTTCCCTTCTGTCCTGATCAGCGCCTGCTGGGCGACGTCGGTCGATGCCTTTGATGTCTCCACGCAAAACACCGTTGTCAGCCTTTGGGCGACCGGCATGGTGTCTTCCGCGCCGTTCGACCGTAAACTGATCATCGCTGCTCACGATGATGCGGCTGCGTTTGTTGCCAGTGACGGTGAATTGCGAGGCGCGCAGCTCGAATCCGCACTGCATTACCTACGCAAGAGCCGACCAAAACTTCATGCTGGCGACCTTGAACTGGCGCAGGCAATTCTCGTCCAATAGCTATCCTGATCCCTCGTTAACATTGCCCCTCCGGAGTCGTTCCATGCGTAGCCCGCTGATTGCTGCCGCCCTTGGCCTGTTGTTGTTGGCCGATGTGGCCCAGGCGCACACCCTGGTAGCCACCAGTAACATCATCGTTCGCGCCTCCCAGCGCACCGTTGATTTCACCTCAGACACCACCACCTCGATTCGCGACTCGAAAATCATCCGTGAAGCCCACGACGATGCCGCCAGCTTCGTCGCCAGCAATGGCGACATTCGTGGCGCCAACCTCGAAGCGGCCTTCAATACCTTGCGCAGCCGCGTGCCGGAAGCCCGCGACGCCAGCGACCAGGTATTGGCCGAAGCCATTCTCGCCCTGTGAAGTCACTGAGCGCCTGGCTGCTGGCCAGCGCGTTGTTGCTCTTGGGCAACAGCGCCCACGCCAGCCTGCAATTGCGGCTCAAGACCGACGGCCTGAGCCCTGCCGAACAACAGGCCAGCCAGGCGCTGCTCGATGAAGCGATGCAGAAATTGCCGCCGCGCTTCATCGAGCAACTGGACCGGCGCATCGATGTCGGCTGGACCGACGAAATGCCCGACAACGCCTATGGCGAAGCGGCGCTGGTCTCCGAACTCGATCTGAACCGCAAACTGCTCGCCGGCCTCACCGACGGTAGCGCGGCCAAAGAGAAAACCAACCGCCCCCACGGCACCGTGCGCCAGGAACTGCTGGCAACCGTGCTGCACGAACTCACCCACATTTATGACCGCGCCCGCCTGTGGCCCGCCGCCGAACGCACGCTGATCCAGCGCTGCACTCGGCGCAGCAACAGCGCGGGCCTGATCGGCATTCCCGATGAATGCCGCGGCCAGAACGGTCGCCGCTTCACCCTCAGCGATGACCCACGCCTGCTCGACCTCGCCGGCTGGCAGCAATACGTCGGGCGCCGCGGCGAACGCGAACAGCACAACCGGCAGATCGCCCGCAGCCCGGACCTTTACGAGATCTCCAGCCCCAAGGAGTTCGTCGCGGTCAACATGGAGTATTTCCTCCTCGACCCGAGCTACGCCTGTCGGCGTCCGGCGCTCTATCGCTACTACCAGGAACGCTTTGGCTGGACCCCGCCCGCCAAGGACACCTGCAGCAAGACCTTTGCCTTTCTCAACGCCGGTAACGACTTTGCCAAACAGCCGCTGGGCCAGGTCGATCCGGAACGGGTTTACGCCGTCGACTACCTGCTGGCGGAGGCCAACCAGAACTGGGTCAGCCGCTGGGGCCACAGCATGTTGCGCCTGGTGATCTGTGCACCCGGCCGACCACGGGGTCCGGATTGCCGGCTCGATCTGGATCAACATCTGGTACTGTCCTACCGCGCTTTCGTCGGTGATGTGCAGCTGTCGAGCTGGGACGGACTGGTCGGCAAGTACCCATCACGGCTGTTCGTACTGCCACTGGCGCAAGTGATCGACGAGTACACCAAAACCGAAATGCGCAGTCTCGCTTCGGTGCCGCTGAACCTGTCGCGTACCGAGATTGAAGAGGTGGTCGAACACGCCGCCGAGATGCATTGGAGCTACGACGGCAACTACTTCTTCCTGTCCAACAACTGCGCCGTGGAAAGCCTGAAACTGCTGCGCAGCGGCAGCAACAACAAGCAACTCGTCGGTCTGGACAGCATCATGCCCAACGGTTTGCTCGAAGTGCTCAAAGGCCGTGGCCTGGCCGACACCAGCGTGCTGGACGATCCAAAAGAGGCCTTGCGGCTGGGCTACCGATTCGACTCGTTCCGTGATCGCTATCAGGCGATGTTCGATGTGTTGAAGAAGCAGTTGCCGATCAAACAGACCAGCGTCGAAGAGTGGCTCTCACTTGCCGCCGAAGAACGTCGTCAGTGGTTCGAGCGTGCAGACCTGCGCACCAGTGCCGCGTTGTTGCTGCTGGAACAGGCGAGCTACCGTCGCCAGTTATTGCTGGCCCAGGATGAGGTCAAGCAGCGCTACCTTGGCGCTCGGGAGCTGGAAAACGGCGGCATGGACAAAGCCAACGCGACCTTGCAGGAGATTCTTGCCAACAGCGGCTTCCTCAGCCGTCCGGCGGAGTTGCTCGACTCCCATGGCTACGGCCTGCCGCAGCCAAGCGAATTCGGTCGTCTGGAAGCTGAAAGCAGCCAGCGCCAGAAACAACTGCTGGCGCTGAGCGGCGACCTGGACAAAGAAGTACGAGCACTGCTGGAGCCCAAGCGCGCTGCGGAAATTGCGGCCTGCGAGGCCAACGTGAAGCAGGTTGGCGAGCATTTGCGCAAATTGCACAAGGCATCCGGCGGACTTGAGCTGCCCTGAAAAAAAGATCGCAGCCGTAGGGCTGCGATCTTTTTAGGATCTGTCGATCAGTTCAAAACACCGTCCAGAATTTCGTAGACGATCCCGGTACCTACCGCGATCAGCACAATGTCACCGCCGGCACGGCGCCACTCATAACCCGGATACACCGGCAGACGGCTCAGCGCCCGCCCGTCCAGCCGCTCGCCGTAGTAACCGTGCGGCAACGGCCGGCCGCGCTCCAGACGAATGCCCGGCGGTGGCGGTGCACCGCGCACGAAGTAGCCGTGGTTGTCGCGAATGGTCTGGCGCACTGGACCAAAATCGCGCGGCGGACCGCCACGGTGGTCGTTTTGCGGGCCACGGTGATCGTCACCGTGGTTCTCGTAATGGCCCGGTTGCGGGCCGCCGTGGCCATAATCGTCACGCTGATCGGCGCTGGCGAGCAGCGGTGTCGCGCTGATCATCAGCACGCCCAGACTGGCAATCAGACGTTTCGGCATTTTCATGGGGGTTTTTCCTCACTGCACTAACAGCAAAAAGGGATTCAGAACGTGGTTCTGAATCCCTCGGTCTTGCTCATTAGGTTGCGCAGCGAGACGCTAATTCCTCTGTATCAGGAACTTTACTTTCAGCTGACGCGGGCCTGACGCACGCCTTCGGACAGCGCCTTGCACAGACCCAGCACACCATCGACAGCCTGGGCCGGCGTGGTCGCATTGGCGATATGATCGATCAGTGCCGAACCCACCACCACACCGTCGGCCAAACGAGCGATGGACGCCGCCTGCTCCGGAGTCCGGATACCGAAACCGATGCTGATCGGCAGGTCAGTGTGTCGACGCAGACGAGTCACCGCTTCCTCGACGTGTTCCAGGGTTGCCGCACCGGCACCGGTCACACCGGCCACCGACACGTAGTAAACGAAGCCCGAGCTGCCATTGAGCACCTTCGGCAGACGCGCATCGTCGGTGGTCGGCGTGGTCAGGCGGATGAAGTCCAGGCCCGCAGCCTGCGCCGGATCGCACAGTTCATTGTTGTGCTCTGGCGGCATGTCAACCACGATCAGACCGTCGACGCCCGCTTCCTTGGCGTCAGCGATGAAACGTTCAACGCCATACATGTGGATCGGGTTGAAGTAGCCCATCAGCACCAGCGGTGTGTCGCTGTTGCCGTCGCGGAATTCGCGAACCATTTGCAGGGTTTTCGCCAGATTCTGCTTGGCACCCAACGCACGGATGTTGGCCAGTTGAATCGCCGGGCCGTCGGCCATCGGGTCGGTGAACGGCATGCCCAGCTCGATCACGTCGGCGCCAGCGCCCGGCAGACCTTTGAGGATCGCCAGCGAAGTGTCGTAGTCCGGATCACCGGCGGTGACGAAGGTCACCAGCGCGGCGCGATTCTGTTCTTTGAGATCGGCAAAACGGGTTTGCAGGCGGCTCATCAGTGTTTCTCCTGCTTCGACTGTTCCATGTGATGCATGACGGTCTGCATGTCTTTGTCGCCACGGCCGGAGAGGTTGACCACCATCAGGTGATCCTTCGGCAGTTTCGGTGCGCGTTTGAACACTTCAGCCAACGCATGAGCGCTTTCCAGCGCCGGGATGATGCCTTCGAGGCGGCAGCACTGGTGGAACGCAGCGAGGGCTTCGTCGTCGGTCACCGAGGTGTACTGGACGCGGCCGATGTCATGCAACCAGGCATGCTCGGGGCCGATGCCCGGGTAGTCGAGGCCGGCGGAAATCGAGTGGGCGTCGATGATCTGGCCATCGTCGTCTTGCAGCAGGAACGTGCGGTTGCCGTGCAGCACACCCGGTACGCCGCCGTTGAGGCTGGCCGCGTGCTTGCCGGTTTCGATGCCGTAACCGGCCGCTTCGACGCCGATGATTTCGACGCTCTGATCATCGAGGAACGGGTGGAACAGGCCCATGGCGTTGGAACCGCCGCCGATGCACGCCACCAGGCTATCCGGCAGACGACCTTCCTTAGCTTGCAGCTGCTCGCGGGTTTCCTTGCCGATCACCGCCTGGAAGTCGCGCACCATGGCGGGATACGGGTGCGGGCCGGCCACGGTGCCGATCAGGTAGAAGGTGCTGTCGACGTTGGTCACCCAGTCACGCAGCGCTTCGTTCATCGCGTCTTTCAGGGTGCCGGTGCCGGCCACTACCGGGATCACCTCGGCGCCCAGCAGCTTCATGCGGAACACGTTGGCCTGCTGACGCTCGATGTCAGTGGTGCCCATGTAGATCACGCAGTCCAGACCGAAACGTGCGGCCACGGTGGCCGTCGCCACGCCGTGCATGCCAGCGCCGGTCTCGGCGATGATGCGTTTCTTGCCCATGCGCCGCGCCAGCAGGATCTGGCCGATGCAGTTGTTGATCTTGTGCGCGCCGGTGTGGTTCAGCTCTTCGCGTTTGAGGTAGATCTTCGCGCCGCCGCAGAACTCGGTCAGACGCTCGGCGAAGTACAGCGGGCTCGGACGTCCGACGTAGTCACGCTGGAAATAGGCCAGTTCTTCTTTGAACGCCGGATCTTCCTTGGCCGTTTCGTATTCACGGGCCAGATCGAGGATCAACGGCATCAGGGTTTCCGCCACGTAGCGGCCGCCGAACGCGCCAAACAGGCCGTTATCGTCCGGGCCGCTACGCAGGTTGGAGGTGTTCGAAGTCTGGGTCATGATGTGCTCCAGGTGAATTCGGGTAAGAAGACAATGGCGTCCACTCTACCCCTGACCTTCCAGGCTGAAAACCGATAAGATCGCCGCAACCTGTCAGGAAAACTCACAGATACCATGAGCCACGACCTTCCCCCGCTGAACGCCTTGCGCGCGTTCGAAGCCACCGCCCGACTGAGCAGCGTCAGTCAGGCGGCCGAACAGCTGCACGTCACCCACGGCGCGGTTAGCCGTCAGCTCAAGGTGCTGGAGGAGCACCTCGGCGTCAGCTTGTTCGTCAAGGACGGCCGTGGCCTTAAACTCACAGATGCCGGAGTGCGTCTGCGGGACGCCAGCGGTGAGGCCTTTGATCGCTTGCGCAGCGTCTGCGCCGAGCTGACGCAGAGCACCGCTGATGCGCCGTTCGTACTCGGCTGCTCCGGCAGTCTGTTGGCGCGCTGGTTTATTCCACGCCTGGGACGACTCAACGCGGACTTGCCGGACTTGCGTCTGCATCTGTCGGCCGGTGAAGGCGATCTCGACCCGCGGCGCCCCGGACTCGATGCCTTGCTGCTGTTCGCCGAGCCGCCATGGCCGGCCGACATGCAGGTGTACGAGCTGGCGGCGGAACGCATCGGGCCGGTGATGAGCCCGCTGTTCAGCGGTTATCAGCGCCTGCAAACCGCGCCGGCATCAGCCTTGCTCAGCGAACCGCTGCTGCACACCACGTCCCGCCCGCAAGCCTGGCCGAGCTGGGCACAGCAAAATCACCTCGACGCCAAGGCGTTGAAGTGGGGGCAAGGTTTTGAGCATTTGTATTATCTGCTGGAAGCCGCAGTGGCCGGACTCGGCGTGGCAATCGCGCCAGAGCCGCTGGTGGCCGAGGACTTGAAGGCCGGTCGCCTGGTTGCGCCGTGGGGCTTTTGCGAAACCCCGGCGCAACTGGCGTTGTGGCTACCCAAGCGCGCCGCAGACGGGCGCGCCCGGCAACTGGCGCAGTGGCTCAAGAATGAGCTGCGCCAGTCAGATCACTCGCCGCGCTTGAACAGCAAGTAGGCGGCCAGCAGACCGATTGCACCGACCGCCACACCGGCGGTGGTCCAAGGATGTTCCTGAGCGTAATCGCGGGTAGCGATGCCGGTCTCGCGGGTTTTCACTTTGACTTCTTCATAGGCATCGCTGAGCAGGCTGCGCGAATGTTTCAGCGCGCTTTCAGCGTTGCTCTTGAGCGCCTTGAGGGTCTTGCGCGACTCGTCCGAAGCGTCGTCTTTCAAGCTTTCCAACGATTTGAGCAGACTCTCGATCTCGGCTTCCATGCTTTGCAACGAGGCTTTACGTAAAGAGGTGTTGGCCATGGTGGCTCTCCTGCATTGGTGATGAGTGGCGTGTGTTGTTTGGGACTTCAGCGGTTTGAGAAAGTGCAGAAAATCTGAACTTCACTTGCATCGAGCCGCCGAAATCATCAGTGCAGATTCACTGCTAGTCTCAAATCCACACATCCAGGAGATCGCCATGAGTGACCATCACACGTACAAGAAAGTCGAGCTGGTCGGCTCGTCCACCAGCAGCATCGAAGACGCCATCAACAACGCGCTGGCCGAAGCCAACAAGAGCATCAAGCATCTGGAATGGTTTGAAGTGGTCGATACCCGTGGCCACATCAAGGACGGCAAGGCGGCGCATTTCCAGGTAACACTCAAAGTCGGCTTCCGCATTGCCAGCAGCTGAGTTTGGGCTACGCTTCTGAACTTGCGCGCTGGCCGAGTGCCATAGGAATGGCAAAGCGCTACAAGGTGAGCGCATCGGCACCGCCGGTGCCCGCCTCTTTTAATCCGACCAGGGAGTGCGACCGATGAAGAAGTTCATATTGGCAGTAGGTTTGTTGAGCCTTGCGGGTGGCGCGTTTGCTGCTGGCAAGCCGTGTGATCAGCTGGAGAAGGAAATCAAGGACAAGCTGGAAGCCAAAGGCGTACATGGTTACGCGCTGCAGATTGTCGACAAGGCCGGCAATACCGGTGCCAATGGCCAAACCGTCGGCACCTGCGAAGGTGGCAGTAAATTAATCGTCTACAAACGCGGTTGATCGCACTTGACTTGAAATGCAAAAGCCGACGCGAAGGCGTCGGCTTTTTTGTGGGCAACACATTCCCAATGTGGGAGCGGGCTTGCTCGCGAAAGCGTTATGTCAGCCGACATCCAAGGTGTCTGACACTCCGTCTTCGCGAGCAAGCCCGCTCCCACAAGGGCCGTATTCCAGAGTCAACCCTTCATGACTTGGGCCAGCAACTCATAGGAATGCAGGCGATCGGCATGCTCATACAGGTCGCAGGTGAAAATCAGCTCATCAGCCTGCGTCTGCTCGACCAGTACCTCCAGCTTCGCGCGGATTTTCTGCGGGCTGCCGACCATCGCCAGACCAAGGAAATCGCCCACTGCTTCACGCTCATGGGGTAGCCACAGGCCATCCATGCTCTTGACCGGCGGGCGCTGCACCAGACTTTGCCCGCGCATCAACGCGAGAATGCGCTGGTACACCGAGGTCGCCAGGTAGTCGGCCTGCTCATCGGTATCCGCCGCCACCAGCGGCGCACCGAGCATCACATAAGGTTTGTCGAGTACCGCCGACGGCTTGAAGTGGTTGCGATAGACGCGAATCGCCTCGTGCATGAAACGCGGGGCGAAGTGCGAGGCGAAGGCATAAGGCAAACCGCGCTCACCGGCCAGTTGCGCGCTGAACAGGCTGGAACCGAGCAACCAGATCGGCACGTTGGTGCCGGTGCCGGGCATGGCGATCACCCGTTGATCCGGAGTGCGCGGGCCGAGGAAGCGCGCCAGCTCGGCGACGTCTTCCGGGAAGTCATCGGCACTGCCGGAGCGCTCACGACGCAGGGCGCGGGCGGTCATCTGGTCGGAGCCGGGCGCGCGGCCCAGACCCAGATCGATGCGTCCCGGATACAGGCTTTCGAGAGTGCCGAACTGCTCGGCGATCACCAGCGGCGCGTGGTTGGGCAGCATCACCCCGCCGGAGCCGACACGAATTGTCGAGGTGCCGCCGGCCAGATACCCCAGCAGCACCGAGGTGGCGGAGCTGGCGATACCGTCCATGTTGTGGTGTTCGGCGACCCAGAAGCGCGTATAGCCGAATTTCTCGACATGCTGCGCCAGATCAAGCGAATTGCGCAGCGATTGCGCCGGGCTGCCGTTCTCGCGCACGGGCACCAGATCGAGGGTGGAAAACTTTACATCGGACAGTTGCTTCATAAACCTGCGTCTCCGAGTGGTCTGCAGGTTTTTTCTTGCGAACGAAAACCTGCCGAATTCATAAGCGTGTTCTGTGCAATGAGGGCATATACCCGAGTTTCAATAGCTGAGGGAAAAATCCTACTAAAAAAGTCAACGATTCACTCGGGCTGAACTTTGTCCCGGCGTCTATCCTCAGAAGCCTTGCAAGCAAAAACCACGACGGCGCGGCGTTCCGCGCCAGATCTTGAGGAGGCAGACATGGCTATCGTGAAGAAAGCATCCGCGCATTGGGCAGGCGATCTGAAAACCGGCATCGGCTCGATCTCTACCGAGACTGGCGTCCTCAGAGAAGCGCCGTATGGCTTCAAGGCCCGCTTCGAGGGCGGCAAGGGTACCAACCCGGAAGAACTGATCGGCGCGGCGCATGCCGGCTGTTTTTCCATGGCGTTCTCGATGATTCTCGGTGATGCGGGCCTGAAGGCCGAGAGCATCGACACCCAGGCTGAAGTCACCTTGGATCAGGTCGAAGGTGGCTTTGCCATCACCGCGATCAAACTGATCCTCAAGGCGAAAATCCCGGGCGCTACTCAGGCGCAGTTTGAAGAGCTGAGCAACAAGGCCAAGGAAGGGTGCCCGGTGTCCAAGGTGTTGAATGCGAAGATTACCCTTGAGGCTTCGCTGGTCAGCTGAGTCAGCGCTGACTGACCTATTCGCGAGCAAGCCCGCTCCCACCTTTGAAATGCATTCGAATGTGGGAGAGGGCTTGCTCGCGAAGGCGATCTGAATAGCACCACAGTCTCTGAAGATGTGAGCGAAGTCAGAACCCGCGCTGCAAAAATATGGTCGAATAAGTGACAGCAGGTTCAGCGCACGCCCGTGCGCGCTGCCCCAGGGAGCTTCAAAATGAAACGTATTGGCTTGGCGATCCTCTGCAGTGCACTGGCCACCTCGGTTCTCGCCGCACCCAAAGACTGCGAAGAACTCAAGAAAGAAATCGAAATCAAGATCCAGGCGAATGCCGTGCCCTCCTACACACTGGAAATTGTGAGCAAGGAAGAGGCAGACAAACATGACGCGGCGATGGTCGTTGGCAAATGCGATTACGGCAGAAAAGCAATCATCTATCAGAAAAACAGCAACTGACTCATCTCAGCTGAGGCAGTCCATGTCGTGATCCTCGGCAACGATCTCACGCTTGGCGTTGTACAACCGTGCGCTTGGTGTGAAGCCGAGTGAACGGCCCTCCAGCATGTAACGCTGCCCGGCCTCGAAATGGTCGTAGCGGATGTACAGATAGCACAGTCGCTCGACAGGACCGGTCATCAGACTGCCGCCGCCGCCAAACACTTCGAAGTCGTAACGCACCCGCAGCTCATGGCTGCCGGGGGTGACCTGGAAGAAACGCCCGTCGCTCAGGCGTTGATTGTCCAGGCGCTCGGCCATGAGCAATTTGCCGCCCGGGGTCGGCGTCGAGAAATCGACCCAGGCCATTTGTGGATCGACCGGTGGTAATGGAGTCTGGCAGCCGGCGATGACGCCAAACGCGAGCAACAGCATCAACTTGCGCATGATGGATGTCTCAGGATTCAGACCTTAAGCATAACCCCGATCAAGTGCGCTGACAGCCTGCCGGTGTGCCCTGGCCGACCACATTGTGTTGCTCGTCATAGAGCTTGGCCCATGGTCGGAAACCGATGCTGCCAGCTTGCAGCTGATAACGCTGACCGGCGTTGAAGTCCTTGAATTTCACATTCAACTGGCAGTCGCGCCATAGCGGTTCGGCATCGGGGCCGATGTTGGTGGCTTCGACCGGGAATTGATAGCGCACCTGCAATTGGTGGCTGCCGGGCTCAACTTCAAAATAACGTTTGTCGACGGTCACCTTGTCATCGACTTTCAGCGCTTGCAGCGCGGTGTCCTGTTGCCGGGCATCGAGATCGATCCAGGCTTGCGAGGGGTCAGGATCGGGCATTCCGAATCCGGCACAACCGGCCAGCGTCAGCAGGCCTCCTGTCAGCATCAACATGCGCATAGCGAAGCTCCAAATGGCGGGATAGTCTTGCGGGCAGACTTTCCAAAGGATTTTTATTTTGAGCAGGCCGCTTCCAAGCCATGGGTTACTTGATCGCGTTTTTCGGATTTTGTTTCCGGGTGTGATGCTTTTGTTGCTCAACGGTTGTTCCAGCGTCAGCTATTACAGCCAGTTGGCTGGCGGCCAGTTGCAGTTGCTGCGGGCGCGTGAGCCGGTGGCGAAGGTAATTGCCGACCAGAGCCGCGACGCAACATTGCGCGCGCACCTGGTCCAGTCGCAAAAGGCCCGAGTCTTCGCCAGCGAGCACTTGCACCTGCCGGACAACCAGAGCTATCGGCTATATGCCGACATCGGCCGGCCCTATGTGGTGTGGAACGTGTTCGCCACTCCGGAGTTTTCCCTGACGCCCCAGAGCCATTGCTTCCCGATTGCCGGGTGCGTGGCCTACCGTGGGTATTACAGTCAGAGCGCGGCCCGTGGCGAGGCGGCGATCCAGCGCCTGCAGGGCATGGACGTGTCGATTGGCGGCGTCGAGGCCTACTCGACGCTCGGCTGGTTCAATGACCCGATTCTCAATTCGATGATGGGCTGGGGCGACGAACGCGTGGCCACGCTGATCTTTCACGAACTGGCGCATCAGCGCTTCTACGTGAAAGACGACACCGAGTTCAACGAGTCTTACGCCACCTTCGTCGAACAGGAAGGCACCCGCCAGTGGCGCGCGTTTCGCGGCTTGCCGCCGGAGAACAGCTCGTTGATCACCCAGCGCGACCAGTTCACCGTACTGGTGCTCGAGACCCGTTCACGTCTGGAGAAGCTCTATACGCAGCCGTTGCCAGCCGAACAGATGCGCGCGCGCAAAGCGGCGGAGTTCGAGCGGTTTCGCCAGGATTACCGGGTGATGCGCGACAGCCAGTGGGGCGGCGACAAGCGTTATGACACTTGGGTCAATGCGCCGTTGAATAATGCGCGGTTGTTGCCGTTCGGGCTGTATGACCAGTGGGTGCCGGCGTTTGCGGCGTTGTTCAGGCAGGTCGGGGGGGATTGGGTGCGGTTTTATGTTGAGGTCGAGAGGTTGGGTGAGCGGCCGGTGGCTGAGCGTAAGGCGGCACTTAGAGCGCTGGCCGAATCCTGATTGCGCATTGGCTGAACCGGCCCCTTCGCGAGCAAGCCCGCTCCCACAGTTGAAATGCATTCACTCTGTGGGAGCGGGCTTACTCGCGAAGACTGACTGATCAGCGCCGCAAAAACGCCTGGTGCAACTCCGCCAGTGTTTCAAAGTGATAAGCCGGTGCCTCGGCACTCAACTCTTCAAAGCTGCCAAACCCATACCCCACCGCCGCCGCATCCACGCCGTTGCTGCGCGCACCGATCAGGTCATGCTTGCGGTCGCCGATCATCAGCGTATTGGCCGGATCCAGCCCTTCTTCGGCGATCAGGTGCGCAATCAGCTCGACCTTATTGGTTCGCGTGCCATCCAGCTCACTGCCGTAGATCACCTTGAAGTGTTTAGCGAAGTCGAAGTGCCGGGCGATTTCCCGGGCGAACTCCCAAGGTTTGGAGGTCGCGATATACAGCTGTCGCCCTTGCCCGCTGAGGGTTTCCAGCAGCGGCGTGACGCCCTCGAACACACGGTTTTCGTACAGGCCGGTGACCTTGAAGCGCTCGCGGTAGAAATTCACCGCTTGCCAGGCCTTGGCCTCGTCGAAGCCATAGAACTGCATGAACGCCTGCAACAGCGGCGGGCCGATGAAGTGTTCGAGCCTGGTCAGGTCCGGCTCGTCGATGCCGAGTTTGCTTAAGGCAAACTGGATGGAACGGGTGATGCCTTCACGCGGGTCGGTCAGGGTGCCATCGAGGTCGAACAGTACGGTCTGGTAATGCATGAGAAATCCTGAGCAGGTGTAAGTCGTTTCAGAGCTGGTCGTAGCCTTCGGCCAGATGCAGGTCCTTGAGCTTCACGTAGTTCGCCGCGCTGTAGGTGAAGAAGGCTTGTTCCTTGTCGGTCAGCGGGCGGATCTGCTTCACCGGGCTCCCCACGTAGAGGAAGCCACTTTGCAGGCGCTTGCCCGGCGGCACCAGGCTGCCGGCGCCGATGATCACATCATCCTCGACCACCGCGCCGTCCATGACGATGCTGCCCATGCCGATCAACACGCGGCTGCCGACGCTGCAGCCATGCAGCATGACCTTGTGGGCGATGGTCACGTCATCGCCGATCAGCAGCGGGAAACCATCCGGGTTGAACGGGCCGGCGTGGGTGATGTGCAGCACGCAGCCGTCCTGCACGCTGGTGCGCGCACCGATGCGGATGCGGTGCATGTCGCCACGGATCACGGTCAGCGGCCACACGGAGCTGTCTTCGCCGATTTCGACGTCGCCGATCACCACCGCCGAGGCGTCGACAAACGCGCCTTTGCCGAGTTGCGGGGTGTGATTCTGGTACTTGCGAACGGGCACGATAAGTTCTCTCTCTGTCGCCGATAGCTGCGGTGAGTGTCGATTGTAATTAAGATGGGCGCATGTTTCTTCCAGCCAAGGTGCCAACCGTGAGCGTGAACAACCCTCTTCTGCAGTCCTACGACCTGCCGCCGTTCTCCACGATCCGTGCCGAACACGTGCTGCCAGCCATCGAAACGATCCTGGCCGACAACCGCGCCGCTATCGCCGAAATTCTCAAGACCCAGGGCCAGAATCCGACGTGGGCCGGCCTGGTGCTGGCGATGGACGAACTCAATGATCGTCTCGGCGCTGCCTGGAGCCCGGTCAGCCACCTCAACGCCGTGTGCAACAGCGCTGAACTGCGCGAAGCCTACGAGTCGTGCCTGCCAGCCCTGAGCGCCTACTCCACCGAGATGGGCCAGAACCGCGAACTGTTCCAGGCTTATGAAGCGCTGGCCAACAGCCCGGAAGCCGCCGGTTTCGATGTGGCGCAAAAAACCATTCTGGAACACGCCCTGCGCGATTTCCGTCTGTCGGGTATCGACCTGCCGGAAGCCGAACAGAAGCGTTACGCCGAAGTGCAGAGCAAACTGTCCGAGCTGGGCAGCCGCTTCTCCAACCAGTTGCTCGACGCCACGCAAGCCTGGACCAAGCACGTCACCGACGAAGCCGCCCTCGCCGGCCTGACCGATTCGGCCAAGGCGCAAATGGCCGCCGCCGCACAGGCCAAAGGCCTTGATGGCTGGCTGATCACCCTGGAATTCCCGAGCTACTACGCGGTGATGACCTACGCCCAGGACCGCGCGCTGCGTGAAGAAGTCTACACCGCCTACTGCACCCGTGCGTCGGATCAAGGCCCGAACGCCGGTCAGAACGACAACGGCCCGGTGATGGAAGAGATCCTCGACCTGCGTCAGGAGCTGGCAAAACTCTTGGGCTTCGCCAGTTTCGCCGAGCTGAGCCTGGCGACCAAAATGGCCGAGTCCAGCGATCAGGTGCTGAGCTTCCTGCGCGACCTGGCCAAGCGCAGCAAGCCGTTCGCCGCGCAGGATCTGCAGCAGCTGCGCGCGTACGCCGCCGAACAGGGCTGCGCTGATCTGCAAAGCTGGGACAGCGGTTTCTACGGGGAAAAACTCCGCGAGCAACGCTACAGCGTCGCTCAGGAAACCCTGCGCGCCTACTTCCCGATCGATAAAGTCCTCGGCGGTCTGTTCGCCATCGTCCAGCGCCTGTACGGCATCGAAATCGCTGAACTGAAAGGCTTCGATACCTGGCACCCGGACGTGCGCCTGTTCGAAATCAAGGAAAACGGCCAGCATGTCGGCCGCTTCTTCTTCGACCTGTATGCACGCGCCAACAAGCGCGGCGGTGCGTGGATGGACGGCGCCCGCGACCGTCGCCGCACCGTCGACGGCGTGCTGCAAAGCCCGGTGGCCAACCTGGTGTGCAACTTCACCCCGGCCGACAGCGGCAAGCCTGCGCTGCTGACCCACGATGAAGTGACCACCCTGTTCCATGAATTCGGCCATGGCCTGCATCACCTGCTGACCCGTGTCGATCACGCCGGTGTCTCCGGAATCAACGGCGTGGCGTGGGATGCGGTCGAGCTGCCAAGCCAGTTCATGGAAAACTGGTGCTGGGAGCCGGAAGGCCTGGCGCTGATCTCCGGTCACTACGAAACCGGCGAACCACTGCCGCAAGACCTGCTGGAAAAAATGCTCGCGGCGAAGAACTTCCAGTCCGGGTTGATGATGGTGCGTCAGCTGGAATTCTCGCTGTTCGACTTCGAACTGCACGCCACCCACGGTGACGGCCGCAGCGTGGCGCAAGTGCTGGAGGGCGTGCGCGACGAGGTGTCGGTGATGCGTCCACCGGCGTACAACCGCTTCCCCAACAGCTTCGCGCACATCTTCGCCGGCGGTTACGCGGCGGGTTACTACAGCTACAAGTGGGCGGAAGTGCTGTCAGCCGATGCCTTCTCCAAGTTCGAAGAAGACGGCGTGCTCAACGCCGAGACCGGTCGCGCCTTCCGCGAAGCGATTCTGGCGCGCGGCGGTTCGCAGGCGCCGATGGTGCTGTTCGTCGACTTCCGTGGCCGTGAGCCATCGATTGACGCACTCTTGCGCCATAGCGGCCTGAGTGAGGACGCAGCAGCATGAGTGAGGCACCTGTGATTACCAAGAAGCGCTTTATCGCCGGGGCGGTCTGCCCGGCGTGCAGCGAGCCGGACAAACTGATGATGTGGAACGAGGACAGCGTGCCGCACCGCGAGTGCGTGGCCTGCGGTTACTCGGATACGCTGAACGAGCAGGGGTTGTCGGTTCCCAAGGAGTTGGGCACGCGGGTCAATACCAGCGCGCTCAAGCCGGCGGCGGACAAGACGGTCCAGGCCGTGCAGTTTTTCCCGAATCCGAAACTGAAGAAAAAGTCCGAAGACTGAGCCGGCGATTGACCCTCCACGGTGCAATGCCGTGGAGGGTGCGGCTTACTTGAGGTTGACCGACTGAAACCAGCTCTTCATCGAGCAGGTGGCAAAGGCACTGGTGCTGCAATCGCCGTTGGCCAGCGCGGTGCGCAGTTTGTCGACATCAGCCTGCATCACGTAGCGCACGCTATCTTTGAAGTGACCGCTTTCGCCAAAACCACCTTCGGTCATTTCGCGCAACGCGTCTTCCTTGCTCCAGCCCTGCACCACAATCCGGTACATCGCCGCCATCAGGCCGGTGCGGTCAGAGCCATGCTTGCAATGCATCAGCACCGGGCCATTGGTTTCGGCAGCCTGAATCGCGCGCAGGGTCTTGAGCACATCGCTGTCATCAACGTGGTTGGTGCGATACGGCAACTGCACCTGATTGATACCCGGCTCGGACAACCAATTGCTGTCAGCTTCCGGCAGGAAGTTGATCACCGTCACCACTTTCAGATTTTTCAACAACGGCACCACGCCGCCATCCGGCAAGGCACTGCGGTAGAGCGTGGGCGACATCTGGAACAGGTTGTATTGCACTTCCACCGGCTGCGCCCACTCCGGCGGGCGCGACGGCGCAGAGGCGTCAGCCTGGGCCGGCATCAAATGCAGCAGGGCAACAAGCGACAAACACAAAGCAGAAAAAAGGCGCACTCGAGACATGCTGGGCTGACCGTATCGGAATTCATCAATGAGAGGCCTCGCAGCTTCTACGTCCTTCAGTCAAAGCCCTGTGAGGCACTTGTCAAAGAATCGTGAATCCGCACGATTTCATTGAGCGCCAGATAAAAAATGGCGGCTTTTTCCGCTGAATCGGTTCATCCCGATGTGTAGCCTGCTACCATTTGTCACACGATGTTGCAGGCGTCCCCCTTTTCCCGGTCAAGCACCGGGCCACGCCGCGACGAAAAAATGCTCAAGCCGTTCGCAGAAACGGACAACCATCAATGCCTGATGAGGTGCACCCCCATGTCTGATGCAGATCGAGACAACCCCCGGCGTGAGTTCCTGCGCAAATCCCTGACCCTGATTCCCGTGGTCACCCTCGCCGGTACCGGTCTGGGCAGCAGCGTGTTGCAAGCTGCGCCTGAGGCTACCCCGGCGGCGCCAGCAGCCACACCGGTCAAGGCGGACGCCAGTGCTTATCAGCCGAGCTATTTCACCGCCGAGGAATGGGCCTTCATCAACGCCGCCGTGGCGCAATTGATCCCCAACGACGAGCAAGGCCCGGGCGCCCTGGAAGCCGGCGTGCCGGAATACATCGACCGCCAGATGAACACCCCGTACGCCGCCGGTGCCCTGTGGTACATGCAAGGCCCGTTCAACGCCGACGCCGCGCCGGAGATGGGCTGGCAGAGCAAACTGGTGCCAAAAGAGATCTATCGCCTGGGCATCGCCGCGACGGATCAGTGGGCAAAATCGCTCAACGGTAAAACATTTGCCGAGCAAGACAGCGCTACCCGAGACGATCTGCTCAAGCAACTTGAAGCCGGAAAACCGCAGTTCGAGGCGGTTCCCGCGAAGATTTTCTTCAGCCTGCTGCTGCAAAACACCAAGGAAGGGTTCTTCTGCGACCCGATCCACGGTGGCAATAAAGGCATGGTCGGCTGGACCATGATCGGCTTCCCCGGCGCCCGCGCCGATTTCATGGATTGGGTGGAACGCAACGAGCAATACCCCTTCCCGGCAGTTTCGATTCGCGGCGAGAGGGCTTGAGCATGGCAACGGTAATGAAGAAGGTCGACGCAGTGATCGTCGGTTTCGGCTGGACTGGCGCGATCATGGCCAAGGAGCTGACCGAAGCCGGGCTCAACGTGCTGGCGCTGGAACGCGGGCCGATGCAGGACACCTATCCCGACGGCAACTATCCGCAGGTGATCGACGAACTCACCTACAGCGTGCGCAAAAAACTCTTTCAGGACATCTCGAAAGAAACCGTCACCATCCGCCACAGCGTCAACGACATCGCCCTGCCGAACCGCCAGTTGGGTGCGTTCTTGCCGGGCAATGGTGTCGGCGGCGCCGGTCTGCACTGGTCGGGCGTGCACTTTCGTGTCGATCCGATCGAACTGCGCATGCGCAGCCATTACGAAGAACGCTACGGCAAGAGTTTCATCCCCAAGGACATGACCATCCAGGACTTCGGCGTCAGCTATGAAGAGCTGGAGCCGTTCTTCGATTTCGCCGAAAAAGTCTTCGGCACCTCCGGCCAGGCCTGGACTGTAAAAGGCCAACTGGTCGGTCAGGGCAAGGGCGGTAACCCGTACGCACCGGATCGCTCCAATCCGTTCCCGCTGGAAGCGCAGAAGAACACCGTTTCCGCACAACTGTTCGGCAAAGCGGCGACAGAAGTCGGTTACAAACCCTACAACCTGCCTTCGGCGAATACTTCAGGCCCTTACACCAATCCCTACGGCGCGCAGATGGGCCCGTGCAACTTCTGCGGATTCTGCAGCGGTTACGTTTGCTACATGTATTCCAAGGCTTCGCCGAACGTGAACATTCTGCCGGCGCTGCGTCCGCTGCCGAATTTCGAGCTGCGCGCCAACGCCCATGTGCTGCGGGTCAATCTCGACAGCACCAAGTCCAAAGCCACCGGCGTGACTTACATCGACGGCCAGGGCCGCGAGATCGAGCAACCGGCGGATCTGGTGATCCTCGGCGCCTTCCAGCTGCACAACGTGCGCCTGATGTTGCTTTCGGGCATCGGCAAACCGTACGACCCGATCAGCGGCGAAGGCGTGGTCGGGCGTAACTTCGCCTACCAGAACATGGCGACCATCAAGGCGT
The DNA here is from genome assembly GCF_020515535.1 of Pseudomonas sp. MWU16-30322. Taxonomy (NCBI): domain Bacteria; kingdom Pseudomonadati; phylum Pseudomonadota; class Gammaproteobacteria; order Pseudomonadales; family Pseudomonadaceae; genus Pseudomonas; species Pseudomonas sp. MWU16-30322. The sequence continues at coordinate 28,405 of NZ_JAIWYL010000007.1, forward strand.
TCTTCGACAAGGACACCCACACCAACAACTTCATCGGCGCCGGCGGCAACGGCGTGGCGCTGGACGATTTCAACGCCGACAACTTCGACCACGGTCCGCATGGCTTCGTCGGCGGCTCGCCAATGTGGGTCAACCAGGCGGGCAGCCGTCCGATTGCCGGCACCTCGAACCCGCCCGGCACCCCAGCCTGGGGCAGCCAGTGGAAACGCGCGACCGCCGATTACTACACCCACCAGGTGTCGATGGACGCCCACGGCGCGCATCAGTCCTACCGTGGCAACTACCTCGATCTGGATCCGGTGTACCGCGATGCCTACGGCTTGCCGCTGCTGCGCATGACCTTCGACTGGCAGGAAAACGACATCAAGATGAACCGCTTCATGGTCGAGAAAATGGGCAAGGTCGCCCAAGCCATGGGCCCGAAAGCCATTGCGGTGATCGGCAAGCAGGTCGGTGATCACTTCAATACCGCGGCCTACCAGACCACCCACCTCAACGGTGGCGCGATCATGGGCACCGATCCGAAGAAGAGTGCTCTGAACCGTTACTTGCAGAGCTGGGACGTGCACAACGTGTTCGTGCCGGGAGCTTCGGCGTTCCCGCAGGGCTTGGGTTACAACCCGACCGGGCTGGTGGCGGCGTTGACCTACTGGTCGGCCAAGGCGATTCGCGAGCAATACCTGAAAAACCCCGGCCCGCTGGTTCAGGCTTAAGGAGCGATGACCATGAAAAATCTCGTTATCGCCACCCTGGCCCTGCTCGGCAGTGCTGCCGTGCACGCCGCCGACGTCGATCAAGCGTTGATCAAACAAGGCGAATACCTCGCCCGCGCGGGTGACTGCGTGGCCTGCCACACCGCCAAGGGCGGCAAACCGTTCGCCGGCGGCCTGCCGATGGAAACGCCGATCGGCACGATCTACTCGACCAACATCACCCCGGACAAAACCGGTCTGGGTGACTACAGCTTCGAGGACTTCGACAAAGCGGTGCGCCACGGCGTCGCCAAAAACGGTAGTACGTTGTACCCGGCAATGCCCTATCCGTCCTACGCCCGGGTCAGCGAAACCGACATGCAAGCGCTTTACGCTTACTTCATGCACGGCGTCGAACCGGTGGCCCAAGAGAACAAGGCCAGCGACATTCCATGGCCGCTGAGCATGCGCTGGCCGCTGATGGGCTGGCGCTGGCTGTTCGCGCCAAAGGTCGAGGACTACAAGGCCACCTCGGATGATCCGGTGATCGATCGCGGCGCCTATCTGGTCGAAGGCCTCGGCCATTGCGGCGCCTGCCACACGCCACGGGCCCTGACCATGCAAGAAAAATCCCTGAGCGCCACCGACGGCAAAAACTTCCTCGCCGGCAGTGCACCGCTGGAAGGCTGGATCGCCAAGAGTCTGCGCGGTGATCACAAGGATGGCCTGGGCAGCTGGAACGAAGAGCAGCTGGTGCAGTTCCTCAAGACCGGACGCAGCGACCGCAGCGCAGTGTTCGGCGGCATGAGCGATGTGGTCACCCACAGCATGCAGTACATGACCGATGCCGACCTGACCGCAATTGCTCGTTACCTCAAGTCGCTGCCGGCCGTTGATCCAAACGATCAGCCGCACCAGTACGACGAGAAAGCGGCCAAAGCCCTGTGGAACGGCGACGACAGCCAGCGCGGCGCGGCGGTGTACATCGACAACTGCGCGGCCTGCCACCGTACCGACGGCCATGGTTACACCCGAGTGTTCCCGGCGCTGGCGGGCAATCCGGTGCTGCAATCGGAAGACCCGACCTCACTGATCCACATCGTGCTCAAGGGCGGCACCCTGCCGGCCACACACACCGCGCCATCGACCTTCACCATGCCGGCGTACGCCTGGCGGTTGTCGGATCAGGAAGTGGCGGATGTGGTGAGTTTCATTCGTGGCAGCTGGGGCAACAAAGGGGCACCGGTCAAGGCCAGTGATGTGGCCGCGCTGCGCAAGGATGATATGCAGACCACGTCCGGTGATGACCTCGGTCAGGTGACGCAACACAACAACTGAGCAATCGCCCGACGGCACTAGTCAGATGTGCTACGCCCCGATACTGTGTGCATATACAGTATCGGGGCGTTTTCATGTCTACTCCATTGCCACCTCGCGGTCGCGGCACCGCGACCAACCCGCACAACCGCTTTGCGCCGAATCGCTCGGTGGTCGAGGACGACGGCTGGTACCAGGAAGTGCCCGAGACGCAGAACACCGAGGTGATGATCGAGACCGCGAAAACCATCATCACCCGCAACACCTCGCCTGACCTGCCGTTCGACCGCTCGATCAATCCCTACCGCGGCTGCGAGCACGGTTGCATCTATTGCTATGCGCGACCGAGCCACGCCTATTGGGACATGTCGCCGGGGCTGGATTTCGAAACCCGGCTGATCGCCAAGACCAACGCCGCCCAGGTGCTGGAGGAGCAGCTTGGGAAAAAAGGCTATCAATGCGCGCCGATCAATCTGGGTTCCAACACCGATCCGTATCAGCCCATCGAACGCGAGCACAAGATCACCCGGCAGACCCTCGAAGTGCTGCTGCGCTACCGGCATCCGGTGACCATTGTCACCAAGGGTTCGCTGATCCTGCGCGACCTCGACCTGCTCACCGAACTGGCGCAGCAACGACTGGTGGCGGTGATGATCAGCCTGACCACGCTGGACGACGAACTCAAACGCATCCTCGAACCCCGCGCCGCCGCGCCCAAAGCCCGATTACGAGCGATCCGGGTGATGCGCGAAGCAGGCATTCCCGTGGGGGTGCTGTGTTCGCCAATGATTCCGATGATCAACGACAGCGAAATCGAAAGCCTGCTGGCCGAAGCCCACGCCGCTGGCGCGCAAAGCGCCGCCTACATGATGTTGCGCCTGCCGCTGGAGGTGGCGCCGCTGTTCGAGGAATGGCTGCAGGCGCACTATCCGCAGCGGGCCGCCCATGTGCTGAGCCTGATCCGCCAGAGCCGTGGCGGCGAGCTCTACGACAGCCGTTTCGGTGCACGGATGCGCGGCGAGGGACCGTTCGCCGACCTGCTTGCGCAGCGTTTCGCCAAAGCCATTAAACGTCTCGGTTTGAACCACCGTGAAGGCTACAACCTCGATTGCACTGCCTTCTGTCCGCCGGGTCGCCAGATGTCATTGATTTAGCGACAATTAGCCTACGGTTGATGGGTTGGAATCCTTCCGTCGAAACACGCCAGTCACGTTTTTTGTGATCTGGAACACACGTTTTAGAGCGCTTGATTCAGTTTGAGTTAAGTTTCGGCGGCTACCTTGTTCATCGAGTGACTGACGGGTCGGGATGGCCCGGATGTTTTAAACAGCCACTGGCTTCATACCGGAATACACGGGAACGACTCCCCGAATCCGCCAAAGAGGATGAATCATGAGTGACAAGGATAAACAGCCGTTGGCTGCGTCGGCGCAAGCCGTCACTGGGGCGGAATCCGCCGATGCAGCGCTGCGAACGATCGTTGACGGCTTTTTGCATTTTCATCATGAGGTCTTCCCCCAGCAGGAAGAACTCTTCAAGAAACTCGCCACGGCGCAATCGCCACGGGCAATGTTCATCACCTGTGCCGACTCGCGCATCGTGCCCGAGCTGATCACCCAGAGCTCCCCCGGTGATCTGTTCGTGACCCGTAACGTCGGCAACGTCGTGCCGCCTTACGGCCAGATGAACGGCGGCGTTTCCACCGCCATCGAATACGCGGTACTGGCACTGGGCGTGCAGCACATCATCATCTGCGGCCATTCCGATTGCGGCGCCATGCGTGCGGTACTCAACCCGGACAGCCTGGAAAAAATGCCGACGGTCAAAGCCTGGTTGCGCCACGCCGAAGTGGCAAAAACCATGGTGCACGAAAACTGTAACTGCACCGACGAAAAAGAAAGCATGCCGATCCTCACCGAGGAGAACGTCATCGCCCAACTGCAGCACTTGCGTACCCATCCTTCGGTAGCCTCACGCATGGCGAACGGTCAACTGTTCATCCATGGCTGGGTCTACAACATCGAAACCAGCGAAATCAAAGCTTACGACGCGGATCAGGGACGCTTCCTGCCGCTCGACGGCAGCCATCCGATTCCGGTGGCGACGCCCAAAGCGCGCTTCTAAATCTTCCTAAAAATCTGTGTGGTTTGACGCCGGCCGCTGTTTCAGCGGCCCGGCCTCGCCATGCCTGAAGAAAACTTCGGGAGAGTCACCATGCGTGCTGCTCAATTGAAAGCGGTTCTGCCACGGGAGCTGCTGGCTTCGGTGGTGGTGTTTCTGGTCGCGCTGCCGCTGTGCATGGGCATTGCGATTGCGTCAGGGTTGCCGCCAGCCAAAGGCCTGATCACCGGGATTATCGGTGGCTTGGTGGTCGGGTGGCTGGCGGGTTCGCCGTTGCAGGTCAGCGGGCCGGCGGCGGGTCTGGCAGTGCTGGTATTCGAGCTGGTGCGCCAGCATGGGATCGAGATGCTCGGGCCGATTCTGCTGCTCGCCGGTTTCCTGCAACTGGTGGCCGGGCGCCTGAAGCTCGGTTGCTGGTTTCGGGTCACGGCACCAGCGGTGGTCTACGGCATGCTCGCGGGGATCGGCGTGTTGATCGTGCTCTCACAAGTGCACGTGATGCTCGATGCCAAGCCACAACCGTCCGGCCTGGATAACCTCACGGCCTTCCCCGGCGCGGTGGCGCAGGCCTTGCCGTCGTTCGGCTGGCAGGCCGGGTTGCTCGGGCTGGCGACCATTGCGGTGATGTGGCTGTGGGAGAAGTTTCGCCCGCATTCGCTGCGCTTCATTCCCGGCGCGCTGCTCGGTGTCGGTCTGGCCACGGGTGCCAGCCTGCTGCTGGCGCTGCAGGTCAAACGCGTCGAGGTGCCGGAGAATCTGGCCGAAGCCATCGACTGGCTGAAACCGGCGGACCTGCTCAGCCTCGCCGACCCGACCCTGCTGATCGCTGCGTTTGCCGTGGCGTTTATCGCCAGCGCCGAAACGCTGTTGTCCGCCGCCGCGGTGGATCGCATGCACAACGGCGTGCGCTCGGATTTCGACCGTGAACTGTCAGCGCAAGGTGTCGGCAACATGCTCTGCGGTCTGGTCGGTGCGCTGCCGATGACCGGGGTAATCGTGCGCAGTTCGGCCAACGTGCAGGCCGGCGCGACCACCCGATACTCGACGATCTTCCATGGTCTGTGGCTGCTGGCATTCGTGCTGTTGCTGTCGAGCGTGCTGCAGAGCATTCCGGTGGCGAGTCTGGCGGGGGTACTGGTGTACACCGGGTTCAAACTGGTGGACTTGAAAGCGTTTCGCGGCCTGGGCCGTTACGGGCGGATGCCGATGTTCACCTACGCCGCCACGGCGCTGGCGATCATCTTCACCGACCTGCTGACCGGTGTGTTGATCGGTTTCGGTTTGACGATGTTGAAACTGGCCTTCAAGGCTTCACGCCTGAAGATCAGCCTGATCGACCTGCCGCAGGACGGTGAGATGGAGTTACGTCTGGTCGGTGCGGCGACCTTTCTCAAGGTGCCGGCGCTGACTCAGGTGCTGGGCAGCATTCCGGCGGGGACGACGGTGCATGTGCCGCTCAATAACCTGAGCTACATCGACCATTCGTGTCTGGAGTTGCTGGAAGAGTGGGGCCGGGCGAATGCGGCGAAGGGGTCGAAGCTGTTGATCGAGTCGCGCGGGTTGAAGCGACGGTTGGAGGGACGGGTTCGGACTAATACCAGGATCGGTGCGGCAGGTTAAATCCCTTATATACAAATAAACCCTGTGGGAGGGGGCTTGCTCCCGAAGGCGGTGGATCAGTCGATATTGATATTGACTGACCCACCGCCTTCGGGAGCAAGCCCCCTCCCACAATTGCGATTTGTACCGGGCTTTGAATCAGGCGGCTGGCTGATCCAGCTCCAGGCCCACACCCAGGCGGCGGCCCATGCACGGCCAGCGCTTCCACGCGGCACCGGTATCCGGGCTGCTCAGTTTGTCGCGGTAGGCCTCTACCGATTCCAGCGCAAAACTATCGTCGTCGAGCATCTCGTCGATGGTGTGATGCACCACTTCGTCCAGTTGATTGGCAAATTCCTCACCGAGCAATTGGTGAGCAATCAGGTTGGCGACCGTCATGTCCAAGGGGATCAGTGGCTGGCCGAGGTGCTTGATGTACAGGTCGTTGACCTCTTCGACAAAGCGGTGCGCCAGATAGGCTTCGTCCAACAGGCTGTCCAGGCCGACCGGCGGCTGAAGGAAGTACTGCTCGGCGATTTTCAGCACCGGTTTGATCTGCGACTCGATTCCCGCTTCCCTGGCAACTTCATTGGCTGCGTCCAGCATGTCTGGTACTTCGTCGATATAGGCGGTGACGAATTTCGTCAACGCTTCTTCGCGGTTGGCGTCCGGCAACTGAATGGCGGAATGCAAATGAGGCAACTTGGCTTCCAGCTGACGCTTGAGGCGTCCGGTTTCATTTTCGGTTTGTCGGGCTTTTTGGATCTGCTCGCGCAATGCGGCGGTGTTCATGAAAACTCCAGGAAACAAGGCAATGAAATAGGGAAGACATAACTTAGCTGGCTTACGAAAAATGCTAAGACGCATTTGTCATAATTATTTCATCCTTGATACACCTGCGTTATATCGGTTTGCCACCACTCGTCTGCATCCTTCTCCATTCGTGCCCTTGAGCGCAAGTCCCGGCTGTTTCAGATCATTTACGCGATCGCGTTGCAATTCTCCGCCGCTGTCTATACTCGCCATTGAATGGAGTTAGCTGATGACGCCCGACTGCACCCGCAGCAAGGCCCGGCGATTCAAGTTCGTAGTCTGATGCAGCCGCTCCCTTGCCGCAGGCGAAAGCCGGCGGGATAACAAGAACGATAAGGGGAACCCGCAATGATGCGACATCCACACGTCTGGATGGGCCTCCTGTTGTGGTCGATTTTCAGCCCGGCCAATGCGGCCTGGACTGTGAATATGGCGCCTGGAGCGACTGAAATCAGTCACGCAGTATTCGACCTGCACATGACCATTTTCTGGATCTGTGTGGTGATCGGGATCATCGTCTTCGGCGCCATGTTCTGGTCGATGATCGTGCATCGCCGCTCGACCGGGCAGGTCGCCGCAAAATTCCACGAAAGTACCACCGTCGAGATCCTCTGGACCGTCGTGCCGTTCCTGATCCTGGTGGCGATGGCCGTTCCGGCGACCGCCACCCTGATCCGCATGTACGACACCAGTGAGCCGGATATCGATATCCAGATCACCGGTTACCAGTGGAAGTGGCACTACAAATACCTCGGTCAGGATGTCGAGTTCTTCAGCAACCTGGCCACCCCCGCCGAACAGATCCACAACAAGGAAGCCAAGGGCGAGCACTACCTGCTCGAAGTCGACAAGCCGCTGGTGCTGCCGGTCGGCGCCAAGGTGCGCTTCCTTGTGACTTCCGCCGACGTGATCCACTCGTGGTGGGTGCCGGCCTTCGCGGTCAAGCGCGATGCGATCCCCGGGTTCGTCAACGAAGCCTGGACCCGCATCGACAAGCCCGGAATCTATCGCGGGCAGTGCGCCGAATTGTGCGGCAAGGATCACGGCTTCATGCCGATCGTGGTCGACGTCAAAGAGAAGCCCGATTACGACAAATGGCTGGCCGACCGCAAAGCCGAAGCCGCGCAGCTCAAAGAGCTGACCAGCAAGGAATGGACCCTCGACGAACTCAAAGAGCGCGGCGACAAGATCTATCACACCACCTGCGTAGCCTGTCACCAGGCCGAGGGCCAGGGTCTGCCGCCGATGTTCCCGGCGCTCAAGGGCTCGCCGATTGCCACCGGGCCGAAAGCCGACCACCTGCACCGCGTGTACTTTGGCAAGCCCGGCACCGCCATGGCGGCGTTCGGCAAGCAGTTGTCGGAAGTCGATATCGCAGCGGTCGTGACCTACGAACGTAACGCCTGGGGCAACAACAAGGGCGACATGGTCACGCCAAAAGAAGTGCTGGAGCTCAAACAGGCGGAAAGCAAATGAGCCGGTCTATCGCGTACTTCGTGAACCGGCCGGGGCAACGCGCCCTGGCCAGCCCCGTCCACTCACGTAAAGGAGACCGGCCATGAGCGCTGTAATCGATGACCACGGTCATGCCGACCACGCTCACGGCCCCGCCAAAGGCCTGATGCGCTGGGTGCTGACCACCAACCACAAGGATATCGGCACGCTGTACCTGTGGTTTGCGTTCTGCATGTTCCTGCTCGGTGGCTCGTTCGCCATGGTGATCCGCGCCGAACTGTTCCAGCCCGGGCTGCAGATCGTCGAACCGGCGTTCTTCAACCAGATGACCACCATGCACGGCCTGGTGATGGTGTTCGGGGCGGTGATGCCGGCGTTCGTCGGCCTCGCCAACTGGATGATCCCGTTGATGATCGGCGCGCCGGACATGGCCCTGCCACGGATGAACAACTTCAGCTTCTGGCTGCTGCCGGCGGCGTTTCTGCTGCTGGTCTCGACCCTGTTCATGCCGGGTGGCGGACCGAACTTCGGCTGGACGTTCTACGCGCCGCTGTCCACCACCTACGCGCCGGAAAGCGTCACCTACTTCATCTTCGCCATCCACTTGATGGGGATCAGTTCGATCATGGGCGCGATCAACGTGATCGCCACCATCCTCAACCTGCGCGCCCCCGGCATGACCCTGATGAAAATGCCGCTGTTCGTCTGGACCTGGCTGATCACCGCGTTCCTGCTGATCGCGGTGATGCCGGTGCTGGCCGGTTGCGTGACGATGATGCTGATGGACATCCACTTCGGCACCAGTTTCTTCAGTGCCGCCGGTGGCGGTGACCCGGTGCTGTTCCAGCACGTGTTCTGGTTCTTCGGCCATCCCGAGGTGTACATCATGATCCTGCCGGCCTTCGGCGCCGTCAGCCAGATCATCCCGACCTTCTCGCGCAAGCCGCTGTTCGGCTACACCTCGATGGTCTACGCCACGGCGAGCATCGCGTTCCTGTCATTCATCGTCTGGGCGCACCACATGTTCGTGGTCGGCATCCCGCTGGTGGGCGAGTTGTTCTTCATGTACGCGACCATGCTCATCGCCGTGCCGACCGGGGTGAAAGTGTTCAACTGGGCCAGCACCATGTGGCAAGGCTCGCTGACCTTCGAAACGCCGATGCTGTTCGCCGTGGCGTTCGTGATCCTGTTCTCGATCGGCGGTTTCTCCGGGCTGATGCTGGCCATTGCCCCGGCGGACTTCCAGTACCAGGACACCTACTTCGTGGTCGCGCACTTCCACTACGTGCTGGTGCCGGGGGCGATCTTCGGGATCTTTGCCTCAGCCTATTACTGGCTGCCGAAGTGGACCGGGCACATGTACGACGAAACCCTCGGCAAGCTGCACTTCTGGCTGTCGTTCGTCGGCATGAACCTGACTTTCTTCCCGATGCACTTCGTCGGGCTGGCGGGGATGCCGCGACGGATTCCGGACTACAACCTGCAGTTCGCCGACTTCAACATGGTCTCGTCGATCGGCGCTTTCATGTTCGGAACCACGCAGATCTTCTTCCTGTTCATCGTGATCAAGACCATCCGTGGCGGCGAACCGGCACCGGCCAAACCGTGGGATGGCGCCGAAGGCCTGGAGTGGAGCGTGCCGTCACCGGCGCCGTATCACACCTTTACTACGCCGCCGGAAGTGAAATGAAACGCTTCTCTGCTGACACATCCCCTGTGGCGAGGGAGCTTGCTCCCGCTTGGGTGCGCAGCGCCCAGAAAATCTTTTGGGGCTGCTGCGCAACCCAGCGGGAGCAAGCTCCCTCGCCACAAAGGCTCACTCGCACCTTCGAGGGAGGCTTGACTCATGGCTGACTCGATCTCGCTGAAAAAACTGGTCATCCGCCTGCTCGGCGTGGTGGTGGCAATGTTTGTCTTCGGTTTTGCCCTGGTGCCGATCTACGACGTGATGTGCAAGGCCTTCGGCATCAACGGCAAGACCGCCGGGCAGTACGAGGGTGAGCAGGTGGTGGATAACTCGCGGCAGGTGCGCGTGCAGTTTCTGTCGATGAACAACGCCGACATGCCGTGGGAGTTCTACCCCAAGGGTGAGGAACTGGTGACCCATCCCGGCGGCGTAAACGAGATGATCTTCGTCGCCCGCAACCCCACCGACAAACCGATGAGCGCCCAGGCCGTGCCGAGTATCGCGCCCAGCGAAGCGGCGGCGTATTTCCACAAGACCGAATGCTTTTGCTTTACCCAGCAGGTGCTGCAGCCCGGTCAGCAGATCGAGATGCCGATGCGTTTCATCATTGACCGCGACATGCCCAAGGACGTGAAGCACCTGACGCTGTCCTACACGCTGTTCGATATCACCGCCCGTCATCCACCGGTGGCTGCAAACACTGGCGGTTAAGCGTGCCCGATAAGGAGAACAATAAATGGCAACTCATGAGCACTATTACGTTCCGGCCCAGAGCAAATGGCCGATCGTCGCCACCATCGGCATGGTTACCACCGTGTACGGCCTGGCGACCTGGTTCAACGATCTGAAGGCAGCGCGCCCGGAATCCCACGGCCCATACATCTTTTTCGTCGGCGGGCTGCTGCTGGCGTACATGCTGTTCGGCTGGTTCGGGGCGGTGATCAAGGAAAGTCGCGCCGGGCTGTACAGCCCGCAGCTCGACCGCTCGTTCCGCTGGGGCATGAGTTGGTTCATCTTCTCCGAGGTGATGTTCTTCGTCGCCTTCTTCGGCGCACTGTTCTACGTGCGGCACATTTCCGGCCCGGCGCTGGGTGGTGAAGGCCCGAAAGGCATCGCGCACATGCTCTGGCCGAACTTCCAGTTCACCTGGCCGCTGCTGCACACCCCGGACCCGAAACTGTTCCCGCCGCCCAAGGAAGTCATCAGCCCGTGGGGCCTGCCGCTGATCAACACGATTCTGCTGGTCAGCTCCAGCGTGACCATCACCATCGCCCACCACGCCTTGAAAAAAGGCCATCGCGGTGCGCTGAAAATCTGGCTGGCGATCACCGTGCTGCTGGGCTGCGGCTTCCTCGCATTGCAGGCCGAGGAGTACATGCACGCCTATCACGAACTGGGTTTGACGCTGGGTTCGGGCATTTACGGCGCGACGTTCTTCATGCTCACCGGTTTCCACGGCGCCCACGTGACCATCGGCACGATCATTCTGTTCGTGATGCTGATGCGCATCATGAAGGGCCATTTCGATGCCGAGCATCAGTTCGGCTTCGAGGCGGCGAGCTGGTACTGGCACTTCGTCGATGTGGTGTGGATCGGCTTGTTCGTCTTCGTTTACGTACTCTGAGCGCTGATCACCAAGGCGCGTGCGACACCAGTTGGCCGCTGTAGAAGCCCCAGGCGATCAGGCCGACGGTGGCCGCGGCCAATGCCACCCGAACACTCAAGGCGATCACCAGGCGATTGGAACTGCTGTCGTCCTTGACCAGGAAAAACAGGCCGCTGAACAGGCTGATCACCGTGGCAATCAGCAGCAGGACGATGGCTGCTTTGAGCATGGGAAGACTCCGGGGGACAGGCGATGCAGTTGAGTATAGCGATCGCGACGACTGACTTTGTGGCACGGCCATGAAGCGCTTCCGGCCGGGCGTGATACCGACCGTGGTGGTGGCGTTGCTGTTGCCGCTGCTGGTGTCACTGGGCTTCTGGCAACTGGGCCGGGGGGCGGAGAAAACCGCCCTGCTCGCCACTTACGCCGAGCGCCGCGCGGCTGATCCGATGGCCAGCAGCGAATTGCTGCACAGCGCCGACCCGGCCTTTCGCCGCGTGCATCTGTACGGCCAGTTCGATGGCGCCCACAGCCTGCTGCTCGACAACCGCCAGCGCAACGGCAAGGTCGGTATCGAGCTGCTGCAACCGTTTCAGGATCGGGCCACCGGCCAGTGGCTGCTGGTCAATCGCGGCTGGCTGCCATGGCCGGATCGCCGGGTGACGCCGCAATTTGCTACCCCCACCGACGCGGTCAACCTGGATGCCTGGGTCTACGTCGCCCCCGGCGCGACCTTTCAGTTGCACGCCGACCCGGCCAGCAGCACCTGGCCGCAAACGATCACCGCCGTGGAGCCGGCCAAGCTGTGGAAAACCCTCGAACGCGACGGCTTCGCCTACGAACTTCGTGCCGAACCCGGCCCCGCCAGCTATGAGGCCGACTGGCCGGTTGTCGCCATGGGCCCGGAAAAACACCTTGGATACGCCGTGCAGTGGTTCGCCATGGCCACCGCCCTGCTCGGCCTCTACCTCTACCTTGGATTGCACAACGCAAAGGAGAAACACCATGGGAACGGCCATGAATCCACCCAGCATGTCTGAGGCGAAAACCCCGGCCACCCGCCGCCGCGGGCGGATTCAGCTGCTGCTGATTCTGCTCGGCGTGGTCGGCCCGATGGTGCTGGCGACCGGCATGTACAAACTGCAGTTCTGGGTACCGGAAGGTCGCAGCTACCACGGCGAACTGATCGGCAACGGCCAGACCCGCGCCGACCTCGGCGTACAAGCCGATGAACAGCGCTGGCAGATGCTGGTGACCGCGCCGAAGGATTGCGCGGTGGACTGTCAGCAACTGGTGTACCTCGCGCGGCAGATCCAGATCGGCCTCGGTCGCGACGCCGGTCGCGCCAGCCACGCCCTCGCCGCCGCGCAACCGTTGAGCGCCGACTACGAGGCCAAGCTGACCCGCGAATACCCGCAGCTGCAACGCTATCCACTGGACAGCGCTGCGTTCAGCAAGACCACCGGCGACAAGGCCACGCCGCAACTGTGGATCATCGACCCCCACGGCAACCTGGTGCTGCGCTACGACCCGAGTGTCAAAGGCAAGGATCTGCTCAACGACCTGCGCCACCTGCTGAAACTGTCGAACATCGGATAAGGGCATCGTCATGGCCAAACCTGGATTTCGCCTCGCGTTGTTTGCCACCCTGCTGGCACTGATCGTCGTGCTGCTCGGCGCCTACACCCGCCTGACCCACGCAGGCTTGGGCTGTCCGGACTGGCCGGGCTGTTACGGTTTTATCAGCGTGCCGAAAAGCGAAGCCCAACTGGCCCATGCCGAGCTGCATTACCCCGACTCGCCGGTGGTGGCGCACAAGGGCTGGAACGAGATGATCCACCGCTACTTCGCCGGCACTCTCGGCCTGCTGATTGCGATTCTGGCCGGGCGCGCCTGGGTCAATCGTCGGCATCCGGGGCAGCCGCTGAAGCTGCCACTGTTTCTGCTGGCGGTGGTGCTCGCCCAAGCGGCGTTCGGCATGTGGACGGTGACGCTCAAGCTCTGGCCGCAAGTGGTCACCGGGCATCTGCTCGGCGGCTTTGCGACATTGAGTCTGCTGTTTCTGCTGACCTTGCGCCTGTCCGGCGTGCTACCGGCGCTGACCGTGCCCAAGCGCTTGCAGTATTGGGCGACGGCGGGGCTGTTGCTGGTGATCGGCCAGATTGCCCTCGGCGGCTGGGTCAGCTCCAACTACGCGGCGGTGGCCTGCATCGACTTCCCGACCTGCCACGGCCAGTGGCTGCCGCCAGCGGACTTTGCCAACGGCTTTCATCTGACCCAACACATCGGCCCCAATTATCTCGGCGGCCAACTCGACAGCGATGCGCGCACAGCGATTCACCTGACCCACCGCATCGGCGCGCTGCTGGTAACGATCGTCCTGCTCGGTCTGGCCTGGCAACTGAAAGCCGTCGGCATGACCCGACTCGCCGGACTGGTGTTGGTCGCCCTCGGCGCACAGATCACCCTCGGTATCAGCAACGTATTGTTCCATCTGCCGCTGCCGGTGGCCGTGGCCCACAACGCCGGTGGCGCAGCGCTGCTGCTGACCATGGTGTTGGTCAATTATCACGCGCGCACCAGTCTGGTTCGGGTCAAACAGCCGGTGCTCGCCCGCTGGCGCCTCAGCCCGCGCAAACACGTGGCGGCGCCCATCACCATTAAAGGAGAAACGCCATGGCGCTTCTGATCGGCGAACGTCCCGCGCAAGCGCTGTGGCGTGACTATCTGGAGCTGACCAAGCCGAAAGTGGTGGTGCTGATGCTGATCACCTCGCTGGTCGGCATGTTCCTCGCGACCCGCGCCGGGGTGCCGTGGACGGTGCTGGTGTTCGGCAATCTGGGGATTGCGTTGTGTGCCGGCGGCGCGGCGGCGGTTAATCATGTGGTGGATCGGCGTATCGACGCGGTGATGGCGCGCACGCACAAACGGCCATTGGCCGAGGGCCGGGTTTCGCCGGCAGCGGCGCTGACCTTTGCGCTGGTGCTGGCGCTGCTCGGGCAGGCGATGCTGCTGACGTTCACCAATGCGCTGACCGCGTGGCTGACCCTCGCTTCGTTACTCGGCTACGCGGTGATCTATACCGGCTTCCTCAAACGTGCGACGCCACAGAACATCGTCATCGGCGGTCTTGCCGGCGCCGCTCCTCCGCTGCTCGGCTGGACCGCCGCCACCGGCCATGTCAGCGCCGAACCGTTGCTGCTGGTGCTGATCATCTTCGCCTGGACCCCGCCGCACTTCTGGGCGCTGGCGATCCATCGCAAGGAGGAATACGCCAAGGCCGACATCCCGATGCTGCCGGTGACCCACGGCGAGCACTACACCAAGGTGCATATTCTGCTGTACACCTTCGCGCTGCTCGCGGTGAGCCTGCTGCCGTACGTGATTCACATGAGCGGCGTGCTCTACCTGATCTGCGCCCTCGCGCTGGGCGCAAGGTTTCTGCAATGGGCCGTGGTGCTGTACCGTGGCACTCGGCCGCACGCGGCGATCAACACCTTCAAGTACTCTATTTATTACTTGTTCCTGTTGTTCATCGCCCTGCTCGTAGACCACTACTTACTGTTGAACCTATGACTCGAACCCAGAAAACCGTCTTCATCCTCGTCGCCGTGATCGCGCTGATCCTGGGACTTACCGTCAACAAAGTGCTGAGTGGCAAGGGCCAGGGCGACCCCACCGCGCTGATCGACGCCGGCATCATCCTGCTACCGCAGAGCCGCACGTTGCCGGGCGTGACCATGACCAATCAGGACGGCCAGCCGGTCGCCATCGACGAGTTGAAAGGCAAGTGGAGCCTGCTGTTTTTCGGCTACACCTTCTGCCCGGACATCTGCCCGACCACCCTCGCCCAACTGCGCCAGATCAAGAGCGAGTTGCCCAAGGATGCTGTGGATAAACTGCAGATCGTGCTGGTCAGCGTCGACCCGAACCGCGACACCCCGCAGCAGTTGAAGCAGTACCTGGGATACTTCGATCCACAGTTCGTCGGCCTGACGCCGAAATCGATCGAAGAGCTGCAGAAGGTCGCGAATGCGGTGAGTATTCCGTTCATTCCGGCGGACACCAGCAAGCCGAATTACACCGTGGATCACAGCGGCAACCTGGCGGTGATCGGCCCGGACGGCACGCAGCGCGGCTTCATCCGTGCGCCGCTGAACAACGCCAAACTGGTGGCGCAACTGCCGGTGATGCTTAACCGCAAGTAAGACCAACAGAGATCCCCTGTGGGAGCGGGCTTGCTCGCGAATGCAGTGGGTCAGATAAAGAAATGTTGGCTGACACACCGCTTTCGCGAGCAAGCCCGCTCCCACAAGGACGGTGTTTCAGGCAAAAAAAAGGGGGCGCTCATGGCGCCCCCTTTTTTTTGCAGCAATCTAAATCAGAACGCCGGCAATACCGCGCCTTTGTACTTCTCGGTGATGAATTTCTTCACTTCCGGGCTGTGCAGGGCAGCAGCCAGTTTCTGCATCGCATCGCTGTCCTTGTTGTCGGCACGGGACACCAGGATGTTGACGTACGGCGAGTCGTTGCCTTCCTTCGCCAGCGCGTCCTTGGACGGATCGAGCTTGGCTTCCAGCGCGTAGTTGGTGTTGATCAGCGCCAGATCGACCTGGGTCAGCACGCGCGGGATGGTCGCGGCTTCCAGTTCACGGATTTTCAGGTCTTTCGGGTTCTGCGCGATGTCTTTCGGGGTCGACAGAATGTTGGTCGGATCCTTCAGGGTGATCAGGCCAGCCTTGGCCAGCAGCAACAGCGCACGGCCGCCGTTGGTGGCGTCGTTCGGGATCACCACGTTGGCGCCGCTTGGCAGGTCTTTCAGATCCTTGATCTTGCTCGAGTAGGCGCCCAGCGGCTCCAGGTGCACCCCGGTCACAGCCACCAGGTTGGTGCCCTTGGCTTTGTTGAACTCATCGAGGTACGGCTGGTGCTGGAAGAAGTTGGCGTCCAGGCGCTTTTCGGCAACCTGTACGTTCGGCTGGATGTAGTCGGTGAAGACCTTGACCTTCAGTTCCACGCCTTCTTTGGCCAGGGCCGGCTTCACGAACTCGAGGATTTCCGCGTGCGGCACCGGAGTGGCGGCAACGGTCAGGGTTTCAGCGTGGGCCGAAAAAGCGGCTACGGCAGCGAAAGCAGCGATCAGTTTTTTCATTCAGCTAACTCCTTATAAGGCGCCCGTGTGGCGCCTGCCAGCGAATGGCCGGCTCATCTCTTGATTTACAAAAACCGGTTATTTGCGCGAGAAATGCACGACCAGTCGGTCGCCGACCATTTGCAGCACTTGTACCAGAATCAGCAGCAACACCACGGTGACGATCATCACGTCAGTCTGGAAACGCTGGTAACCGAAACGGATCGCCAGGTCACCCAGACCACCGGCGCCGACCACACCGGCCATCGCCGTGTAGGACACCAGGGTAATCGCGGTCACCGTAATCGCTGCGAAGATGCCTGGACGGGCTTCCGGCAGCAAGGCGTTCATGATGATTTGCCGAGTGGTCGCGCCCATCGACTGGGTGGCTTCGATGATGCCGCGATCGACTTCACGCAGCGCGGTTTCCACCAGACGCGCGAAGAACGGCGTCGCACCTACCACCAGCGGTGGAATCGCACCGGCCACGCCCAGCGAAGTGCCGGTGATCAGCACGGTGAACGGGATCATCACGATCAGCAGAATGATGAACGGCAGCGAGCGCAGGATATTCACCGCCAGCGACATGAAGGCGTAGAGGCCACGACTTTCCAGCAACTGACGCGGACTGCAGAGGAATAGCAACACGCCCAACGGCAAGCCGAGCAACACGGTGAACAGCAGCGATCCGCCAAGCATCAGCATGGTGTCGCCGGTGGCCAGCCAGATTTCGTACCAGTCGATATTGGTGAAGAAACTCATCAGGGCTTCCATTAACGCAGCACCTCCATATGAACGTCAGCGGCGGTGAAGCGGGCGAATGCCGCTTCCATGTCGCCACCGGTGACGGCGAGGGTCAATTGCCCGTAAGGAATGTCTTTGATGCGGTCGATGCGACCGGCGAGGATGCTGTAGTCGACCCCGGTTTCCCGGGCAACGGTACCGAGCAACGGCGCGTAGGTTGCTTCGCCCTGGAAGGTCAGACGTACGATGCGACCCGGCACGTGAGCGAAGTCATCGCGCTGTTCACTTTCGTCGATCTGCTCGCTTTCCTGGACGAAACGCTTGGTGGTCGGGTGCTGCGGATGCAGGAACACATCGGCCACCGAGCCTTGCTCGACGATCACCCCGGCGTCCATCACTGCCACCTGATCGCAGACGCGACGGATCACGTCCATCTCGTGGGTGATCAGGACGATGGTCAGCTTCAGTTCGCGGTTGATCTCGGCCAGCAGTTGCAGGACCGACGCGGTGGTCTGCGGATCGAGGGCACTGGTGGCCTCGTCGCACAGCAGGATCTTCGGCTTGGTCGCCAGGGCGCGGGCGATGCCGACGCGTTGTTTCTGACCGCCGGACAATTGTGCCGGGTACTTCTTGGCGTGATCGGACAGACCGACCCGCGCCAGCAACTCGGCGACACGCTGATTGATCTCGCTGCTCGACAGCTCGCCCGCCAGGGTCAGGGGCAGCGCGACGTTGTCGGCCACGGTCTTGGAGGCGAGCAGGTTGAAGTGCTGGAAGATCATCCCGACTTGCTGACGGAAGCGCCGCAGGCCGTTGGCGTCCAGCGCGGTGACTTCTTCGCCGTCGACGATGATCTTGCCGCCGCTGGAGTCTTCCAGGCGATTGATCAGACGCAGCAGGGTACTTTTTCCCGCACCGGAATGGCCAATCAGGCCGAAGACCTGACCGTTTTCAATCGAAAGACTGGTCGGGTGCAGGGCGGGGATGTCCTTACCGGCGACGCGGTAAGTTTTGTGGACGTTTTGAAACTCGATCACGTAGCGAACCTTGTGGGGCGCGTTAGAAAAGGATCAGCGGTTAGCCGGGCGCGCATTTTAGCCTGTCCGTATAGAGGTTCTTAGCATTTATTTCGCAATTAACCTTCGATTTGGCAATAACAAGATCAAAGGTCATAAAAAAGGAACGCCCATTCCTGCTCATTGGTCACTAGTTAAGCGACTTGAAACCCTGGGTAACCGTGCCCGGAAACGCTCAAGAGTCCCCGTTGAAACGGGGTCAACCGAGGAGTTTACGTCTGATGAGCAGCAAGAAACCTACGACCGACAAAAGCCAACTGGCCGGAACCGATACCAAGGATCGCGCCAACACCAACGCCAAACTCGACAGTCTGGAGAAGTTTCGCTCCGACGCGACCGGCCAGGCCCTGCGCACCAATCAGGGAGTGAAGGTCGCCGATAACCAGAACACCCTCAAGGCCGGCCCACGCGGGCCGTCGTTGCTGGAAGACTTCATCATGCGGGAAAAGATCACGCATTTTGACCATGAGCGAATTCCGGAGCGCATCGTTCACGCGCGCGGTACTGGCGCCCATGGTTTCTTTCAGGCCTACGAGAACCATTCGACGCTGACCAAGGCCGGCTTCCTGCAGGATCCGGGGAAAAAGACCCCGGTGTTCGTGCGTTTTTCCACGGTGCAGGGGCCGCGCGGTTCCGGCGATACCGTGCGTGACGTACGCGGTTTCGCGGTGAAGTTCTTCACCGACGAGGGCAACTTCGATCTGGTCGGCAACAACATGCCGGTGTTTTTCATTCAGGACGCGATCAAGTTTCCCGACTTCGTCCATGCGGTAAAACCCGAACCGCACAATGAAATCCCGACCGGCGGCTCGGCCCACGATACGTTCTGGGACTTCGTTTCGCTGGTGCCGGAATCGGCGCACATGGTGATCTGGGCGATGTCCGACCGGGCGATCCCGAAAAGCCTGCGCAGCATGCAGGGCTTTGGCGTGCACACCTTCCGCCTGGTCAACGCCGAGGGCAAATCGCGCTTCGTCAAATTCCACTGGCGCCCGACCGCCGGCACCTGCTCGCTGGTGTGGGACGAGGCGCAGAAGCTCGCCGGTAAAGACACCGACTACCACCGTCGCGATCTCTGGGAAGCCATCGAGATGGGCGACTACCCGGAATGGGAGCTGGGTGTGCAGATCATTGAGGAGGAAAACGAGCACGACTTCGATTTCGACATCCTCGACCCGACCAAGCTGATCCCCGAAGAAATTGTGCCGATCACCCCGCTGGGCAAGATGACCCTGAACCGTAACCCGGACAATTTCTTCGCCGAGACCGAGCAGGTCGCGTTCTGCCCGGGCCACATCGTGCCGGGGATCGACTTCTCCAACGATCCGCTGCTGCAAGGCCGGCTGTTTTCCTACACCGACACGCAAATCAGCCGACTCGGTGGGCCGAACTTTCATGAGCTGCCGATCAACCGCCCGGTGGCACCGTTCCACAACGGCCAGCGCGATGCCCAACACCGCACGGTGATCGACAAGGGGCGCGCGTCCTACGAGCCGAACTCGATTGATGGCGGCTGGCCGAAAGAAACCCCGCCAGCCGCGCAGGACGGTGGTTTCGAGACTTATCCGGAACGCATCGACGCCGCCAAGATCCGCCAGCGCAGCGAATCGTTCAGCGATCACTTCTCGCAGGCGCGACTGTTCTTCAACAGCATGAGCAAGCACGAGCAGGAACACATCATCGCCGCCTACAGCTTCGAGCTGGGCAAGGTTGAGCGCGAGTTCATCCGTGCACGGCAGGTGAATGAGATTCTCGCCAATATCGACCTGGAACTGGCCAAACGTGTCGCGGCCAACCTCGGGCTGCCGGCGCCAAGCAAAGGCACGGTCGAGGTGCGCAAGACTTCGTTCGATCATTCGCCAGCGCTGAGTCAGGCCAATCTGCTGCCAGAGAACATCAAAACCCGAAAAGTGGCGATTCTTGCGGCGAACGGTGTCGATGGTGCGGCAATTGATGCCATGAAGAAGGCATTGGCAGCGGAAGGTGCCCACGCCAAGCTGCTCGGCCCGACGTCGGCACCGGTGAAGACGGCCGACGGCAAAGCCCTGCCGGTGGACGCTTCCATGGAAGGCATGCCTTCGGTGATCTTCGATGCGGTGTTCGTGCCGGGTGGCGCGGCGTCGATCAAGGCGTTGAGCGCTGACGGTGTAGCGTTGCACTACCTGCTGGAGGCGTACAAGCACCTGAAGGCGATTGCGCTGCACGGCGAGGCCAAGCAGTTGCAGGACCTGCTGAAGCTTGAGGCGGATGCGGGGTTGCTGCAGGGCAAGGATGTGCCGGGGTTGACCAAGCCGTTCTTCGCGGCAATCGGGCAGCATCGGGTTTGGGATCGCGAGCCTAAGGCCAAAGCTGTTCCAGCTTAAGGAAACTGGCTGCCTGAGAGGACGCCTTCGCGAGCAGGCTCGCTCCCACAGGGTTCACGCTGAACCTGTGGGAGCGGGCTTGCTCGCGAAGCTTTTCAGGGTTTAGCTGGAATCAGAACCATCTGCGCCGGCACCGTGCGCAGAATCTGCTTCTCGATGCGCAACTCGAAATCCGGATTCAGTTTCTTCACCCGCTTGCTCAGCAGAGTCGCCAGCCAAGGGTAATCCTGAGTACGCGGTGCCTGAATGCTCACGGCACATTCGTAATTCACCACATCGGCGGCGATCGCGTCGAGTTGCCGGCGAAGTTTGCGGCTATCGTTGATGTTCAGCGCCACCGTGGTGCTTTCGGCAGTCGGATCGATGACCTTGGCTTTCGGTTTGGCTTCGGCTGCCAGCAGCGCCGCTTCGGCTTTCTCCAGCTCGGCTTTACGGGCTTCGGTGATCGCGCCGTTGACGCCACCGGTCAGCGCCGGGGCCTTGGGCATCAGGGCGCGGGCACGGCTCAGTGCGGTCGCTGCCGCGTTCACATCACCTTTCTGCAACACGATCTGACTACGGCGCAGGTAGGCCTCGGCCAACTGGCGCTGGTATTGCTCGAGCGACTGATCGTTGGGGTTCTGTGCCTGCAAGGCGGCCAATTGGTCTTCGGCGGTGGCCAGTTCGCTGCTGGCCAGGCTTTGCTCCAGCTGTGCGATGGCCGTGGCCCGCGCGTCGGGGGCTTCGGCCACCGGCGGCGTGCTTTGGCAGGCGCCCAGCAGCACGGAAAATGCGACAAGGAGCAGATAACGGGAGGCGAACGGCTTCATTCCTGCGACTCTCTATTTGCGCAAAAAGCGAGCAAGTCTACACCCCTCGACGGGGCAGAACAAAACTCAGCAGAAACAGTGCGGCTGCCGTCACAACGATTGACGGCCCCGCCGGGGTGTCCTTGAACCATGACAGCGCCAGCCCGCCACACACGGCGAGCATGCCCAGCAGGCTCGCGCCCAGCGCCATCTGTTCCGGCGAACGGGCGTGACGTTGTGCCGCAGCCGCCGGGATGATCAACAGCGAAGTAATCAGCAACACACCGACGATTTTCATCGCCACCGCGATCACCACCGCAATCAACAGCATCAGCGCCATGCGCAGACCCGCCACCGGCAGGCCTTCGACCCTGGCCAATTCCTCATGCACGGTAATCGCCAGCAGCGGCCGCCACAGCGTCACCAGCAGCACCAGCACTGCCGCGCTGCCACCGAGGATCCACGCCAGATCGGTCGGACTGATCGCCAGCAGGTCGCCGAACAGATAGGCCATCAGGTCGATCCGCACTTCATGCATGAAGCTTAGTACCACCAGGCCAAGAGAGAGCGTACTCGGCGCGAGAATCCCCAACAGCGTGTCCGACGCCAGCGGCTGACGCTGCTGCAACGTCACCAGCAGCACCGCCAGCAGCAGGCAGCCGACGGTCACCGCCACCGTCGGACTGACATCCAGCAGAAAGCCCAGGGCCACGCCAAGCAGCGCGGCGTGGGACAGGGTGTCGCCGAAATAGGCCATGCGCCGCCAGACCACGAACGAACCCAACGGCCCGGCCACCAGCGCCAGCGCCAGACCTGCAAGCAGGGCATACAACAGAAAATCAGCCATGCTTGCAGTGGTCTCCGTGAACGTGGGTGTGGCCCGCAGCGGGCGCCTTGACCACCGAACCGTGCAGGTCGTGGGCGTGGTCGTGATGGTGGTGATAGATCGCCAGACTCGGCGCATTCTTGCCGAACAGCTCGACGAACGCCGGATCGCCGCTGACCTGCTCCGGATGCCCGGAACAGCAGACGTGTCGGTTGAGGCAGACCACCTGATCGGTGGTGCTCATCACCAGATGCAAATCGTGCGAGACCATCAGCACCCCGCAACCATGCCGGTCGCGCAAGCGGGTGATCAGGCTGTACAGCTCGGCCTGGCCGGCGACATCCACGCCCTGCACCGGCTCGTCGAGCACCAACAATTCCGGCTCGCGCAACAGCGCCCGGGCCAGCAGCACGCGCTGCATTTCGCCGCCGGAAACGTTCTGCACCGGGCTGTCGATAACGTGCTCGGCGCCGACTTCCTTCAGCGCAGCCAGCGCACGCGGGCGATCAACACCCGGCACCAGACGCAGGAAGCGCAGCACCGACAGCGGCAAGGTCGGGTCGACGTGAAGTTTTTGCGGCATGTAGCCGACGCGCAGTTTCGGCTTGCGCCAGACACTGCCGCTGTCAGGCTTCAGCAGGCCAAGCACGGCGCGCACCAGTGTGGTCTTGCCGGCGCCGTTGGGACCGATCAGGGTGACGATCTGCCCCGGCTCGACGCTCAGCTCGATGTTGTCCAGCACGGTCTGCCCGGCAAACGTGACGGCGACGTGCTCCAGACGGATCAACGGGTTGCTCATCAGGCCCCCTGGCAACCGGAACACAGGCCGACCACTTCGACGGTCTGTGCTTCGACGATGAAACCGACATCCTTGGCGCTATTGATGATCGCGTCGCTGATAGCTTTCTGTTCCAGCTCAATGGCGGCGTGGCAGTCGCGGCAGATCAGGAACTGGCCCTGATGCGCATGTTCCGGATGCACGCAACCGACAAAGGCGTTGAGCGAAGAAATGCGGTGCACCAGGCCATTTTCCAGGAGGAAATCCAGCGCGCGGTACACGGTCGGCGGCGCGGCGCGGCGGCCGTCCTGCTCGCTGAGCACCGCCAGAATGTCGTAGGCGCCCAGCGGCTTGTGGCTCTGCCACACCAGCTCCAGCACCCGCCGGCGCAACGCAGTCAGGCGCAGGCCTTTCTGGGCGCACAAGGTATCGGCCTCGGTCAGTGCGCTGTGCACGCAATGAGAGTGGTCGTGTGGACGGCTGGCAATCGGTGTAATAGGCATGGGCGGCGACGAGTTTTGATAGAGACGTTATTATGTTACCCGTTCTCGCCTCCTTGAGTGGTCATCGTGTCCCGACTTTTTTCTGTTTTTGTGGCGTTTATCGCCAGTTTTCTGCTGATCGGTTCGGCTCAGGCCGAGGTCAAGGTCCTCACCAGCATCAAACCGTTGCAGCTGATTGCCGCGGCCGTGCAGGACGGCGTGGCGATTCCCGAAGTACTGCTGCCGCCGGGCGCTTCGCCGCATAACTACGCGCTGCGCCCGTCCGACGTGCGCAAGGTGCAATCGGTGGATCTGCTGTACTGGATCGGCCCGGACATGGAAGGTTTCCTGCCCCGCGTGCTCAACGGTCGTACGCTGCCAAGCGTGGCCGTGCAGGATCTGCCGGGCATGAAGCTGCGCCGCTTCGCCGAAGACAGCCACTCCCACGCCGAAGACGCCGACGAGCATGATCACGATCATCGCCCGGGCACGCTGGACGCGCATTTGTGGCTATCGCCGGTCAACGCGCGGGTCATTGCCGAGAAAATGGCTGCCGACCTCAGCGCAGCCGATCCGGCCAACGCCGAACGCTATCAGAGCAACGCCAAGGCTTTCGATGAGCGCCTCGACGCACTGGATGCACGCTTGAAGAAGCGCATGGCCGATGTCGAGGGCAAACCGTACTTCGTGTTCCACGAGGCGTTCGATTACTTCGAAGACGCTTACGGCCTGAAGCACACTGGCGTGTTCAGCGTGGCCGCCGAAGTCCAACCGGGCGCGCAGCATGTCGCCGCGATGCGCAAGCGCCTGCAGGAAGTGGGCAAGACCTGTGTGTTCAGTGAACCCCCGCTGCGTCCGCGCCTGGCGGAAACCCTGGTGGCAGGCCTGCCGGTGAAGCTGGCGGAGCTGGATGCACTGGGCGGCTATACGCCGGCGACAGCTCAGGGGTATGAGCAGGTGCTGGAGAAGCTGGGCAACGATTTGGCCGGGTGCCTGGAATCGTTGTAATCCCCGGCATAGGTGTTGCCCCCATTCGCGAGCAGGCTCGCTCCCACAGGATCGCCGAGACCCTGTGGGAGCGAGCCTGCTCGCGAAGCTTTTAAAGGGCGAAAGGTAGCGGTGTATGCACCTGCTGCCGCTGCGCCAAACGCTGCTCGAACTCCTGCGGATCGTGAATCAGCACGTCCTGCCCGGCAAACTGCTCGGCGGCGATCAACCGCGACAACCAGAACCGCACACACGCCACACGCAGCATGGTCGGCCATAGCTCCGCTTCAGCGGCCGTGAACGGGCGCAGCGCCGCATAGGCACCGAGGAATGAGCGGGCACGCGGCCCGTCAATCAAACCTTCCTCGTCCGAACACCAGTCGTTCAAGGCAATCGCCACGTCGTAGAGCATCGGCCCCGAGCAGGCGTTATAGAAGTCGATCAGACCCGTCAGGTGCGTGCCTTCGAACATCGCATTGTCGCGGAACAGGTCGGCGTGAATGTTGGCCCGTGGCAGCGCGAGAATTTTGTCTTTCTGCAGGGTGATTTCTTCCAGTGCCTTGTGCAGCAACGCACGCGGCTCGTCACTCAGGTGCGAAAGAAACTCGGTGCCCTCCTCCAGCATCCAGTCCAGGCCACGATCGGTCTTGCGCTTGATCATGCGCTCGCCCTGGGTCGCCAGGTGCAGATGCGCCTGCAACTCGCCGACCTGCGCGCAATGCTGGGCGTTGGCGACCTTGATGTGCTTGCCGGACAGGCGCGGCTGCAGCAGCGCCGGTTTGCCCTTGAGCTCACGCAGCGCCACGCCGTCGGTGGTACGCAGCGCGTAGGGCACCGGCAGATCGGCCTCGTGCAGGACGTCGAGCAGGTCGATGAAGAACGGCATTTCCTGCACCGGGCCGCGCTCGACCAGGGTCAGGACGAATTCGCCCTGCTCCAGGCTGATAAAGAAATTGGTGTTTTCGCTGCCGGCGGCGATCCCCTGGAAATCAAGCAGACGGCCGAGCCCGTAAGGGGCGAGAAAGGTTTCCAGCTCGGGCCGAGCCAGGGGGGTGAACACAGACATGGTTAAAAACTGCTCAGTTCGGGCGCCGCGATCAAGCGGCGCCGATTAAAAGTCGGGAATCTTACTTCCAGGTAAAGATTTCCCACGACGGAATCAGCATATCCGGCTGGTCGGAACGGATGTAGTTCGCGTCCGAACCATCGGCGCGCACCAGGAAATACGGTTTACCGCCCTTCGGCGTGACCTTGATCGCATACACGAAGCCACTGCGGCTGTATTCCTGAATGACCTTGTCGCCTTCGGTGTGCGTGTTAATGGTAACTTCCGGCTCCTTTGACGGCGCATCATCCGCCGCGATCGCGGCCAGCGGTGAGACAGCAATCAAACTGACCAGCAGCAAGCGATTTAACGTACGCATGATAACCTTGTCCCTTTGTCGTCAACGGTCCCGCTATTCTAGCGCCGGGCCCGCCGAAAAGGTTGATTCTGCTCATGAGCCAAGCCCCCCTCGTCCTGGTGGACGGTTCGTCTTACCTATACCGCGCGTTCCATGCACTGCCACCACTGACCACCTCCAAAGGCCTGCCGACCGGCGCGGTCAAAGGTGTGCTGAACATGCTCAAGAGTCTGCGCAAGCAGTACCCGGACAGCCCGTTCGCCGTGGTCTTCGACGCCAAGGGCGGGACGTTTCGCGATGAGATGTACGCCGAATACAAGGCCAACCGTCCGAGCATGCCCGACGACATGCGCGTGCAGATCGAGCCGCTGCACCAGAGCGTGATCGCCCTCGGCTTCCCGCTGCTGTGCGTGGAAGGCGTCGAGGCTGACGACGTGATCGGCACCCTGGCCCGCAGCAGTGCGGCGGCGGACCGCCCGGTGATCATCTCCACCGGCGACAAGGACATGGCGCAACTGGTCGACGGTCACATTACCTTGGTCAACACCATGTCCGGTAGCTCGATGGACGTGGAGGGCGTGAAGGAGAAATTCGGCGTCGCTCCCGAGCAGATCATCGATTATCTGGCGCTGATGGGCGATTCTTCCGACAACATTCCGGGCGTACCGGGCATCGGCCCGAAGACCGCTTCCGGCCTGCTGGTCGGGGTCAACGGTGGCCTCACCGAGCTTTACGCGAATCTCGACATTGTGCCGACCCTGCCGATCCGTGGGGCCAAGACCCTGCCGGCCAAGCTCGAAGAGCACAAGGAGATGGCCTTCCTCTCCTACCAACTGGCGACCATCAAGGTCGATGTGCCGCTGGACATCGGCCTCGACGACCTGCAGATGGGCGCGGAAGACCCGGCCAAGCTCTACGAGCTCTACACCCTGCTGGAATTCAAGAGCTGGCTGAATGATCTGGATCGCGACGCCAAGCGCCAGGAACTGAACGCGGCCGCCGAGCCTGCGCCGGCTGGCGATCTGTTCGGCGCGCCTGAAGCCGAAGCGCCAGCCGCTCCCGCTGAAGCCGCTTACGAAACCATCCTCGATCAGGCGCGTTTCGACGTCTGGCTGGAGAAACTGAACAACGCCAAGCTGTTCGCCTTCGACACCGAAACCACCGGCATCGACGCGCAACAGGCGCAACTGGTCGGCCTGTCGTTCGCGGTGCAGGCCAACGAAGCGGCGTACATTCCGCTGACCCACTCCTACATCGGCGTGCCCGAGCAACTGGATCGCGACACCGTGCTGCGCGCGCTGAGGCCGATTCTGGAAGACCCGAACAAGCTCAAGGTCGGCCAGCACGCCAAGTTCGACATGAACATCCTGGCCAATTGCGCCATCGGCGGCGATCAGAGCCAGGGCATCAACGTGCGCGGGATCGCCTTCGATACCATGCTTGAGTCCTACGTGCTCAACTCCACCGCGACCCGCCACGACATGGACAGCCTTGCGCAGAAGTACTTGGACCACACCACTGTGAGCTTCCAGGACATCGCCGGCAAAGGCGCCAAGCAACTGACCTTCGACCAGATCGCCCTGGAACAGGCCGGCCCGTACGCCGCCGAAGACGCCGACATCACCTTGCGCCTGCACCAGACCCTGTTTGAAAAACTTAGCGCAATCCCGAGTCTGGCCAGTGTGCTGACCGACATCGAGATCCCGCTGGTGCCGGTGCTGGCGCGCATCGAGCGGCAGGGTGCGTTCGTCGACGCCGAACTGCTCGGCATCCAGAGTATCGAGCTGGGCAACAAAATGGTCGCGCTGGAGCGCGAAGCATTCGAGATCGCCGGGGAAGAATTCAACCTCGGCTCGCCGAAGCAGTTGGGCGTGATCCTCTACGAAAAGCTCGGCCTGCCGGTACTGAAGAAAACCGCCAAGGGCCAGCCATCGACCGCCGAGGAAGTGTTGGCCAAGCTCGCCGAGGACGATCACCGTCTGCCGAAAGTGCTGATGGAACACCGTTCCATGAGCAAACTGAAAAGCACCTACACCGATCGCCTGCCGGAGCAGATTAACCCGCGCACCGGGCGTATCCACACCTCGTACCACCAGGCTGTGGCTTCTACCGGGCGCCTGTCCTCCAGCGATCCGAACCTGCAGAACATTCCGGTGCGTACCGCTGAAGGCCGGCGTATCCGTCAGGCATTCGTTGCGCCAAAGGGCTACAAACTGCTGGCGGCGGACTATTCGCAGATCGAGCTGCGGATCATGGCCCACCTGTCCAAAGACGAAGGCTTGATGAACGCCTTCCGCAACAATCTGGACGTGCACACCGCGACCGCCGCTGAAGTGTTCAAGGTTGAGCTGAATGAAGTGACTTCCGACCAGCGCCGTGGCGCCAAGGCGATCAACTTCGGCCTGATCTACGGCATGGGCGCGCAGAAGCTCGGCAAGGACATCGGCGTCGACACCAAGACCGCCAAGGCCTACATCGACACCTACTTCGCCCGCTACCCGGGTGTGCGCGAATACATGGAGCGCACCCGCAAGCAGGCCGCTGATCAGGGCTATGTCGAGACCTTCTTCGGTCGTCGCCTGTACCTGCCGGAGATCAACTCGAACAAGCCGCAGGAACGCGCTGCCGCCGAGCGCACGGCGATCAACGCGCCGATGCAGGGCACCGCCGCCGACATCATCAAGAAAGCCATGGTGACGGTGGATAACTGGCTGGCGGCTTCGGGGCTGGACGCCAAAGTCATCCTGCAGGTGCACGATGAACTGGTGCTGGAGGTTCGCGAGGATCTGGTCGATCAGGTCAGCCAGGAAATCCGCCTGCACATGAGCGAAGCGGCGAAGCTGGACGTGCCGTTGCTGGTGGAAGTCGGCGTCGGCAACAACTGGGATGAAGCGCACTAAGGCATCTGGCCCGGGCGTTTGCCGCGACACACCGTCGCGGCAAACGCCCGAAACGCGCTTATTTCGAAACGCGCTTGGGGTTATTCCAAAGCTTTTTGAAAAAAATCTGAACTAATCTGACAACTCACTACTCAGAGATACTGAATGGCTGGTGAAGCCCTTCAATGCTCCTATGTTGTGTTAAGTGTTGGCAGATATCTGAACCCCGCCCTAGCGGTTCGGAGCTTAAACCCCGGAACTTCTCCCTCCCCATATGAAGTCCGGGGCTTTTTTTGCCTCAAAACTGCCTGTGGCGCAGCCATGCTGCGTTAAAAGCGCAACAAAAAATGCTCATTTAGGTCCCCTAAACTCCGCTTTTTTGTTGCACTTTTGCCTTGCCTGGCAGCACCACAGACAGTTTTGATATTCCCTTATTCTGCCTCGGTCGCCGCTTCGGCGCCCTTGTCAGCCAGTTCCATCCAGCCTGCCAACACAGTGTAGGCCTCTTCCAGGCCCATGCGTTTTGGCGCCGAGAACAGCTGGATCGTCACCAGATCACCCCAGCCCTTGCGGATTTCCGACTGCACTTTCAGCAGCGTGTTCTTGGCGGCGCCATAGGTCAGCTTGTCGGCCTTGGTCAGCAGAATGTGCATCGGCATGCCGGCGGCAACGGCCCAGTCGAGCATCAGCAGGTCGAAATCGGTCATTGGATGACGGATGTCCATCATCAGAATCAAACCCTTCAAACTCTCGCGGCCACCGAGGTAAGCCTCGAGGTGACGCTGCCAGTGTTGCTTGAGCGGGATCGGTACTTTTGCATAACCGTAGCCCGGCAGGTCGACCAGACGCCGTTCATCGTCTAGCTTGAAGAAGTTCAACAGCTGTGTGCGACCCGGAGTTTTCGAGGTGCGCGCCAGGCTGGCGTGAGTCAGGGTGTTCAGTGCGCTGGATTTACCGGCGTTGGAACGACCGGCGAATGCCACTTCGAAGCCTTCGTCGTCAGGGCATTGATCGACTTTGGCGGCACTGAGCATGAACGTGGACTGTTGGCACAGGCCGAGGATGGGATTCTTGAGTTGCATGGGATTTCCGATGTGGGCGGCGCCGGGATTGGGCGCGGAACGCGGTGTCGCTTCCGTTTCAGTGACGCCAGTATATAATGCCGCAGATTTTGTGTGTGCTTTGTCCCAGCGAAGGATGAAGTTCACGAGAGCCAAAGACCTTGATTGCGCATCAGAACGCAGAACGCTCTCAACCCTGAAAAGGTCGTTTTATGACGAAATGGCTGCTGGCTGCCGGAGTCCTGATACCGCTTTGCGGCGCACAGGCTACACAGGAACCGGAAGCCGTGTACAACCGTGTTTGTGGTGCCTGTCATTCCGGCCAACTACCCATGGCGCCCGAAAGAGGCGATCAGGCAGCTTGGACGCCGAGGTTGGCGAAAGGTATGGGGACGCTGGTGCAACACGTGACCCAGGGTTTCAAGGCGATGCCGCCGCGTGGTTTGTGCATGGACTGCAGTGCCGAGGATTACCAGGCCATCATCCTTTGGATGAGCGAGAGTAAACCCGGTCCATAACTCTTAACCCTTAGCCGTAGTTGGATTAGCTGATGAACAAATTGATCGTGAGTCTGCTGTTGACCGTGGGAATTTCAGGCTTCGCCCATGCTGCCGGTGACGCCGCCGCCGGCCAGGCGAAAGCTGCCGTATGCGGGGCCTGCCATGGCCCGGATGGCAACAGCATGGCGCCAAACTTCCCGAAACTGGCAGGTCAGGGTGAACGCTACCTCGACAAGCAGTTGCACGACATCAAATCGGGCAAGCGCGTCGTTCTGGAAATGACCGGCCTGCTGACCAACTTGAGCGATCAGGACCTCGCCGACATCGCCGCCTACTTCGCCAGCCAGAAAGGCAGCGTCGGCGCTGCCGATCCAAAAATCGTCGCGCGTGGTGAAGCCCTGTTCCGTGGCGGCAACCTGGAAAAAGGCCTGCCGGCCTGCACCGGCTGCCACTCGCCGAACGGTGCCGGCAACGCCGCCGCAGGCTTCCCGCACCTGGGTGGCCAACACGCTCAATACATCGCCAAACAACTGACCGAATTCCGCAAGGAAGAAGGCGGTCGCGCCAACGACGGCGACTCCATGCCAATGCGCACCATCGCACGCAAACTGAGCGACGAAGACATCGCCGCGGTCGCCAGCTACATCCAGGGCCTGCACTAACCGTCCTGAATCGAGCGTTACAGCTGATGGACATCTCCTGCAACGTTAACGCTCGATTAATCCGTCGCAGCAAGTATAAAAAGGGTGGCTTTGGCTGCCCTTTTTTGTGGCCGCTGCCGTTACACTACAGAACTCATGCCCGCCAGGATCTGTCTGAAAACAGGTCGCGCGAGGCGACCAAAATTGTCCAGGAGTAAAGCATGCGTAATCTGATCATCAGCGCCGCTCTCGTCGCTGCCAGCCTGTTCGGCTTCACCGCCCAGGCTGCCGAAGCACCGGCCGCCCCTTATGTCGAGCTGGCCAACCCGGTGCCGGTGGCAGAGCCTGGCAAGATCGAAGTGGTGGAGCTGTTCTGGTACGGCTGCCCGCACTGCTACTCCTTCGAGCCAGTGATCAATCCCTGGGTTGAAAAACTGCCATCCGATGTCAACTTCGTGCGTATTCCGGCCATGTTCGGCGGCCCGTGGGATGCTCACGGTCAGATGTTCCTGACCCTTGAAGCGATGGGCGTCGAGCACAAGGTTCACGCTGCGGTATTCAACGCGATTCAGAAAGATCGCAAACCTCTGACCAAGCCGGAAGACATGGCCGACTTCCTTGCCACTCAAGGCGTCGACAAGGACAAGTTCCTGGCCACCTTCAACTCGTTCGCCATCAAAGGGCAGATCGTCAAGGCACGTGAGCTGGCCAAGAAGTATGAAATCACTGGCGTTCCAACCATGATCGTCAACGGCAAATACCGCTTTGACGTCGGCTCTGCCGGTGGCGAGAAAGAAGCGCTGCAACTGGCTGATCAACTGATCGCCAAAGAGCGAGCGGCCAACAAGGCAGCTGCCAACTAAGCGCGGTAATCGCCATGCACCGCTGGGGCACCGAACGCATCGTTGGCCTGCATGATCCGCAGGTCAACGAGCATCACCTGGAGTCCACGGGCCTGCCCGCAGACCATCGTCTGCGCTTGCTCAGCTTCAACATCCAGGTCGGCATCAGCACCGAGCGCTATCGGCACTACCTGACCCGCAGCTGGCAGCATCTGCTGCCGCACACCGGGCGCTCAGGCAATCTGCAAAAAATCGGCGACCTGCTTGGCGACTTCGATCTGGTCGCCCTGCAGGAAGCCGATGGCGGCAGCCTGCGCTCAGGCTACGTCAATCAAGTCGAACACCTGGCCCACCTCGGCGCCTTCCCCTACTGGTATCAACAACTCAATCGCAACCTCGGCCGACTGGCCCAGCACAGCAATGGCGTGCTCAGTCGCCTGAAGCCGTGGGCGATCGAAGATCATCCGCTGCCCGGCCCGAAAGGTCGCGGCGCGATCCTGCTGCGCTTCGGCGAAGGCCCAGAGGCGCTGGTGGTGGTGATGATGCACCTGGCCCTCGGCGCCCGGGTGCGCAGCTTGCAACTGGCCTACATTCGCGATCTGATCGGTGGCTACAAGCACCAGATATTGATGGGCGACATGAACACCCATGCCAGTGATCTGCTACAACACTCACCGTTACGCGATCTCGGCCTGCTGGCCCCGCAGATGGAAGCGACGTTCCCCAGCTGGCGGCCGCAGCGTTGCCTGGATCATATTTTGCTCAGCCCGACCCTGACCCTGGAAAAGGTCGAAGTGCTGGCTCAACCCATTTCCGATCACCTGCCGGTCGCGGTAGAGATCCGTCTGCCGGGTTCGCTCACGGCCGATGCATTGCCCGCGATGAGTCCTGCCCCTCGCGGAACCCCTGAATGAGCGACGACGCCCAGCGCTGGAAAGAGAAGTACCTTAAAAGCATCGAACAACAGGACAAGCTCGAACGTCGCTGGGCCGCCCGGCTCGACTTGCTGCGTCGCGGTCTGGTGCGCAGCACGCTGGCCGCTGAAGGCACCGACAAAGTCGTTGATCAGTGCATGAAAGAGATGCGCGACGTGGTGCGCACCGACGACATGGACGCCGGCCTCGCTGCCCTGCTGCCGCGCCTGGAAAAAGCCGTGCTCGACTCCGAGCAGCGTCGCGAGACCCGAATCGATCAGGTCAGCACCGCGCTGACCGCACTGGTCACCCAACTGCAAGCCTTGCCGCTGCCTCGGGAAGTCGCTCAGCCGCTGAAAAAATT
The DNA here is from genome assembly GCF_020515535.1 of Pseudomonas sp. MWU16-30322. NCBI lineage: Bacteria > Pseudomonadati > Pseudomonadota > Gammaproteobacteria > Pseudomonadales > Pseudomonadaceae > Pseudomonas > Pseudomonas sp. MWU16-30322. The sequence goes on from NZ_JAIWYL010000007.1 coordinate 61,474, forward strand.
CGCCAAGCAACTCGACAGCCGGGTCGGTCAGGCGCGGGAAATGCCGCTGCTGCTGAGCGAACTCAGCGGTTTGCAGGGCAAGGCGCTGAGCCAGCTGGAAACGCCGGCCGAGCCGGACCGTCCGGGCTTTCTGCAGCGTTTGTTTGGCAGCCGCGACAGTGAAGAGGCAACAGCCGCGCCACCGGCCCCGGATCAGCCTCAAGCGCCTGCGCCACCCAGCGCGGGACCTGCGCCAGAGCCCGTGCCCGCGCCAGTGCCGACAAAAACAATCGAACCCGTGCCGGTAGCGCCGCTCACCGCAGAGACCATCGCGCAACCACCGGAGGCTGAGCTTCAGCAAACGCCAGCCGTGCAACCCCAGGCCGAATCGCCCGTGGTTTCATTTGTGCCACCCGTGGTTGCTGTCGAGCCGATCAGCGAACCCGCTGCCGCGCCCGCACTGCCGGCAACCGAACCGGAAGTCGCGCGGCCGGCCACCCCGATCACATCACCAGCGCTGGTTGCCGCGATCAACCCCGACGAGTTGATCCACCCCGGTGACAGCCCGACACCGTTGCTGCTCGACAGCCTGCCCCTGCCCGAACCGATCGCCCAGGCCCTGGCCGCTATCGATCCGGAGCAACCCGAGCAGGATATTCTGTACGCCCTGCCCGACTCGCCGGAGCCGTCCTACAGCTCGGTGGCCAAACACATTGAAGACACGCTGATCGGGCTGCTCGACGACCTGACCTTGCCCGAGCGCCATCGCCCGCAGGCCGAGGCGATGCGCGACCGCTTGAAAAATGGCCTGAACTGGTACGAACTGCTGCCGATTCTCGACGATCTTGCGACCTTGATGCTGGCCATCACCGACAGCGGCCAGCACGAGTTCGAAGCCTATCTGCAACAACTCAACGAACGCCTCGAAGCGTTCCAGAGCAACTTGCAGGCCGCCAGCGAGGGTCACGCCGACAACAGCTCGGCGGCGCGGGCAATGGACACGCAGATCCGCGAGCAAGTCGACGGCTTGCAGACCAGCATGCAGGAAGCTGCCGATCTGGATGACCTCAAACAGGTGCTGGAGAACCATCTCGAAGGCCTGCTCGGCACCATGGACCAGCACCAGAAACAACGCGATGCCCGCGAGCAGGAAGTGGCGGCACGTCTCAAGGGGCTGGCCGAGCGCGTGGCGCACATGGAGCAGGAAGCCCTGGGTTTCCGCGAACACCTGGAAGAACAACGGCAGAAAGCCCTGATCGATCCGTTGACCGGCCTGCCCAACCGCGCCGCCTGGAGCGAACGGCTGGAACACGAGATCAAGCAGTGGCAGCAACACGGCAACACCTTGAGCCTGGCGATGCTCGACCTCGATCATTTCAAGCGCATCAATGACAACTACGGCCATCTGGCCGGCGACAAGGTACTGAAGATCATCGCCACCGTACTGCGCAAACGCCTGCGCGGTGCAGATTTCATTGCCCGCTTTGGTGGCGAAGAATTCGTTCTGCTGCTGCCGGCGACCACGCCGGCCGTGGGCGCTAAACTGCTGGAAAGCCTGCGCGCGGCGATCGAAGCCTGCCCGTTTCACTTCAAGGGTGAACGGGTGACGATCACCATTTCCATGGGCCTGGCGTCGTTCAGGACGGGAGAACACAGCGATCTGGTGCTCAAAAGAGCCGATCAGGCGCTGTACCGCGCGAAAAATGGCGGGCGTAACCGGGTCGAACTGGGCTGAGCAATTGTTCCATTTTGTTTAAATCAGCTCGTCGGCCGTCGAGACGCAAGGCAGTACGTTACACTGTTGCATTACTGTCTTGCGTGTACTGCCTTCTACCATGAAATTTTTTGCCCTCCTCGCGGCGCTGCTCGTTCTGGCCGGTTGTGCCAGCGCCCCGCGTTACGACACCAGCCATCCCTCGGCCAATCACGACAGCCGCGTGCAGTTCGTGATCGTGCATTACACCTCTGCATCGCTCGCCCGTTCGCTGCAGCTGTTGACCCACGGCGAAGTCAGCAGTCACTACCTGATCGGCGACGACAAAAGCGCCACCATCTACAAACTGATGGATGAAAACCAGCGTGCATGGCATGCCGGGGAAAGTCAGTGGCAGGGCCGCACCTGGCTCAACTCCAGCTCGATCGGCATCGAAATCGTCAATCCGGGCTTCAAGGACACGCCGACCGGGCGCCGCTGGTTCCCGTACAGCGAAGCGCAGATCCAGTCACTGATCGTTCTGCTCAAGGACATCAGCCAACGCCAAGGCATCAGCCCGCGCCATATCATCGGTCACAGCGACATCGCCCCCCTGCGCAAACTCGATCCCGGCCCACTGTTCCCGTGGAAACGTCTGGCTGCCGAAGGCCTGGGCGTATGGCCCAATGAACAAGCGGTGGCCCGCCAGCAGGCGCAGTTCAGCGCCGAACTGCCGAGCATCAGCTGGTTCCAGGAACAGCTGGCGCGTGTCGGTTACGACACTCCGCAAACCGGCGAGCTGGATGTCGCGACCCGTCATGTACTGGCGGCGTTCCAAATGCACTTCCGACCTTCGCGTTTCGACGGTATGCCGGACGCGCAAACAGCCGCATTGTTGCTGGTACTCAACCAGACAAAATAATGACGCCCGCCCGACGGTCAGGGCGAAACCTTAATCAGCAGCTATAACTCATTGGTAATTCTTCGGATATTCCATGATGGTTGCTACCCGAGCGACGCTGCGTAGCTGGTTCTATCGCCCGTGGTTTTTGGCGATGATCGCGGCTGTCCTCAGCGCTGCGCTGCTGATCACCGGTGGAATGTTCTTCGCCATTCACCAGATCGAACAAAACGAGAGCCAGGAGATGAACGCTCAGGGCGAGCGTTTTCTGGCTCGACTGGAGCAACTGTTCGGGCAATTGCGCGAAAGTCTCGACGACCTTGAGGCGCAGCCGTTGCGCAGTTGCGATGACGAAATGATCGCCACCCTGCAACAGGTCACCTTCAACTATCGCTTCGTCTATGAAGCGGCCTACATGGACGGCAAGCGAATCTGCTCCAACCGGCCCCGGCAAGAAGGTCTGTCGGTCGTCCGTGCGCCGGACATCAAAGGCCCGACTTACAGCTACTGGCTCAACACAACCACCGAACCCGATGAAAACCGCGCAGCCCTGATGCTCGGGCGCGGCAATTTCCGCGTAGCCACATCCCGAGGGCATTTGACTGACATGGTCGACCTGCCACCGGACAGCAGCCTGCTGGTGGTGCTCGATCACGGCAAGCGAGCTATTCCTGTACTCGGCAAAGCCCAGGCATGGCCACCGACCGAGGCCTGGCCGCCAAAAAGCCGCGAGGCGCTGCAAGTCACCCAGTCACGGCTGATCTACCGCATGCCAACTAAAAATCCGGAATACCAGTTGGTGCTGATCACGCCACGAACCGGCATGCACATTCCCACCGCCTGGTGGTGGATGGTGCCGGTCTTCCTGCTGCTTGGAGCGTTGTCGGGGTTCCTGGTGTTTCTGCTGGTGCGCCAGCGTCAGTCGCTGGACGCCGAGCTTCAGGGCGCGATTCGTCGCGGCGAACTGCAAGTGCTGTATCAGCCGATCTTCGACCTCGACAACCGCAACTGCGTGGGCGCCGAAGCCCTGCTGCGCTGGCGCCGGCCGGACGGTACGTTGACCAGTCCCGACCTGTTCATCCCCATGGCGGAAAACACCGGGCAGATTCGCCAGATGACCGATTTCGTCCTGCAACGGCTGCTTGAACAACTGGGGCCGGTGCTGCGCGCCAACCCGCAACTGTATATCTCGGTCAATCTTGCCGCGTGCGACGTGATGGTGCCGCGCATCGGTCAGGTCATGGCCAAGCTGTTGACCCTGCACCGGGTCGCGGCGCGGCAGATCGCCTTTGAGGTCACCGAACGCGGGCTGATCGATGTGGTGGTGGCGCGGGAGAACCTGCAAGCCTTGCGTGATGTCGGCCACCAGGTGCTGATCGATGATTTCGGCACTGGCTACTGCAGCCTCGCCTATTTGCAGACGCTGCCGGTGGATTGCCTGAAAATCGACAAGGCCTTCATCGATGCCCTCGGCCATGACGCCGCCAGCAGCGGCGTTGCTCCGCACATCATTCACATGGCGCAGGCACTGGATTTGAAAGTGATCGCCGAGGGCATCGAGCACGAAGCACAAGCGGTGTTTCTCAGCAGTGAGGGGGTCAAGTTCGGTCAGGGCTGGCTGTTCGCCCAGGCACTGAGCGCGGTGCAGTTCATCGAACTGATCACCCGTGGACGGCGCCTCGCCGGGCGCCGCCTCGACGACGAAGCCTAGACCGCCAGCGCCATGTAGAACTGCGTGCCCTGCCCCGGCCGCGAATACACGCCCATCCGCCCGCCATGCAACTGCACAATTTCCTTGCACAGTGCCAGGCCAAGGCCGGCGCCGCCCTTCTTGCGCCCGACCTGCACGAACGGTTCGAAAATCCGCCCCTGCTGCCCGTAGGCAATGCCTTCGCCGTTGTCTTCGACGCTGATGATCACCCGCTCGCCATGCCGACGCGCTTGCAGGCGGATCTGGCCGTCGCGGGCGGTATGACGCAGGGCATTGTCGATCAGGTTGTCGAGCACCCGTTCAAGTTGCGCCTGGTCGGCCTGCAGGCGCGGCAACGGCCCCTGCACTTCGACGTTCAAGGCAATGCCCTTGGCCGCGGCCGAATCGGCGAAACGCGACTGCGCCTGCTCCAGCAAATCTTCGATGGAACACGGCGCCAGGGTGAGTTTCTGCAAACCGTTCTGATAGCGCGAGAAGTTGAGCAAGTCGTTGATCAACTGCATCAGGCGCTGCATCTCTTCGTTGACCGTGTCGAGCAGGTCCGCCTCGCGTGACTCCGGGGGAAACTTCGCCCGCTCGCGAAACAGGCCGAACGCCATGTGCATGCCGGTGACCGGCGTGCGCAGCTCATGGGAGGCGCGCAGCACGAACTCGCTGCGTACCCGTTCGAAGGCGCGCTGCTCGGTGACGTCGTGCAGCACCATCACCGCGCCAAGAATATGCCCCTGGGTGTGGCTGACCGGAGTCAGGCTATAGGTCAACAAGCGTGATTCGCCATCGACCTCGATGCTCAAATCCTCCGGGGCGCGCTCAAGGCTGCCGCCGCGCAGCACCAGTTGCAGTTGCGCATCAAGCTCCGGGCGCTCAAGCGCAGTGCCAAGGCCCTGCCCCAAGCGGTCACTGTCCCAGCCCAACTGGCGCTGGGCCACCGGATTGAGGTGCTCCAGATGCCCTTCGCGGTCAATCATCAGCAAGCCGTCGTCGATGCTGTCGAGCACCGCCTGCAAGCGCTGCTGACCGGCCAGCAGCTCGTCGATATTGGTCGCCTGATGCTCGCGCAGCGCCTCGGCCATGAGGCCGAAGCGCTTGGTCAGCTGGTTCATTTCCATCGCCGAGGAAATCGGCAGCGTGACTTCGAAATTGCCCTGGCCGATGTTGTCCGCCGCTTGCGCCAGCGCCTCGATCGGCGCGCCGAAGCGCCGGGCAATCGCATGGGCAGTGACAAACCCGATGATCAACACCGCCAGCCCTACCAGTCCGAGCAAGCCAGAGACCAGGAGCGCCCGCTCCCGGGCGTCATGCTGTACCGCGTTGATGTTGTCCAGCGCATGCTTGTGTTCGGCGATCAGACCGTTGCGCAAGGTGTTGAAGCGCTCTCTGAGTTCGCTGTTGCCACTGAGCACGTTGCCGGGGTCACGCGACTGCTCGAACGCCTGGAGAAAACTCAGGTAGTCGGCTTTGGCCTGAGTAAACCCGTACTGTCGGCCATCGCCCTGCGCCTCCTGCGAAATGCCTTCATCGAGTAATTGCAGGTAATGCTGCTTTGACGCCTCGAACGCCGCGGGATCGGGCTTTTCAGCCAGCATCAGCACCAATTGGTCGCCGAGGGTCTGGCGCAATTTGAGCCCCAGATCCAGGGTCACGAAGTTGCTGCGGATCGTCGCTTCCTGAGTACCGGCCATCTGCATCACGCTGACCAGCCCGAGCAACAGCCCGAGCAAGGCAACCGTGATCAGCGCAGAAATACTCAGGAACAAGCGAGTGCGCAACTTCATCGCCAGCTTCATCGTCGGGCGCTCACAGGTTGTACTGCTTGCGTTTGCGATACAGGGTCGACGCATCGATGCCCAGGGTTTTCGCCGCCTGATCGAGGGTGCCTGCCGTCGCCAGCACCGCGCCGATGTGGGCTTTTTCCAGCTCATCGAGACTCAGCGCCGCGCCGACCCGTGGTGCGTTGTTCGCCGGTTGCTCGGCCATGCCCAGGTGGCTGATTTCCACGCGTTCCTGCGGGCAAATGATGCTCGCCCGCTCCACCACGTTGCGCAGCTCCCGGATGTTGCCCGGCCAGCGATAACCCAGCAGCGCCTCCCGCGCCTCGTCACTGAAGCCCCGGGCCGGACGCGCGTACTCTTTGACGAAGCGCGCGAGGAAACGGTCAGCCAGGGTCAGAATGTCTTCGGCACGCTCGCGCAGTGGCGGCAGATGCAGGGTGATCACGTTGAGGCGATACAACAGGTCTTCACGGAAGCGCCCGTCGCGCACCATGTCCTCGAGGTTGAGGTTGGTCGCGGCGAGAATCCGCACATCGGCGCGGCGGGTCACCGGATCCCCTACCCGCTCGTACTCCTTGTCCTGAATAAAGCGCAGCAACTTGGGTTGCAATGTCAGCGGAAAATCGCCGATCTCGTCGAGAAACAGCGTACCGCCGTCAGCCTGATTGACTCGACCAAGCGTGCTTTCACTGGCGCCGGTAAACGCACCGCGACTGTGACCGAACAGCTCGCTTTCCATCAGCTCGGCAGTCAACGACGGGCAGTTGATGGTCACGCAGGATTTCTTCTCACGCTTGCTCCAGCCGTGAATGGCCCGTGCCAGTTCGCCCTTACCCGTGCCGGATTCGCCGAGGATAAGGATGTTGGCGTCGGTACCGGCGACCTGACGTGCTGTTTCCAGCACGACTTTCATCGCCGGGCTGTGGGAGTCGAGGCCATCCTTGGGTTTGCGGATCTCGCCTTCAAGGGCTTCCAGGCGCGCCGAGAGCTGGCGCACTTCCAGTTGCTTGGCGGTGGCCAGACGCAACTGGTCGGGGCTGCACGGTTTGACCAGATAGTCGGCGGCGCCCGCCTGGATCGCGTCCACGGCGGTATCGACTGCCGAGTGCGCGGTGACGATCACCACGCGCATCCACGGCGCCTGAACGCGCATCTGCGCCAGTACATCGAGACCGTTGTCTTCACCCAGACGCAAATCAAGGAAGCACAGGTCGAACACCTGGCGTTGCAACAATGCCTCAGCCTGGGCCGCGCTGTTGGCGGTGGCCACCGTATAACCTTCGTCTTCGAGGCAGTAACGAAAGGTTCGCAGGATGGCGGACTCGTCGTCCACCAGCAGAATGCGGCCTTGATGCTCAGTGGCAGATTCCATTTTTCCTACGCTCCATAGTGATTGATCTTGGGTTAGTCCCGGAAAAATCGGGCAAGTTGCATGGTTGATTCTGAACGATGCGAGCCATAGGAGGGTAGCTCTCTCCTGCCTTAACGGCCAATCCATTGATTTTGTTGAGTTTTTAAACAATCACCGATTTGCAGGGGGTTCCCTGCGTACTTTTCTGACATCCGGGACGTGCTCTCAATTCAATAAGAATGAAATCTCCTACGAAATAATCGTGCATTCCGCACGACCGTAGACGACCCATCGTGCAGGATGCGTCCGTCGCTGAATTTTCACCACTTATAACTCATTGATTTTATTGAATATTTTTCAAATAAAAAACTGGCATGCAGCCTGCAATAGCTCATTCAGCCCGGGCAGATTCCACTGCCCCCACCGAATAAGAGTGAGGAACCCAGGATGACTCGCCAACGTGCCGCCCAAGTGCGTATCTCGCCACTGCATATTCAGCAAGGCCTGTTTGGCGTACTTGCGCTGTTGATCACCCTGATCGCTTGCCAGCAATACCTGAGCTGGGAAAACAGCCAGAAGCCTGAGCCACTGATCTCGATTCAACACAGCACGCAGACGCACTTCAGCGCCGTCAGCAGCAGTCAGGCCGAAAGCGCCTCGATGCGCATGATGGATGTCGATCAGCCACAGCCGCTGGATCAACTGCCACGTGAAGAGCGCTGGGTTTTCTGACGAACCGAAGAATTCGGGCGCATCGCGCCAGAACACGCAATATCCCTAAATAGAGAAGTAAGGAGAATCACCATGTTGAGCTGGGCAATTACATTCTTGATCATTGCCATCATCGCCGCCGTACTGGGCTTCGGTGGTATCGCGGGCACCGCCACGGGTATCGCCAAGATTCTCTTTGTCGTGTTCCTGGTGATGTTCATCGCTTCCTTCTTCTTTGGCCGTCGCGGCCGAGGTTAACGATGATTGCTTTAAAGACACTGGCAGCCGCCCTGCTTCTGGGCGGTAGTGCCATGGCGATGGCGGCCAATGATGGCCAGGCGCGGGTCAACGAGCTGCTCAGCTCCGACCCGCAATACCGGGAAACCTGGCAAGGCGTTGTGAAGCACGAAGAACGCCTGCCGGAATGGGTGATGAACCTGTCCGGCACGCCAGACCAGCAGATGAATGCCGTGACTGAAGATGGCGACAAGTATCTGGTCGGGCCGCTCTGCGAATCCGCAGACAAGTGCCTCAACCACCGCTTGATCGTGGCTTTCAGCTTCGACAAGAAAGATGCGTACGCCATGCTCGTCGATGTGCCCGAAGGACTGCCGGCCGACAAGTCGCCCACGCGACATGCCACCTACCGCTTCCTCGGCAAACCGGATCAGGGCATGCAGAACCTGTTGATGGAAACGTTGAAGAAAGATCCGAACTGGTACTGATTCGAACATGAGGGCAGCGCCCCGCTGCCCTTTATTGCGCCTGCCCGAGGAAGGCCGGCGCATGACCAGGGGGCCGGGACGTTCTGACTGTTACAGGGTCGGAGTGACCTACGGGTACAGGGAGTGCCTGCGCGAGGGCCGGGTCAGGGTAAAAGCTGCGACGCAGGTTCGCCGACCCACAGCGGTTCGACGGACTTGCGCTGAGCTTTGTCCGATGCAAAAACATTGATCTAGAGCGTCCTGCTCGTCTTTTAATGCCTCACACTGCGCGCGAAAACATTTCGCGGTGTTTCCTGGCGACCGTATATCGAGAAAGAGTCCCTTTAAACAGTGGGAGATCTAGTCTGCAAATGTAGGCTTTTTCCTAAATTTTCCGACGAATTCACTCGTTCAAAAAATAACCAACCTCGGCTGTAATGGCCGGTTCACGGCACTTATGCCGGCTGAAATGTCGTAATCGAACCGGTTGGGACGCCAGTTTCATTTAAAAAAGCTCATGCCGATTCGGCATAGGGTAGGCGTTTACGGCATTAGACGGCGCAACCTTGCATCGGAATAGTTGCGCCTTTTTTCGCCTGCCGAAGAGCCGTAAACACGCGCTTCGGGGCACCTTATACGGAGGCAGATGCACAGACTTTTCCGCTGAAAGAGCGTTCCAGTTCCTGCATGTGCCTGAGTCAAACGCAAGTAAGGGTAAAGATAATGAAGAAGGCAAAACTCAGCCTCGCCTGGCAGATCCTCATCGGTCTGGTATTAGGGATTGCAATCGGAGCGTTGCTCAACCACTTCAGTGCCGAGAAAGCCTGGTGGATCAGCAACGTCCTGCAACCGGCAGGCGATATCTTTATCCGTCTGATCAAGATGATCGTGATCCCGATCGTCATCTCTTCCCTGATCGTCGGCATTGCTGGCGTGGGCGACGCCAAGAAGCTCGGGCGTATCGGCCTGAAGACCATCATCTACTTCGAAGTCGTCACCACCATCGCGATCATCGTCGGTCTGGTGCTGGCCAACGTGTTCCACCCGGGCGCCGGCATCGACATGAGCACCCTGGGCACAGTGGATATCTCCAAGTACCAGGCGACCGCCGCCGAAGTGCAGCATGAACACGCGTTCATCGAGACCATCCTCAACCTGATCCCGTCGAACATCTTCGCGGCCATGGCCCGCGGCGAGATGCTGCCGATCATCTTCTTCTCCGTGCTGTTCGGTCTCGGTCTGTCGAGCCTGCAGTCGGACCTGCGCGAGCCGCTGGTGAAGATGTTCCAGGGCGTCTCGGAAAGCATGTTCAAAGTCACCCACATGATCATGAACTACGCCCCGATCGGCGTGTTCGCCCTGATCGCGGTGACCGTGGCCAACTTCGGCTTCGCCTCGCTGCTGCCGCTGGCCAAACTGGTGATCCTGGTTTACGTCGCCATCGCCTTCTTCGCCTTCGTGGTGCTGGGCCTGATCGCCAAGCTGTTCGGCTTCTCGGTGATCAAGCTGATGCGCATCTTCAAGGATGAGCTGGTCCTGGCTTACTCCACCGCCTCCTCGGAAACCGTGCTGCCACGCGTCATCGAGAAGATGGAAGCCTACGGCGCACCGAAAGCCATCTGCTCCTTCGTGGTACCGACCGGCTACTCGTTCAACCTCGACGGTTCGACCCTGTACCAGTCGATCGCCGCGATCTTCATTGCCCAGCTGTACGGCATCGACCTGTCGATCAGCCAGCAACTGCTGCTGGTGCTGACCCTGATGGTCACCTCCAAAGGCATCGCCGGCGTACCGGGCGTGTCCTTCGTGGTGCTGCTGGCGACTCTGGGCAGCGTGGGTATCCCACTGGAAGGCCTGGCGTTCATCGCCGGTGTCGACCGCATCATGGACATGGCGCGTACCGCACTGAACGTGATCGGCAACGCCCTGGCAGTCCTGGTTATCGCGCGTTGGGAAGGCATGTACGACGACGCCAAGGGCGAGCGCTACTGGAACTCCCTGCCGCACTGGCGCAGCAAGGAAAAACTGCCGGCTGGCGAGATCTCCAAGCCATAATGCAAACACCCTTGTGGGAGCGGGCTTGCTCGCGAAGAGGCCGGCACATCCAACAATTATGTTGATTGACACACCGCCTTCGCGAGCAAGCTCGCTCCCACAGTGACTGATGCAAGCCTTACCGACAAACCCCGGAGCAATCCGGGGTTTGTCGTTTCTGGCGACCCCGCTATCATTCGCCGCATCTTCCGGGGGATTTGACTGATGCTTAATGGCCTGTGGCTTGGCTTCTTCGTCGTGGCGGCAATATCTGCGCTGGTGCAGTGGCTGGTCGGTGGCAACGCCGGGATTTTCGCGGCGATGGTGGAAAGCATTTTCGCCATGGCCAAACTCTCGGTCGAGGTCATGGTGCTGCTGTTCGGCACGCTGACCCTGTGGCTGGGCTTTCTGCGCATCGCCGAGAAGGCCGGGATCGTCGAATGGCTGGCCAAGGTGCTCGGCCCGCTGTTTCTGCGGCTGATGCCGGAAGTCCCGGCCGGTCATCCGGCACTGGGCCTGATCACCCTGAACTTCGCCGCCAACGGTCTGGGGCTGGACAACGCCGCCACGCCGATCGGCCTCAAGGCGATGAAAGCGCTGCAAGAGCTCAACCCCAGCACGACCATCGCCAGCAACGCGCAGATCCTGTTCCTGGTGCTCAACGCCTCGTCGCTGACCCTGCTGCCGGTGACGATCTTCATGTACCGCGCCCAGCAAGGCGCGCCGGACCCGACCCTGGTGTTTCTGCCGATCCTGCTGGCGACCAGTTGCTCGACCATCGTCGGCTTCCTCTCGGTGGCGTTCATGCAGCGCCTGCGTATCTGGGACCCGGTGGTGCTGGCCTATCTGATTCCCGGCGCACTGATCCTCGGCGGCTTCATGGCGCTGCTGGCGACGATGTCGGCCACAGCGCTGGCCGGGCTGTCGTCGATCCTCGGCAACCTGACGCTGTTCGGCCTGATCATGCTGTTCCTGGTGATCGGCGCGTTACGCAAGGTCAAGGTTTACGAGGCGTTCGTCGAGGGCGCGAAGGAGGGCTTCGACGTCGCCAAGAACCTGCTGCCGTATCTGGTGGCGATGCTCTGCGCGATCGGCGTGCTGCGTGCTTCCGGAGCGCTGGACTTCGGCCTCGACGGCATTCGGCATCTGGTGCAGTGGGCCGGTTGGGACACGCGTTTTGTCGATGCGTTACCGACCGCGATGGTCAAACCGTTTTCCGGCAGCGCCGCACGGGCGATGCTGATCGAGACCATGAAGACCTCCGGCGTCGACAGCTTCCCGGCACTGGTCGCGGCGACGATTCAGGGCAGTACCGAGACCACGTTCTATGTGCTGGCGGTGTATTTCGGTGCGGTGGGGATTCAGCGAGCGCGGCATGCGGTAGGTTGCGCACTGCTGGCCGAACTGGCCGGTGTGCTCGGCGCGATTGGCGTCTGCTACTGGTTCTTCGGTTAACCCCAAGAGCTTCGGGCAACCAATTTCTCTGTGGCGAGGGAGCTTGCTCCCGCCGGGGCGCGAAGCTGCCCTGAAAGATGGGGCTGCTACGCAGCCCAGCGGGAGCAAGCTCCCTCGCCACAAAAGCAATTTTGATAGATCAGGGTCTCTGAGGTGCGAGCTTCTGGCCTTGGTCGACGGCCCAGGCGACAACCTTGGCCGTCAGCCGATCACTGGCCTGCCCAAACCCCGCCACCACCGCCGGCACCTGCACATCGTTCAACGGCTGACGCTCTTCGAAGCGGCGGCTGGCGAGGATCTTCTGGTCATAGCCGCGCACCAGCAGCGCATCGACGCGCACCACGACGCTGGCCTGATTGCCCTGATACTCGGTCTGAAACGCCTGCAAATTGCCGCCCAGTTCCAGATCCGCGGCGAAGTTGCTGTCATCGGTACTGAGCAGCGTCACCCGACCATCCCGGGCAAAGCCATCCAGCAGACGATTACGCACCAGCACCGGCGCCGGATCGCTCCAGCGCGAAGCCTTGTAGCTGCTGATCACGTCACCCTGGGGAATCACCGCGATGTTCGGCCGGTTCAGCGCTTCGCTGGCCTGCAACTTGTTCAGGCGCAGCGACCAGTGCTGGGTCGCCGCTGAGCTGGCCGAGGCGGGCGCTTGCGCGGCGGGCAGGCGATAGACGTCCGAAGGCTCGGCCTTGGGCAGGATCGAGCACGCCGAGAGCAGCGAGAAACTGGCGAGGAGAGCGAAGTGAGTCAGCTTCATGGGGTGAATTCCTTGTTCTTGTCACTGCCCAGCAGGTAGCCGCTGGGGTTGGCCTCAAGGCGTTGCGAAATGCCGCGCAGCGAAGTCAGGGTTTCGCGCAGTTCGCGGATCGCCGGGGCCAGGCCATTGAGGCCCTGCAGGCCGTTGTCGAGGGAGTTCTGGTTCTTGCTGAGCAGGCCGTTGATGGTGGCGCTGCTTTGCTCCAGCGACTTCATCGCCTGCTCGGCACTGCCCAGCGCCTGCTTGCCCTGATCGTTGAGCAGGCCGTTAGCGTTGCGCATCAACGCCGAGGTTTGCTCGAGCATGCTGCCGGCCTGCTTGCCGACGCTCGCCAGTTGCTGCATGGCCTGGCGCAGGTCGCCACGCTGATCGTTGATCGAACCGGTGGTTTGCTCCAGATGCGCCAGGGTGTTGCTGACGCGCTCGACGTTCTCCGGGGAAAACATCTGGTTGGCATTGTTCAGCAGGGCGGTGATGCCGGTCATCAGGTCGTTGCTGTCGTTGAGCAGCCGGGAAATGGGCGAGGGCGCCGCGACGATGGTCGGCAATTCGCCGTCATGTCCGCGCAGTTTCGGGCTCTCCGGGGTGCCGCCGCTGAGCTGGATGATCGAAGTGCCGGTGATCCCGGCCAGCGCCAGTTTGGCCTGGGTGTCTTCCTTGACCGGGGTATCACCGCCCAGACGAATCCGCGCCAGCACCCGGCGCGGGTCTTTCGGGTCGAGACGCAGGCTGACCACGTCACCGACCTTGATCCCGCTGTACTGCACCGGGCTGCCCTTGGACAGGCCGCTGACCGCCTCGTTGAACACCACTTCGTAATCCTTGAACTCGCTGTCGACGCTGGACTTGGCCAGCCACAGGCCGAAGAGCAGGGCGCCTGCCACGACAATCACTGAGAACAGGCCGATCAACACATGATGGGCTCGGGTTTCCATGTCAGACCTCGTTGAGCAATTTGGCGGCGTCCAGCGCCGAGCGGCCGCGCGGGCCGTGGAAGTATTCGTGAATCCACGCGTCGTTGGTTTCCGAGACCACATCGATCGGGCCGGCCACCAGCACTTGCTTCTGCGCCAGCACTGCCACGCGGTCGGTGATGGTGTAGAGCGTGTCGAGGTCGTGGGTTACCAGAAACACGCTCAGACCCAGCGCGTCACGCAGGGTCAGGATCAGTTGATCGAACGCTGCCGCGCCAATCGGGTCGAGGCCGGCGGTGGGTTCGTCGAGAAACAGGATGTCCGGATCCAGTGCCAGCGCTCGGGCCAGTGCGGCGCGCTTGATCATCCCGCCGGACAGCGACGCCGGGTATTTGTCCGCCGCCGACAGCGGCAACCCGGCCAGCGCCAGCTTCACCGCCGCCAGATGCTCGGCGTCGTTGCGGCTCAGGCCGGCGTGTTCGATCAGGGGCAGGGCGACGTTTTCGGTGACGGTCAGCGAGGAGAACAGCGCGCCTTTCTGGAATAGCACGCCGAAACGTCGCTCGACCAGCGAACGTTCGTGCTCGGACAGGCTCGGCAGGTTCTGGCCGAACACCTTCACGTTGCCTTCACTGGGCCGGCGCAAACCGACAATGCTGCGCAGCAGCACCGATTTACCGCTGCCGGAACCGCCAACCACGGCGAGGATTTCGCCTTTGTACAAATCCAGATCAAGGTTCTCGTGCACGCTCTGGCTGCCAAAGCGATTGCACAGGCCACGGACTTCGATCACCGCCTCCGAGGGCGCGCGGGGTAGACGACTCACCAGCCCATCTCCATGAAGAACAGCGCAGCCACCGCATCGAGCACGATCACCACGAAAATCGACTGCACCACGGCGGAGGTGGTGTGTGCGCCGACCGATTCGGCGCTGCCGCTGACCTTGAAGCCTTCCAGGCAACCGATCGTGGCGATCAGGAAAGCAAAGATCGGCGCTTTCACCAAGCCGACCAGAAAGTGCTGAATACCGATGTCGCTTTGCAGCAGCGAGAGGAACATCGCCGGCGAAATCCCCAGCGACACCGCGCACACCACGCCGCCACCAATGATCCCGCAGAGCATCGCCAGAAAGGTCAGCATCGGTAGCGCCACCAGCATCGCCAGTACCCGCGGCACCACCAGCAACTCCATCGGATCGAGGCCGAGGGTGCGGATCGCGTCGATCTCCTCGTTGGCCTTCATCGAGCCGATCTGCGCGGTGAACGCACTGGCGGTGCGCCCGGCCATCAGGATCGCCGTGAGCAGCACACCGAACTCACGCAGGAAGGAGAAGCCCACCAGATCCACGGTGAATATCGTCGCGCCGAAACTGGCGAGCACCGTGGCGCCGAGAAACGCCACCACCGCACCGACCAGAAAGGTCAGCAGCGCCACGATCGGCGCAGCGTCGAGACCGGTCTGTTCGATGTGGGCGACGACGGGGGTGATGCGCCAACGCTTGGGGCGCAGCAGATTGCGGGCGATGGTTTCGAGGATCAGGCCGATGAAGCCCAGCACTTGCAGGGTGTCCTGCCAGACCGTTTCCACCGCGCGCCCGATGCGGGTCAGCAGTTGCACGCTGACGCTGATTTCCGGCTCCTTGATCGGCACGCAGAAGTCGGTCAGCGAGCGATACACCGTTTGCAGCAGCGCGCGGTCAGCCTGGGAAATCGTGCAGTCAGGGTGTTCGGCGGATCTGCCCAGACGCTCGGAGCCGAGCAGTTCCACCAGCAACGAAGCGCCAGCGGTGTCGAGCGCGCCGAGGCTGTTGAGGTCGACCACGGTATTGGCGTCGTACTGGCCGTGGAGTTTTTCGGTCAGGTGCTTGAGGTCGGCGTAATGGGCAAGCGTCCAGTCCCCGGAAACCCGCAGACGGGCAGGGCTGATCGAGGTGTCCAGCTGGGCATTACCGCTCATTGAGCTGCTGATCATAAGCTCCGTGCTTGTTCGGCTAAATACGCTGGCATACGTAATAGCACGAACCGGATTACTTTTCTTTGATCGCTGTGCTGTCGGTCACTTCGAAACGCAGCACGCCGATCACCTGACCGTCCTCGGTCAGCACCCGCACCTGCCACTTGCCCGCCGGGTTGCCGGGGAAGTTCTGCTTGTGCGTCCACGCCCGGTAGCCTTCCTTGCGCCCGCCGTGGATGTCGAGGGCGATGCGGTCGACTTCCTGACCGTTGAACTGCCACACATGGTAGATCCGCTCATCCAGCCCGCGCGGCGCATTGATCGCGGTGTAGGCGTAGAGACCGCCGTTGCGGATCTGCTCGGCGCTGACCTGTTCGAGGCTGTCGCCCGGGGTGCGATCCTGCAACTGGGTGCTGATCGCTACGTCGGTCATCCACAGCGTCGCCGGCGGCACCCACGAGCGCAGGGTCCAGCCGACCGCGCCGATGCCGACGGTAATGCACAGGATCGCCAGCGCGTTGCGCACCGTGCGGATCGGGAAGATCGACGCCAGGCTCGGGAATGACAGCACCACCGCCGTACCCAGCGCCCATTTGAAACTCTGCGCGGTGGTCAGGTGCATGATCACCGGCAGCGCGGTGAGCAGGGCGGCGAACAGGGTCAGGGTGTGCAGCGCGAGAAACGCCCAGCGCCGTGGCGCCAGCCATTTGTAATAGAGCGGATCGACAATCGAGATCAACGCGGCGATGCACAGCAGCCCGGTGAAGATCAGTTGGCCGCTGTTCCAGGTAGTGGTGATGAAGAAGAACGGCAGGACGAAAAACAGGCTTTCCTGATGGATCATCTGCGTCGCGTAACGCAGCAGCGGCTGGGGGATTTCCCGCTTGAAGATGCGCGTGAACAGGCCGGTCAGGGTGTTTTCCAGCATCAGCCAGATCCAGCTGAGCAGCATGATGATGGTGATCCAGCTCGCCAGCCCCTGCTGGCGGTCGACCAGAATGAAACTGCCGACCCCGGAGATGAAACCGCCAAGCGCAATCACCCCGGGATAGCGCTTCATCAGCTCGAGAATACGCTGGATCAGGAGGGGGATTTTCGGCATGTGGGCGGTTCACGACTGGATAGGAAAAAACCTCGACAGAGTACCGTCCGCCGGGCGACGTGGCGAGGCTCCCGGTCAGTAAAATCACCACAGATCCCTGTGGGAGCGGGCTTGCTCGCGAAGGCGTCGTATCAGTCGGTGCATGTGTTGCATGACACACCGCATTCGCGAGCAAGCCCGCTCCCACAGGTTCAGTGTTCGGCTGGCTTACGACGGTGCAAGCGCCAGCCAATCAGCCCCAGCAGCACCACGCCCAGACCGCCGGCAATCAGCCACAACACCTCATCATCACTGAGCAACGGTTTCTCGATCCGCAGATACCCCGGTTGCAGCAGCAACTCGCGCATGGCCTTGTTCGCCGTTTCCAGCGTCACGCCTTGCAGCTCACGGGCGGGGTTGGCGAAGCGGCCGTCTTCGTAGTCGCCCAGCGCGCTCCAGTAGTAATCGGCCATCGCGCTGTTTCCTTGCACAGCCCAGGCCTGATGGGCGATGGCGGCTTGTTTGATCCGGGCGAAGGTGTCCGGGTCGAGGCCGTTTTTCAGCAGATCGGCCTTGAGGTCTTCCAGCACCTGTTGGGCTTCGGCGAGGTCATCGCGATCCACATCGGCGTTGAGGCTCATGAACCCGACCCCGCCAAACACTTCGCGCTCGGCCCACGGCCCGTAGGACAAACCATGGTTCAGGCGGATCTGCCGGTACAGCGCCCAGTCGAGGTAGTCCTTGAGGATGTCGAAGGTCTCGTCGTATTGATCGTCGAGCATCGGCTCCGGCACCAGCCAGTGCAACTTGGCGCTGTCGCCGATGAAGCCGCGGGTGAGGGTGCGTTCATGGGCGGCGCTGGTGCGGATGTCCGGCAGCTCACGGTGCTCCGCCGGGTCCACCGCTTCGAGCGCGCCCCAGGTGCGTTCCAGATAGGCTGGCAGCAGTTTGTCGAGCTCGCCGACGACGATCAGGGTCATGTTGTTCGGCGCGTACCAGGTCTTGCGCACCTTCTCCAGTTGCTTCTGGGTCAGATGGCCGACTTCAGCGCGTTGCGAGCATTTCAGACCCAGTTCCACCGCCAGTTGATTGCTCGCGGTGTGGCCCAGATCCTGGCGGTCGAGGAAGCGCTGCAGGCGCGTGTAATGGCCGCCGTCCTCACGCTCGACCACCCGTTTGGCGGCGTTGATCGCGTTGTCGTCGATGCGGGTCTGGGTCAAAAGGTCGAGCAGCAGGTCGAGCACCTTGCGCTGGTTCTTCGCCGGGGCCTCGATGACGAACGTGGTGTCGGCGTTGCTGGTGAACGCGTTCCACTCACCGCCCAGCGCCTGCATGCGCTCCTCGAGGCCGCCTTCGCCCGTGGCATCGACGCCGCTGAACAGCAGATGCTCAAGCAGATGCGGCAGCTCTTTTTCATCGCAATCGAAATCGTCGAGACCAACGCCCACCACCAGACGAATCGCCACATGCCCGCGTTCGGTGCCAGGCTTGAGCAACAGCTGCAAACCGTTGGGCAGCGCATAGCCTTCGACCTGAAATCGATCAACAGCGAAGGCGGGCAGGGAACCGAGCAACAGACAGGCGAACAACAGGCAACGCATAACAGGCTTCCATACGGCTGATTTGGAGATCCGTGTCGTCAGTCAGGCCCTCATCGCGAGCAGGCTCACTCCTACATTTGAAACGCGTTCCCCCTGTAGGAGTGAGCCTGCTCGCGATAGCGCCCTGAAGGCTGAATCAATGTTACTGACTGACCCCAGCCCCAGACGTTCAAGGCGAATGCGTAATGTCTACCATATCGTCCGACTCCAGCGCCCCGGTGTCCGAGGTTTCCAGCACCACATAAGCACTGCTGCAAAACAGCGAATTCAAGCGTTTCATATCCGCAATCAACTCCAGATGCAGGGAGCTGGTTTCCAGACTCTGCACGATCTTGCGTTGCAAACGGCTGACATGCGCATGGGCCAAACGGCGTTCCTGTGCGCGGAAACGACGTTTCTCGCGTAGCAGTTGCCGAGCACTTTCCTTGTCGCCGCTGAGGAACACCGACAGGCCCAGGCGCAGGTTGGCGATCAGTTGCTGATGCAACCCAGCCAGCTCTTCCAGACCGTCCTCGGAGAACGAGCGACGCTGCGAAGTCTTCTGCTGCTGCACCTTGCGCAGCATGCGTTCGATCAGGTCGCTGGCCAGTTTCAGATTGATCGCCAGCTCGATGGTCTCCGCCCAGCGCCGACTGTCCTGCTCGCCAAGGTCCTCGCGGGGCATTTGCGCCAGATACAGCTTGATCGCGCTGTACAGCGCTTCGACGTCATCGGTCAGACGGCGCATTTCCTGGGTGATGGCGGTCTGCTTGCCGCGCAGCACATCGAGCATCGCGTCGAGCATGTTGTCGATCAGGTCGCCCATGCGCAGGGTCTCGCGGGCGGCATTGGCCAGCGCCAGGCTCGGGGTGACCAGCGCCGTTGCATCGAGATGACGCGGCTTGGCGGTGCCGTTGACCTCCGCACGCTCCGGCAGCAGCCAGGCACACAGGCGTGCCATCGGCGAGACGCTGGGCAGCAGGATCAGACAGCGCGCGGTGTTGTAGAGCAGGTGGAAACCGATGACCATTTCCTGCGGGCTGAAATCCAGGCCGTCCATCCAGTGCACCAGCGGATCAAGCACTGGGATGATCAGCAGCAGGCCGATCAGCTTGTACAACAGACTGCCCAGCGCCACTTGCCGGCCCGCCGAGTTCTGCATGCTGGTGCTCATGAACGCCAGCACGCCGCTGCCGATGTTGGCGCCGATCACCAGACCGATCGCCACCGGCAGGCTGATCACGCTGGCGCCAGCGAGCGTTGCGGTCAGCAGCACGGCAGCGAGGCTGGAATAGGAAATCATCGCGAACAACGCGCCGACCAGGGCGTCGAGCAGAATGTCGCCGGTCAGCGAGGCAAAAATCACCTTCACCCCTTGGGCGTGGGTAATCGGTGCGGCGGCTTCGACGATCAGTTGCAGCGCGAGAATGATCAGCCCCAAGCCAATCGCCACCCGGCCCATCTGCCCGAGCCGCGTCTGTTTGCGCGACAGAAAGAAAATCACCCCGAGGAAAATCAGCAGCGGCGACAGCCACGACAGATCGAACGTCAGCACCCGCGCCATCAGCGCGGTACCGACGTCGGCGCCGAGCATGGTCGCCAGCGCCGGGGTCAGCGCCATCAGGCCCTGGCCGACGAAGGAGGTCACGAGCATGGCGGTGGCGTTGCTGCTCTGCACCATCGCGGTGACGACGATGCCGGCGACGAACGCGAGCCAGCGTTTGGACATGTTCTGGCCGATCACATGGCGCAGATTGGTGCCGTACACCCGCAGGATGCCGGTTCGGACGATATGCGTGCCCCAGATCAGCAGGGCCACGGCAGAAAGCAAATTGAGCAGGGTGAGCATGCAGACCCCCTGTAATGGCAGCGCCCCAGAGGGGCAAGTTGACGGTACCGCGCGGTTTCTACGTTTTTGATACTTAAGCTGTAGTTGGCTAACGGACTGGGCGCCAGCATTGCACAGCTAAAGTGCGGATTGAAACAAAAGTGTCATGAAAACGGGTTTATTCACCTCATCTGAAATCAACGCGGTCCCCTGTAGGAGTGAGCCTGCTCGCGATAGGGCCATCAACTTCAACATCGTTGTTTACTGAACGACCGGCGATCGCGAGCAGGCTCACTCCTACAGGTATTACGGCTGCCCCGGACTCTTCAGTACCCCTGAACAACTGTGGGAGCGAGCCTGCTCGCGAAAGCGGTGGTTCAGCCAACATTGTTGTCGACTGACACTCCGTCTTCGCGAGCAGGCTCGCTCCCACAGGGGTGTTGCGTGATTCAGGACTTCCGGATTACTGCCCCGGAACGTCCTTGCGCAGTTTCACCGGATCTTGCTGCTGTTTCTTCCTGGCCATCGCGCCGCGCAGTTTGATGTTGATCGCTTCCACTGCCAGCGAGAACGCCATGGCGAAGTAGACGTAGCCTTTCGGTACGTGCACGTCGAACGACTCGGCAATCAGCACGGTACCGACCACCAGCAGGAACGACAGCGCCAGCATCTTCAGCGACGGGTGCTTGTCGATGAACTCGCTGATCTTGCCCGAGGCCGCCATCATCACCAGCACGGCGACGACGATTGCCGCGACCATCACCGGCACATGGGAAACCATGCCGACAGCGGTGATCACCGAGTCCAGCGAGAACACGATGTCGATGATCGCGATCTGGATGATCGTGTAGAGGAAGTTGCCGCCCTTGCCCGAAGGCTCGTCGCCGCTTTCGTCTTCGCCTTCCAGCGCGTGGTACATCTCTTGCGAGCTCTTCCACAGCAGGAACAGGCCACCGAAGAACAGGATCAGGTCACGCCCGGAAATGCCTTGGCCGAACACCACGAACAGGTCGGCGGTGAGGCGCATGACCCAGGTGATCGACAGCAGCAACAGGATCCGCGTGATCATCGCCAGGCCCAGGCCGAAGATGCGCGTGCGCTGCTGCATGTGCTTGGGCATGCGGCTGACCAGGATCGAAATCATGATGATGTTATCGATGCCCAGAACGATTTCCAGGGCGGTCAGGGTAAAGAAGGCAACCCAGATTTCGGGGTTGGTCAGCCAATCCATGTGTATTCCTTTGAGCGAGTGTTAAACCATGACGCCAGCAAGCAGCTGGCGTCATGGTGAGTGAATGCCGTTACAACGTGCTGAACAGCGGGAACGTCCCCAGCAGCAAGGCGGCCACCAGTATGCACAGGCAGACCAGCACTGCCCACTTCAGGGTGAAACGTTGGTGATCACCGAACTCGATGCCGGCCAGCGCCACCAGCAGGTAGGTCGACGGCACCAGCGGGCTGAGCAAGTGGACGGGCTGACCGACGATCGAGGCACGGGCCATTTCCACTGCGGTGATGCCGTAATGGCTAGCCGCTTCGGAGAGCACCGGCAACACGCCGTAGTAGAACGCGTCGTTCGACATGAAGAACGTGAACGGCATGCTCACCAGCGCCGTGATCACCGCCAGGTACGGGCCGAGGAAGTCCGGAATCACTGCCAGCAGACTTTTCGACATGGCGTCGACCATGCCGGTTCCGGACAGGATACCGGTGAAGATACCCGCAGCGAAAATCAGACTGACCACCGACAGCACGCTGCCGGCATGGGCCGCAACGCGGTCCTTCTGCATTTGCAGGCATGGGTAGTTGACGATCATCGCGATACTGAACGCCACCATGAACAGCACCGGCAGCGGCAGCAGGCCGGCGATCAGGGTGCACATCAGCGCCAGGGTCAGCAGGCCGTTGAACCAGATCAGCTTCGGACGGCGGGCATCGGGGAATTGCGACACGCTGATTTCACTGTGATCGATTTCGTCGCCGATCAGGTGCAGCTCGCCCAGACGCGCACGCTCACGTTTGCCGTAGAAGTAGGCAATGATCAGGATCGCCACCACACCGGCGGCCATGGCCGGGATCATCGGCACGAAGATGTCCGACGGGTCCACATGCAGCGCACTGGCGGCACGGGCGGTCGGGCCACCCCACGGGGTCATGTTCATCACGCCACCGGCGAGGATGATCAGACCGGCCATGATCCGCGGGCTCATGCCGATGCGGCTGTACAGCGGCAGCATGGCGGCCACGCAGATCATGTAAGTGGTCGCGCCGTCACCATCGAGGGAAACGACGAGCGCCAGCACGGCGGTACCGACCGAAACTTTCAGCGGGTCGCCCTTGACCAGTTTGAGGATCTTGCGCACGGCCGGGTCGAACAGGCCGGAGTCGATCATCAGGGCGAAGTACAGAATGGCGAACATCAGCATCACGCCGGTCGGCGCAAGCTTGGTAATACCTTCGAGCATCATCGGGCCGATCTTCGGCGCGAAACCACCGAACAGGGCGAACAGGATCGGGATGATGATCAGGGCGATCAGCGCAGACAGGCGCTTAGTCATGATCAGGAACATGAACGTGATGACCATGGCAAAGCCAAGGAAAGTCAGCATGGGAATACTCCAGGCGTAGCGCGGCGAGTGAAGTGAGCGGATCGGTGGGGATCAGCGCAGAACGGGAAGCACGAGACGTACGGGCGGAGTGACAGCGAAGAGGCGGGTTACAGAGGACATCAGATCACCATTGTTGTTGTTAATTGGGCCTGACGTGCGAGCGATCACACGCGCTGGCCAACCGGTCTGTTGCCGGTAGTGGCGGCGATCCTAATCGGGCAACCTTTCAGCTACCTTTCGCTGACGAAAGCTTCAGGCGAATGGCCAACCGGCTGTCGGATGCGACTAGAGTCAATCATTTCGGGGACGGGAGGGCAGGGACATGGAAAACGTGCACAGCGGCGGCTGCCATTGCGGACATATCCGCTATCGGTTCAGCGGGCCATTGCAGGACATCGCGCACTGCCACTGCTCGATCTGCCGCAAGGTCAGTGGCGGGATCGTCACCACATGGATCACGCTGCCAATGGCCAACTTCCAGTGGCTGGCCGGGACGCCTTCGCGCTATGACTCGTCGGGCAGTTGCGCGCGGTATTTCTGTCCGCACTGCGGCGCGCAACTGGCGCTGGTGACGCAACTCAGCCCCGAGAGCATCGATGTGACCATCGCCACGCTGGATCACCCGGAGCGGGCGCTGGCCGAGCGGCATATCTGGACCGACAGCCAATTGCCCTGGCTGCATCTGGACGAGCATCTGCCGGGCGAGCCTGAAGAAACGCTTTGATCAGAAAATAGACAGATCCAGCGGACGCATCGCGCCCATCCAGATCGCATGCTCGGTGTGATCGAGCAAGTCATCGCCGGTATCCGGGTGGAGGAACACCACCAGCCCCTTGCGATTGAGCGCCAGCCACGGCAACAGATCGCCGATCAACTGCGGGCCGAAAGCCAACTGGCAGCTCCAGTCCGGGTGTGGGCCGACCGGACGTTCGTGCATCCGGCCCATCTGCACTGGAAACAACTGCGCGGCCTGTTCGCACAAGGCCCGGGCCTGAGCAATCGTGCTGGCGTCGTAATAAATATGGGCGTGGTAGCCCTTGATCGTGTGCATTTGAAAGCCTCTGAATCGAATTCGAACCCTCGCCGTTTCCTGTAGGTCACACGCCATATGACAGGAACAGGAGCTCAGCCATGAAAAATGCCGAAACCCCGACGGTGAAAGTGGTGCTCTATGGTGCCATGGCCAGCCTCGGCGGTGCGTTGATGGCTGAATTGCTGCGACGGCAGCACGAAGTGATCGCGATTCTCGACGATTTGAACGTACTCGCGCCACGTCCCGGCCTGCGCACCAAAAGCGGCGATCTGTTCGACGCCGAGCGGGTAAAGCAGAGCGTAGCGGGCAGTTCGGCGGTGATCTGTCTGCTGGATGCTCCGGGGTTGCCGTTCAGCAGCGACCATGTGGAAAGGTCAGTGGTACTCGGCCCGGTGGAACAGGTGCTGGCGGTCGATGCGTTGGTCGACGGCCTGCAAGCAGCCAACGTTTCCAGGCTGTTCCTGGTGGGGAATTTTGCCGTGCTCGACGAGCCGGAACTGGACGACGCACTGCAACGCCACGCCGCCGAAGAAATCCGCGAAGCCCTGCAAAGCAGCCCGCTGCAGTGGACACTGGTGAATGCGCCCCACGGGGTGGCGGGGCTGACCATTGAGCATTTCAGTCAGGTGGGCGGCAATCTGGAGCCGGGACTGGCGGAGCCGCTGGAACGCCTGAACCGGGTCGCGGTGGGGATTGCCGATGAGCTGCGATTGAACCTGCATGTGGGGCAACATGTGAATTTTGTCGCCGCAACTGGCTGAGCGTTCAAACCGCAATCGACGGTAACGCTACCCCGGCGAGAGATTCGGCGCTACTGGCCTGTTCCGCCATCAACCAATCGACAAACTGCTGAATCAACGCACCCCGGCGTTTGCGTTGCGGCAGCACCACGTAATACCCCAGACGCGACAACGTGGTCTCGGCGATTGGCCGACAGAGCAAGCCTTGGCTCAACAAGTTATCCACAAGGTGGCGCCAGCCGATGGCCACGCCCTGACCGCCAATCGCCGCTTGAATCAACAGCGTGTAATTGTCGAAACGCAATTGGCCCGGTGCTGGCGGGGTGCTGATACCCAGTTCGCGAAACAGCCCGCTCCAGTCAAACCAGTTGCTGCTGTTTTCCCCGCGCAGGTGCAGCAGCGGCAACTCCAGCAACGCCTGTGCGGGCAAGGGCAGGGCACTGTCCTTGAGCAACTGCGGACTGCACACCGGAAACACTTCTTCGCTGAACAGCCAATGGCTTTCGCCCTGCTTGAAACGCCCGTCGCCAAACAAGATCGCGACATCGATGTCGGTGCGCAGCATATTGTGGTTGCGCTCGCTGGTGACCAGGCTGACGTCGACATTCGGATTGGCTTCGTGGAAGCGATGCAGGCGCGGCATCAGCCAGTACGCGGCGAAGGCAAAATCGGTGGCGACCTGCAACACCTCATGTTGCTGTTGCGCGCTGATCGCGCTCAAGCCTGCGTCGATGTTTTGCAAACCGAGCTGAACCTGCTCGAACAGGATCGTTCCGCCCTCGGTCAGTTCGATGCCGCGGTAGATCCGGTCAAACAGTCGTGCGCCCAGCTGTTCTTCCAGACGCTTGATCTGCTGGCTGATCGCTGGCTGCGTAGTGCCCAGCTCCACCGCCGCAGCGGTAAAGCTGCGGTGGCGGGCCGCCGCCTCGAAGGCGCGCAACAGGTCGAGGGACAGATTGCCGAGGGCTTCATACATAAGCTGTGCTTATCCTAGTCATTGTCCGGCGCGGGCTTTACCGGACACAGCATGGACTCCATGCTCGATCGCAGCAATGTCGCATAAATATTCACTATGGAATGCCGCGATCACATGAAGCGCAAGAACATTCTTTTCATCATGGCCGATCAAATGGCCGCGCCAATGTTGCCGATCTACGGCCCGTCGCCGATCAAACTGCCGAATCTTTCGCGCCTCGCCGCTCAGGGCGTGGTGTTCGACGCCGCTTATTGCAACAGTCCGCTGTGCGCGCCGTCGCGCTTCACCCTGGTCAGCGGCCAGCTGCCGAGCAAGATCGGCGCCTACGACAACGCCGCCGATTTCCCCGCCGACATTCCGACCTACGCCCATTACCTGCGCCGCCTCGGCTACCGCACCGCGCTGTCAGGCAAGATGCATTTCTGCGGCCCGGATCAATTGCACGGCTACGAAGAGCGCCTGACTAGCGACATCTACCCGGCCGATTACGGCTGGGCGGTGAACTGGGACGAGCCGGACGTGCGCCCGAGCTGGTATCACAACATGTCGTCGGTGCTGCAGGCCGGGCCGTGCGTGCGCACCAACCAGCTCGACTTCGATGAAGAGGTGGTGTTCAAGGCCCAGCAATACCTGTTCGATCACATTCGCGAGGACGGCGATCAGCCGTTCTGCCTGACCGTTTCGATGACTCACCCACACGACCCATACACGATTCCCAAGGCGTTCTGGGATTTGTACGACGACGGTGACATCCCGTTGCCGACCACCCCGGAACAACATTCCCTCGATCCACACTCGCAACGCCTGCTCAAGGTCTACGACCTTTGGGACAAACCGCTGCCTGTGGATAAAATTCGCGATGCGCGCCGTGCCTATTTCGGCGCGTGCAGCTATATCGACGCCAACGTCGGCAAACTTCTGCAAACCCTCGAAGATACCGGGCTGATCGACGATACCATCATCGTCTTCTCCGGCGACCACGGCGACATGCTTGGCGAGAAAGGCCTCTGGTACAAAATGCACTGGTTCGAGATGGCCGCGCGGGTGCCGCTGTTGATCAGCGCTCCGGGGCAGTTCGCTGCCGGCCGGGTCAGCGCTGCGGTGTCCACCGCTGATCTGTTGCCGACCTTCGTCGAACTGGCCGGCGGCAGCCTGGAACCAGGCCTGCCACTGGATGGCCGATCACTCGTGGCGCATCTGCAAGGGCAGGGCGGACATGACGAAGTTTTCGGCGAATACATGGCCGAAGGCACCATCAGTCCACTGATGATGATCCGTCGCGGCGCCTACAAATTTATCTACAGTGAAAGCGACCCGTGCCTACTCTTCGATGTGCACAACGATCCGCGTGAAGTCGAAGAACTCAGCCAGTCGCCGCAACATCGCCAGCTGTTCGACGATTTTCTCGCCGAAGCGCGGGCCAAGTGGGACATCCCGGCGATTCACCGCGAGGTGCTCGCCAGCCAGCGTCGCCGACGTTTTGTCGCCGACGCCCTGACCATCGGCAAGCTGAAGAGCTGGGATCACCAGCCGCTGGTGGACGCCAGTCAGCAGTACATGCGCAACCACATCGACCTCGACGATCTGGAGCGCAAGGCCCGTTATCCACAACCCTGCCAAAATCAATAATGTAAGGGGAAGTCCATGCGCAAGTTATCCACAGCACTGACGATTGGCCTGCTGGCTCTGGGCAGCGGCTCGGCATTCGCCGAGCAAAGCTGCGAAACGGTGAAAATGGCCGACCCGGGCTGGAGCGACATCGCCGCGACCAACGCCATCGCCGGGTTTCTGCTGGACGGCATGGGCTACAAGGCCAAGGTCGACACCCTCGCGGTGCCGATCACCTTCGGTGGTTTGAAGGACGGTCAAGTGGATGTATTTCTCGGCAACTGGATGCCGGCGCAGCAGGGCTTCTACGACAAGTTCGTCGCCACCGGTGACGTCACGCAACTGGCGAAGAACCTCGACGGCACCGAGTTCACCCTCGCCGTCCCGGATTACGTGTGGGACGCCGGTGTGCATGACTTTGCCGACCTGAACAAATACGCCGACAAGTTCGACAAGAAGATCTACGGCATCGGTTCCGGGGCGCCCGCGAACATTTCGCTGCAGGAAATCATCAAGAAGAACGACTTCGACCTCGGCCAGTGGAAGCTGATCGAATCCAGCGAACAGGCGATGCTCGCCGAAGTGTCGCGAGCGGTGAAGAAACAGAAATTCGTCACCTTCCTCGGCTGGACCCCGCACCCGATGAACGTGCAGCTGAAGATGCATTACCTCAAGGGCGGCGAGAAATACTTCGGCGACACCGGCAGCGTCTATACCCTCACGCGCAAGGGTTATGCCGAGGCCTGTCCGAATGTGGGCAAGTTGCTGACCAACCTGGCGTTCACCCAGGACATGGAGAACAGCATCATGGCTGAGGTGGTGAACAAGAAAGTCAGCAATGCCGATGCGGTGAAGGCATGGATCAAAGCCAATCCGGCGGTGCTGGACAAGTGGCTGGATGGGGTGAAGACCGTAGATGGCAAGGATGCGTTGCCTGCGGTGAAGGCCAAGCTCTAACGCAGTTTGTTGTGGCGAGGGAGCTTGCTCCCGCTGGAGTGCGAAACGCTCCCAATCGGGCTGACTGGGTTTTCGCAGATAAACCGAGCAGTCTGGTTTGCGACTGCTTCGCAGCCGGGCGGGAGCAAGCTCCCTCGCCACAGTGATTGGCGCGTCCTGATAACCTTGCATAAACCCACACCCCGCGAGGACCCATGGCCCTGCCCAGTCGCCATTCACTTTTCCCCTTCCTGACCTGGCTGCCCCGGCAAACCCGCGCCAGCGTCGGCCGGGATCTGGTCGTTGGCCTGAGCGGTGCCATACTCGCGCTGCCACAGTCGATCGCCTACGCGCTGATCGCCGGCCTGCCGCCGGAATACGGCCTCTATGCGGCGATCATCCCGGTGCTGATCGCCTGCCTTTGGGGTTCCTCGTGGCACCTGATCTGCGGCCCGACCGCAGCGATTTCGATTGTGCTGTATGCCAGCGTCAGCCCCTTGGCCGTGCCCGCGTCCCAGGACTACATCACCCTGATCCTGCTGTTGAGCTTTCTGGCGGGGATTTTTCAGTGGCTGCTCGGCCTGCTGCGCTTCGGTGCGCTGGTGAATTTCGTCTCGCATTCGGTGGTGCTCGGCTTCACCCTCGGCGCGGCGGTGGTGATTGCCATCGGCCAGTTGCCGAATCTGCTGGGGCTGGATCTGCCGGCCAAAGCCACGGCGCTGGACAGCCTGATGGATCTGCTGCAGCACCTGCAGGCTGTGGATAAACCTTCATTGGTATTGGGCGTGGCCACGGTGGTGGTCGGTTTCGTGCTCAGACAATTGCTGCCGCGCTGGCCGACCCTGTTGATAACGCTGGTGCTCGGCAGCCTGCTGGTGTGGCTGTGGCCGACGATGTTCGGCCACGTGCATCGGGTCAGCGCCTTTGTCGGGCGCTTGCCGCCGTTCAGCGCGCTGCCGCTGGATCTGGATCTGGTGCTGCGCTTGCTGCCGAGCGCCGTGGCGGTGGGCATGCTCGGGCTGGTAACGAGTCTGTCGATTGCCCGTTCGATTGCCGCGCGCTCCCAGCAGTTGCTCGATGCCAATCAGGAAGTCCGTGCGCAGGGTTTGTCGAACATCGTCGGGGCGTTCTTTTCCGGCTCGTTGTCCGCCGGCTCGTTCACCCGCTCAGGTCTGAGTTACGAGGCCGGTGCCTGTTCGCCGCTGGCCGGGGTGTTTTCGGCGATCTGGGTTGCGCTGTTCGCGATTTTCGGTGCAGGGCTGATTTCACACATTCCCATTCCGGCGATGGCAGGGAGCATTCTGCTGATCGCCTGGGGGCTGGTGGATCATCGCGGGATTCGTTCGCTGCTGCGGGTCAGCCGCGCCGAGTTCGTGGTCATGGCCCTGACCTGCCTCGCCACCCTGCTGCTGGAATTGCAGACGGCAATCTACGCCGGGGTGCTGGCGTCACTGTTCTTCTACCTCAAGCGCACCTCGCAACCGCGAGTACAACATTGGCGCGAGGGTGAAGAGGATGTGTTGCGGGTTGGCGGCTCGATTTTCTTCGGCGCCAGCCATTACCTGCAAGTGCGCCTGCAACGGCTGCACGGCACGCGGGTGGTGATCGAGGCGCAGCAGATCAACTTCATCGATTATTCGGGGGTGGAAATGCTGCATCAGGAGGCGCGGCGCTTGCTGCGTCAGGATCGCAGCCTGACTCTGCGCCGGGCGCGGCCGCAGGTGGTGGAGGAGTTGAGAAAGCTGGAAGGGCCGGAGAAATGCCCGATCCGGTTTGAGGACTGACCTGCTGGCCACTTCCAGACCTCTGTGGCGAGGGAGCTTGCTCCCGCTGGCTGCGCAGCAGCCCAAACCCAATTGCGGGCGCTTCGCACCCGAGCGGGAGCAAGCTCCCTCGCCACAAAGGCTCTGTTACTGCGCTAGCTGGCGGCGTAGTTCGGCGAGCACCGGCGCCGTATCCGGACGCACCCCGCGCCACAGGAAAAATGCCTCGGCAGCCTGTTCAGCCAGCATCCCCAGGCCATCCATCGACACCGCCGCGCCATGCTCGCTGGCCCAACGGCAGAACGCAGTCGGTTCCTTGCCATACATCATGTCGTAGCACAGGGTCTGGCCCGGTTCGATCAGGCTCGGCGCAATCGGCGGTACATCGCCGGTCAGACTGGCGGAGGTGGCGTTGATGATCACGTCCACCGGCTCCTGCAACCAGTCGAAACCGCTGGCCGACACCGGCCCCAGATCACCGAACAACTCTGCCAGCAGCTCGGCCTTGTCCACCGTGCGATTGGCGATGATCACCGATGCCGGCTTCTCGGCCAGCAACGGCTCCAGCGCGCCACGCACCGCGCCGCCAGCGCCGAGCAGCAGGATGCGTTTGCCGGTCAGGCTGAAACCGGCATTCACCGTCAGGTCGCGCACCAGTCCGGCACCGTCGGTGTTGTCACCGAGCAACGAGCCGTCGGCCAGTTTGCTCAGGGTGTTCACCGCACCAGCGCGTTGCGCACGGGGGGTCAGGCTGTTCGCCAGGCGAAAGGCTTCTTCCTTGAACGGCACAGTGACGTTGGCGCCGCGACCGTCCTGGAAAAACGCCATGGCGCAGCCAGTAAAGTCGTCGAGTGGCGCCAGCAGGGTGCTGTAGTCAAGGCGCTGGCCGGTCTGCTCGGCGAACAGTTTGTGAATCATCGGCGACTTGCTGTGGCCGATCGGGTTACCGAAAACGACGTAACGATCCATCAGCAGTCCTCAGGCTTCGGCCAGCCAGTCGCGGTCTTGCAGGAAGTAGTCGGTCAGGCGCGCTTCTTCACTGCCGGGCTCGGCCTTGAAGTCATAGGCCCAGCGCACTTGCGGCGGCAGCGACATGAGGATCGACTCGGTACGCCCGCCCGATTGCAGGCCGAACAGCGTGCCACGGTCGTAGACCAGGTTGAACTCGACGTAGCGGCCACGGCGGAATTCCTGGAATTCACGCTGTTTCGCGGTGAACGCATCGTTCTTGCGGCGTTGCACGATGGGCAGGTACGCATCGATGTAGGCGTCACCGATGGCGCGCATGAAGGCGAAACTGGTGTCGAAGTCCCACTCGTTCAGGTCATCGAAAAACAAGCCGCCGATGCCGCGCGGTTCGTGGCGATGCTTGATGTGGAAATAGGTGTCGCACCACGCCTTGTAGCGCGGGTAGACGTCCGCACCAAACGGCGCGCAGGCCTGTTCGGCGACGCGGTGCCAGTGGATGCAGTCTTCTTCGTTGCCGTAATACGGGGTCAGGTCGAAGCCGCCGCCGAACCACCAGACCGGCTCTTCACCTTCCTTCTCGGCGATGAAAAAGCGCACGTTGGCGTGGGACGTCGGCACATGCGGGTTGTGCGGATGGATCACCAGCGATACGCCGAGGGCTTCGAAACCGCGACCGGCCAGTTCCGGACGGTGAGCGCTGGCCGACGGTGGCAGGCCGCTGCCGAACACGTGGGAAAAGTTGACGCCGCCCTTTTCGATCACCGTACCGTTCTCGATCACGCGAGTACGACCGCCACCGCCGGCAGGCCGGGTCCAGGCGTCTTCGACGAAGCGCGTGCCGCCGTCTTCGGTTTCCAGCGCGGCGCAGATGCGGTCTTGCAGGTCGAGCAGATAGGCCTTTACGGCGTCGGTGCGGGTCGTCATGGCTTCACCTTGAATCAGGGGCATCACTACGCGGGCGCCCCGCAGGCAGGGGGCGGCGCAAATGGGCGCGTAGCATAACACCGCAGACCCGAGCGCCGCAGTTGACGAAGATCAAGCAGGGGAGTTGGATAGGGGCCTCGCAAAACGACCCAAGGAGTAGGCAGATGGCAAAGCGTATCCAGTTCCGCGCCCACGGCGGACCCGAAGTACTCGAGTATGTCGATTACCAGCCCGCCGCCCCCGGCCCGCAACAGGTGCGAGTGGCCAACAAAGCCATTGGCCTGAACTTCATCGACACCTATTTCCGCAGCGGTCTCTATGCGCCACCGGCGCTGCCATCGGGTCTGGGCGCTGAAGGCGCGGGTATCGTCGATGCCGTGGGCAGTGAAGTCACCCGGTTCAAGGTCGGTGATCGCGTGGCGTATGGCAGCGGCCCATTGGGTGCCTACAGCGAGTTGCACGTGCTGCCCGAAGCCAACCTGGTGAAACTGCCGGACGAGATCAGCTTCGAAACCGCCGCCGGGGTCATGCTCAAGGGCCTGACCGTGCAGTACCTGCTGCGCCAGACCTATGAACTCAAGGGTGGCGAAACCATTCTGTTCCACGCCGCTGCGGGGGGTGTCGGTTCGCTGGCCTGCCAATGGGCCAAGGCCCTGGGCGTGAAACTGATCGGCACCGTCAGCTCCAAGGAAAAAGCCGAACTGGCCAAAGCCAACGGCGCCTGGGCAACCATCGATTACAGCCACGAAAACGTGGCACAGCGGGTGCTGGAGCTGACCGACGGCAAGAAAGTCCCGGTGGTGTATGACGGCGTCGGCAAGGACACCTGGCTGACCTCGCTCGACAGCGTCTCGCCGCGTGGACTGGTGGTGAGTTTCGGCAATGCCTCCGGTGCGGTGGACGGGGTGAACCTGGGGATTCTTTCGGCCAAGGGCTCGCTGTACGTGACCCGCCCGACCCTGGCGACCTACGCCAACAACGCCGAGAACCTGCAGCGCATGGCCGACGAGCTGTTCGAGATGATCATCAGCGGCAAGATCAAGGTGGACATCAGCCAGCGTTATCCACTGGCTGACGCGGCAAAGGCGCAGACCGAACTGTCGGCGCGGCGCACCACCGGCTCGACCATCCTGCTGCCCTGATCAACCTTCGGCATCTTGCCAGTCAGGGTTGCGAACCCACGGCTGGCAAGACAGTTCGAACGCGTTCAGCACCTCGGCAGAGGAGACTCCAACGGTTTTTGCACCAGCTGGCCAACCGTCGCGTGATCGGGCTGTTGAACCGCCGCGAGGATTTGCCGCCACTCGGCTGACAACACCCAATAATCGCCGCGTGCGCGCTGGTCGATGTGCAGCGCATTGGAGGCGATCGGCATCAGGCCGAAACGCTGGTAGAAGCGCAGCTGTTGCGATCTGCACAACGCGGTTACCCCGTTATAACCGCGTTTAATGGCCCACTCGGTAGCGGCCGCCAGCAGACCGTTGACCGCAATGGGCAACTGATTGGGTGTGTACGACATCAATCGACTGAATTCGACATGGCGCGACAGCGCTACTGTGGGAGAAACGTGTTGCTGCGCCAGCGATACCCACTCGAACGGTGCCGGAGTCGCTCTCAATACCGCCAACAGTTGATCGTGCCGATACAGCAGGAAATGGGTACTGCGCGACTTTATCGCCAGTCTGGTTTCGAGCATCCGCGCCCGTGAAGTCAGCATGTAATGCTGCAACCGAAGCCGAAATTGCCGATCGATAAACCGGTCGAACTCTTGAGTATCCGCCCCTGCCTCAAGCATCACGATGCGACAACCCTCATGGTGACTCTTTAACGTCACCTGAAGCGCCTGCAGATAATCCGTGAGTTGCAAATTCGTAGTGTCCATTCTTTCTCCGCAGACCTTAACTTATCGAAGTATTTCGAGTGCAGGGAAAGGATGGTTGCTTTTGGCGATTCCGCCACGCCAGAAAGTCTGATAATCCGGTGGGAAAACTCAATGAATCCGGGTACTTGGCGACTTTTCCGACATAGAAACGGGCGTCATTGCAGGACAAATCGCAGGTACGCGTAGTCCTCCTCGCCATCAAGGCGAAGAGGACTCACGTAAAGGTTTTCGAGCCAGGATCAGTCGGGACGAATGACCTTGCCGGTCGCCAGATCACGGATCACGCTGGGGTTCTTGCGCCCGCCCAGTTGCCCGCCGAGGATCAGGTCGATCTGCCCACGGAAATACTGCTCGACGCGCAACCGCGTGCGCGCCGCCGGCCGTCCTTGCGGGTTCGCCGAGGTGGAGATCAGCGGCCCGACCATCGAGCACAGATCCCGCACCTGCGGATGATCGCTGACCCGCAGCGCCACCGTGTCATGCACGCCCGTCACCCACTCCGGCAGCAGGTTTTGATGCGGCACCAGCCAGGTGTTCGGCCCCGGCCAGGTACTGGCCATGCGGTCGAGCCACTCTTGAGGGAAGTCTTCGAACAGGAAGTCGAACTGGCGAATGTTGTCGGCGACCAGGATCAGGCCCTTGTCCACCGAACGGTTCTTGATCGCCAGCAGACGATCCACTGCCTCTTCGTTCCACGGGTCGCAACCCAGCCCCCAGACGGCTTCGGTTGGATAGGCAATCACCGCCCCGGCGCGAATCTCTCGTGCGGCTTGCTGCACACGCCAACTGTTGACCATGAAAAACTCTCCGCAAACAGGTTTTGCGCAGTTTACCGATCTTCCCTGTAAAACCTAGCGTGTCCTGGCCTGCCAGCGACCGTTTTCACACACTGCCCGGCCTTCCATTTCCAGCTCGGTGAGTGCCGCGAGAACTTTGGGCAACGCCCAGCCGCTGCTGTCGACCAAGGCTTCGCTGGTGTGCGGCGCCGCGTGCAGCAGGCGCAGCAAGGGGTGCTCGGCTTTCGGCGTGTCTGTGGATAACGGCACATGCTGCCAGCCGCGCAGGGCTTCGAGGATGTGTTCGATGGTTTCGACCAGCACCGCACCGTCGCGGATCAACTGGTGACAGCCGCGTGCGCCAGGGTGATGGATCGAGCCCGGAATCGCGTACACCTCGCGGCCCTGCTCTGCCGCCAGCCTGGCAGTGATCAGCGAACCGCTGGCAACACTCGCTTCGACCACCAGCACACCGAGGGACAAACCGCTGATGATCCGGTTGCGCCTGGGGAAGTTGCTCGCCGTCGGACCGGCGTCCAGTGGAAACTCCGAAAGCACCGCGCTGCCCGAGGCAATCATCGCGTCGGCCAGTCGGCGATTGCGCTGTGGATAAAACTTTTCCAGGCCGGTGCCGAGCACGCCGACGGTTTGCCCGCCGACGTCCAGCGCCGCCTGATGGGCAGCTGCATCGATGCCCAGCGCCAAGCCACTGGTGATGACAAAACCGGCCCCGGCGAGGCTGCGGGAAAATGCTGCAGCGGTGTCCATTCCCGGGCGTGAAGCACTGCGACTGCCGACCATCGCCAGTTGCGGTTTTTCCAGAATCAGCGGGTCGCCCGCAACAAACAACAGCGGTGGTGGGTCAGGGATCTGCGCCAGCAGCGCCGGATAATCCGCCTGGTCCAACATCAGTAGATGCTGGCCGGGCCGCTCTAGCCAGCGCAATGCATGGCTGGCGCCGTCGCGCACTTCGGGGCTGCGCCGGGCCTCGGCCGACGCCGCCGACAACCCCAGCGCACGCCAGGCACTGGCCGGCGCGCTCAGGGCTTTTGAAGCCGAGCCGAAGGCTTCAAGCAGTTTGGCAAAACGTTTCGGACCGATTTCCGGCAAGCGGTGCAGGCGCAAACGCGCTTCCAGTTCCGCAGGGGAAACCGGCGTACAGGCAGACAGCATCGTGGATCATCCTTGATCGTTATAAGTCCCGAACCATTCGGAACAAGCTGTGGATAACTCTGTTGGTAACTTGTGAAGCCAGCTAAGGATTTCGTACCTTGTCGAGCACCGCCAGCGAGCGCGATGCGTTGAGTACCAGGCCATAACTGATTTTTTCGTAGGTGCGGAACACCATCAGCAGACCGGCGCGTTCGTCGGGGATTTTCAACGGCTGGCCGGTTACCCGGTCACGTACGGTTTCCCCGGTTTTCATCACTGCCAGAACGTTGCCTTCGACCAGGCCGTCGCGCTGGCCCTTGTTCAGGGTGACCACGTCCATCACGCCGATCTGCGTGACGCCGCGCGGCACGTCGATGATCACGCCGTTGATGTTGGTGCTCGGGGCGCTGGGCATGAAGGTCGAATTGATCGAGCGCTCTTCGCCGCTGAACAAACGGTCGCCGAGGCGCACTTCCTGGGTGGTGCGTTGCAGGGCGAGGGTGGCGACATCGCCTTCGGTGGCAACGATTTCGCCGCCGCCAACGTCATCGGCATTGATCCCCAGGAACTCCTTGGTCTGCGGGTCGGTGTAGACCTTGCCCTGGCGGAAGATACCGTACACCGGCTGACTGGGGTCGAAATGGCCACGGGCATAAATCCGGTCACCGGTGCCGGAAAGCACCCGCTCGGCATCGCCGGCGACGATATAGGGTGCCTTGTCGAAGTCTTCGACCTTGTCGACGATGCGGTTGCTCAGCAGAAAGGCGTTGATCGACTTCAGCGGAATGCTCGGGATCGCCTCGGCCACCGGGCTGGTGCGGATGCGTGGCGACAGTTTGATGGTGCCGCGCGACTCGCCGCGATTGACGGTCAGTCGAGGCTGGCCGTCGACATAACTCAGCGTCAGCGTGTCGCCGGGATAGATCAGGTTGGGGTTTTCAATTTGCGGGTTGGCCCGCCACAGCTGTGGCCATTGCCAGGGCTCGCGCAGGTATTTGCCGGAAATGTCCCAGAGTGTGTCTCCCGAAACCACCGTGTATTGCTGTGGAAAACCATCCCTGAGTTGCACTTGCCCTTGCGCCACGCCGGCCGAGACCAGAAGCAGCAGGGCGAGTAGTGTTTTCCTCATGCAGCGAATCCCTTTATCATGTGCGTTCGCGTGAACCGTCAGAGCCCCCGTGGCTCGCTACTGCAAATTGCATTAGCTACGCTTCACAACGGTAGCCTGCATCTTCGGACCTGCCAGGCCATCGACCCGACTTTACTCAATACGTGCAGCAATCAGCCTATGGCCATTTTAAACATCCTCGAATTCCCGGACCCGCGTCTGCGTACTATCGCCAAGCCTGTGGCTGTAGTGGACGACGAAGTGCGTCAGTTGGTCGATGACATGTTTGAAACAATGTATGAAGCGCCGGGCATCGGCCTCGCCGCGACCCAGGTCAACGTGCACAAACGTATCGTCGTGATGGACCTTTCCGAAGACCGCACCGAACCCCGGGTGTTCATCAACCCCGAGTTCGAATCGCTGACCGACGAGATGGATCAGTACCAGGAAGGCTGCCTCTCGGTGCCGGGTTTCTACGAAAACGTCGACCGCCCGCAGAAGGTCAAAATCAAGGCGCTGGACCGCGACGGCCAGCCTTACGAACTGATCGCCGAAGGCCTGCTCGCGGTGTGCATCCAGCACGAATGCGACCACCTCAACGGCAAGTTGTTCGTCGATTACCTGTCCACGCTCAAACGCGACCGGATCAAGAAGAAACTGGAAAAGCTGCATCGCCAGAACGCTTGATGCCCTCCTTCAAAGGCTTGCTGCGGCAAGCCTTTTTCTTTTTATGAGACGCCCTTCATGACTGAGCCACTGCGCATCGTTTTTGCCGGTACCCCGGAATTTGCCGCCGAACACCTCAAGGCCCTGCTGAACAGCCCTTACGAGATCGTTGCGGTCTACACCCAACCGGATCGTCCGGCCGGTCGCGGGCAAAAACTGATGCCGAGCCCGGTCAAACAGTTGGCCCTGGAAAATAATATCCAGGTGTTGCAGCCGCCGACCCTGCGCAACGCTGACGCTCAAGCCGAGCTGGCCGCGCTGAAACCGGACTTGATGGTGGTGGTCGCCTACGGCCTGATCCTGCCGCAAGCGGTGCTGGATATTCCGCGTCTGGGCTGCATCAACAGCCACGCCTCCCTGCTGCCACGCTGGCGCGGTGCGGCGCCGATCCAGCGCGCCGTGGAACACGGTGATGCCGAAAGCGGCGTGACCGTGATGCGCATGGAAGCCGGCCTCGACACCGGGCCGATGCTGCTCAAGGTCGTGACCCCGATCAGCGCCGACGACACGGGCGGCACGCTGCACGACCGTCTCGCCGAAATGGGCCCGCCCGCCGTGGTCCAGGCGATTGCAGGCCTGGCCGCCGGAACCCTCGAAGGCGAAGTACAGAACGACGAGTTCGCCACCTACGCCCACAAACTGAACAAGGACGAAGCGCGCCTCGACTGGAGCCGTCCGGCGGTTGAGCTGGAGCGTCTGGTACGCGCCTTCAATCCCTGGCCGATTACCCACAGCACCCTCAACGGTGAAGCGCTGAAAGTACTGGCCGCGACCCTGGCTGACGGCAAAGGCGCGCCGGGTGCAATCCTCAGCGCCAGCAAGGACGGCCTGATCGTCGCGTGCGGTGAGCAGGCGCTGTGCCTGACCCGTCTGCAACTGCCCGGCGGCAAGGCGCTGAACTTCAGCGACCTGTTCAACAGCCGTCGCGAGAAATTCGCCGTCGGTACCGTGCTCGGCGCCGTGGTGGACGCGCAATGAACCCGCGTCTGGCTGCCGCCAAGGCACTCGCTGCCGTCCTCAGCGGCAAGGCTTCGTTGAACAGCTCCCTGCCGACGCAACTGGACAAGGTCGAAGACCGTGATCGCGGCTTCACCCAGGATCTGGCGTTCGGCACCGCGCGCTGGCAGCCACGGCTGTCGGCGCTGGCGGAAAAGCTTCTGCAGAAGCCGTTCAAGGCTGCCGACGCCGATGTCGAGGCGCTGCTGCTGGTCGGTCTCTATCAACTGCTCTACACCCGCGTGCCGCCGCACGCGGCCATCGGCGAAACCGTCGGTTGCGCCGACAAGCTGAAAAAGCCCTGGGCCAAGGGTCTGCTCAACGCCGTGCTGCGTAATGCCCAGCGCGAAAGCGAGACGATTTTTGCCGAGCTGGAGCGCGATCCGGTGGTGCGCACCGCCCACCCGCGCTGGCTGCAAAAATCCCTGAAAGCTTTCTGGCCGGAGCAATGGGAAGCGATCTGCGCCGCGAACAACGCGCACCCGCCGATGATCCTGCGGGTCAACCGCCGGCATCACAGCCGCGACGCCTACCTCGGCTTGCTCAGCGACGCCGGCATCGTTGCCACGCCCTGCGTCTATAGCCGCGACGGCATCGTCCTTGAAGCCGCCGCCGACGTGCGCAGCCTGCCGGGTTTTGCCGAAGGCTGGATCAGTGTGCAGGACGAAGCCGCGCAACTGGCCGCCGATCTGCTCGATCTGGCGCCGGGCCAGCGAGTGCTCGACGCCTGCTGCGCCCCCGGTGGCAAGACCTGCCACATCCTCGAAGCCGAACCGGCGCTGGCCGGCATGGTGGCGGTGGATCTGGAAGCCAAACGTCTGGTGCGCGTAAAGGAAAACCTTGAACGACTGGGCCTGAGCGCCGAACTGATCGCTGCCGACGGTCGCGATACCGCCGCGTGGTGGGACGGCAAACCGTTCCAGCGCATCCTGCTCGACGCGCCATGCTCGGCCACCGGCGTGATCCGCCGCCATCCGGACATCAAACTGACCCGTCAGGCCGACGACATCGCCGCCCTCGCGCTGCTGCAAGGCGAGCTGCTCGACGCCCTGTGGAAAACCCTCGAAGTCGGCGGCATCCTGCTCTACGCCACTTGCTCGACCTTGCCCACCGAGAACACCGAAGTCATTGCCGCGTTCCTTGAGCGCACGCCCGGTGCCCGCGAGCTGGATCTGGCCACCACGGCCGGGATCAAACAGCCCCATGGTCGCCAATTGCTGGCCCAGCAGGGCGGGCATGACGGGTTCTACTACGCCAAGCTGATCAAGATCGCTGCCGCGCGCGGCTAAACGGATTCAATGGAGTGACTGGATGAAAATCATCATCCTCGGTGCGGGGCAGGTCGGCGGTTCGCTGGCTGAACACCTGGCGAGCGAAGCCAACGACATCACCGTGGTCGACACCGACGGCGAGCGCCTGCGCGACCTCGGCGACCGCCTCGACATCCGCACCATTCAGGGCCGCGGCTCGCTGCCGTCGGTGCTGCGCCAGGCCGGCGCCGACGATGCCGACATGCTGGTGGCGGTGACCAACAGCGACGAGACCAACATGGTCGCCTGCCAGGTCGCGCACACGCTGTTCCACACCCCGACCAAAATCGCCCGGGTGCGCGAAGCGTCCTACCTCAATCGCGAAGAACAGCTGTTCCAGAACGAAGCGATTCCGGTCGACGTGCTGATCAGCCCCGAGCAGGTGGTGACCAACTACATCAAACGCCTGATCCAGCATCCGGGCGCGCTGCAAGTGATCGACTTCGCCGAAGGCCAGGCGCAACTGGTGGCGGTGCGCGCCTATTACGGCGGGCCGCTGGTGGGCCAACAGCTGCGCCAGCTGCGCGAACACATGCCGAATGTCGAGACGCGTGTCGCGGCGATTTTCCGCCGTGACCGACCGATCCTGCCGCAAGGCGACACGGTGATCGAGGCCGATGACGAAGTCTTCTTCATCGCCGCCCGTGAGAATATTCGCGCGGTGATGAGCGAAATGCGCCGCCTCGACGAAACCTACAAGCGCATCGTGATTGCCGGCGGCGGGCAGATCGGCGAGCGCCTGGCCGAGGCCATCGAAAGCCGC
This sequence comes from Pseudomonas sp. MWU16-30322, assembly GCF_020515535.1. Classification (NCBI taxonomy): domain Bacteria; kingdom Pseudomonadati; phylum Pseudomonadota; class Gammaproteobacteria; order Pseudomonadales; family Pseudomonadaceae; genus Pseudomonas; species Pseudomonas sp. MWU16-30322. The sequence goes on from NZ_JAIWYL010000007.1 coordinate 102,175, forward strand.
TATCAGGTGAAGATTATCGAGATGAACCCGGCACGCTGCCGCTACCTCTCGGATACCCTCGACAGTACCGTGGTGTTGCAGGGCAGCGCGTCGGACCGTGATCTGCTGCTGGAAGAGAACATCGCCGACGCCGACATCTTCCTCGCCCTGACCAACGATGACGAAGCCAACATCATGTCGTCGTTGCTGGCCAAACGCCTGGGCGCGAAGAAGGTGATGACGATCATCAACAACCCAGCGTACGTCGACCTGATCCAGGGCGGCGACATCGACATCGCCATCAGCCCGCAACTGGCGACCATCGGCACGCTGCTGGCCCACGTACGGCGTGGCGATATCGTCAGCGTGCACTCACTGCGCCGGGGCGCGGCGGAAGCCATCGAGGCGATTGCCCACGGTGATGCGAAGTCGAGCAAGGTCATCGGCCGACCGATCGAGAAAATCGGCCTGCCACCGGGCAGCACGATTGGCGCGATCATCCGCAACGAAGAAGTGATCATCGCCCACGACGATACGGTGATCGAAACCGGTGACCATGTGATTCTGTTCCTTGTGGATAAAAAGCATATCCGCGATGTGGAGAAGCTGTTTCATGTGGGTCTCAGCTTCTTCTGATCCGGATTACTGGGTGATCAGACCTGGCCCCATCGCGAGCAGGCTCACTCCTACAGGGGAACGCATTCCAAATGTGGGAGCGGGCTTGCTCGCGAAAGCGGTGTAACTGACACCGATCAACACCTGTCACTCCACAGAAAAGGACTCTGCCCATGCTCGAATCCCTGGAAAAAATGCTCGCCAAGGGTGTGGATAACTCATTGCTGCGCTTCGGCCTCGGCAAGGGTTATCTGGATTTGGGCGAGAACGCCAAAGCCGCCGAACATTTCCAGCGCTGTGTCGGCTTCGACCCGAAGTACTCGGCGGCGTGGAAGCTATTGGGCAAGGCGCAACTCGCACTAGGCGATCACGCCGCCGCAAGGCAGGCATGGGAACAAGGTCTGGAAGCCGCCCGCGCCCATGGCGACAAGCAGGCCGAGAAGGAGATGGCGGTGTTTCTGAAGAAGCTCGATCGTCAGGCGCAATAAGCTAGAGATAGCGCAGGCCGATGCCCTCGGCATCCACCGTCACCACTTCCATTCGCACCCGTGGCGCGCCGGTGGGCAAGCCCTGCACTTGCCCGTAAACCACAGCGCCCTTGGGCAGCGAAGCCAGGCGCGGATGCTGGACGTAGACCCCCGTAGTGGACAGATTGCGCGTCTGCCCGAGGCATTCGCCGAAGCTGTCGTGGGTGATCTTGATGCGGAAAGATTTGCAGTGTTCGGACATCTTTATGCGCCCTTGAATGAACGAGGCTGTGGATAAGCCGCAGAGGCAGGATCAACAGATCGCCGCCTGCGGCAGCTTCTACAGGTTATCCACAGAGTGTGCCAACTTGCTCAGTACCAGCGCGCTTCGCCCGGCGGCCGCTTTTTGAAACGCTTCATGCTCCACATGTACTGGCTCGGATATGCCGCGACATAGCGCTCGACCACCTTGCTCATGGCCGCGCAGGATTCCTCGGTATCGGTGCTGTACATGGCTTCCGGCGCCGCTTCGAGGATCACTTTGTAGCCGGAACCGTCCGGCAGGCGCAGGGCGTGCAGAAACACGCCGACCGCTTTGCCGCCGGCGAGCATGTTCGGCACGAATTTGCTGGTCAGCGCCTGGGTGGCAAAGAACGGCACGAAGATCCCGGCGGATTCGGCCGGTTCCGGGTCAGCCGGAATGCCCACTGCACCACCTTTGCGCACTTCCTTGATGACGCTGAGGATGCCTTCCTTGGTGGAAGCGGCGACTTTGTTGCCCAGTTGCACGCGTTGCTTGCGCAGCAATTCATCCACCGCCTTGAGCTTCGGCGGGCGGTAGAAAATGATCGGTTTGCACTGGCTGCAATAGAAGTGGTTGAGCACTTCCCAGTTGCCCAGGTGGCTGGTGATGCCGACCACGCCTTTACCCGAGGCCAGCGCCTCCTTGAGGATGTCGAGGCCTTCGACTTCGCGCACCAGATCGATGGAGCGCTGGGCCGGCCAGATCCACGCGCAGGCGCTTTCGGTCAGGGACTTGCCGATGTCTTTGAGGCTCTGGCCGACCAGGCGCTCGCGCTCGGCCGGGTCCATCTGTGGAAAACATTTGGCGAGGTTGATCCGCACCACGTCGCGGGAGCGGTTGGGGGTTTTCCACATGATCCAGCCGATCGCCGAACCCACGGCCTGCACGGCCCGCCATGGCAGCAGGGCAAACAGCCGCAGAGCGCCTACCAGCAAGGCGCCTTTAAACTTTTCCACAGGTCACTCCTGATTTTGTGCTGTGCGCGAGGCGGCCATTCTAACCGCCGTTGACCAGCTGCGCGTAGCGATCACAGTCCTGAGTGTGATCCATGACCATGCCCGAGGCCTGCATCAGCGCGTAGCAAATGGTCGGGCCGACGAAGGTGAATCCGGCCTTTTTCAGGGCTTTGCTCATCGCCACGGCTTCGGGGGTGATGGCCGGGACTTCGCTGCGATCCTTGAAATGATTGATGACCGGTTTGTCACCGACAAATGACCAGAGGAAGGCTACCGGATCTTCCAGCGCCAGCCAGGCCTGGGCGTTGCGCCGGGCGGCATTGAGTTTGAGGCGGTTGCGGATGATCCCCGGATCGAGCATCAACTCAGCGATTTCCGCGTCGCTCATCTGCGCCACGCGCTGCACGTCGAAGCCGTACAACACCTCGCGGTAGCGCTCGCGTTTGCGCAGCACGGTGATCCAGGAAAGGCCGGCCTGGAACCCTTCGAGCAAAAGCAACTCGAACAAACCCTGCGCATCGCGTAGCGGCGTGCCCCACTCCTGATCGTGATAAGCCATGTACAGCGGATCTTCGGTACACCAAAAGCAGCGTGGCATAAGGCTCCAGGGGGTGGAGGTGCGACTGAATCGGGTATACTCCCGCTCTTTAAATCGCAGCCCAAGAAACAGGTGAATTTCGTGAGCCAGCCTACGCCAGCCGTGCGTACCTTCCAAGACTTGATCCTCGCGCTCCAGCAATACTGGGCCGAGCAAGGTTGTGTGGTACTTCAGCCCTACGATATGGAAGTAGGCGCCGGCACTTTCCACACCGCGACCTTCCTGCGCGCCATCGGCCCGGAAACCTGGAACGCCGCGTACGTGCAGCCAAGCCGCCGTCCGACTGACGGCCGCTACGGGGAAAACCCGAACCGTCTGCAGCACTACTACCAGTTCCAGGTCGTCCTGAAGCCGAACCCGGACAACTTCCAGGAACTGTACCTGGGCTCGCTCAAGCATGTCGGCCTGGACCCGCTGGTCCACGACATTCGCTTCGTCGAAGACAACTGGGAATCGCCGACCCTCGGCGCCTGGGGTCTGGGCTGGGAAGTCTGGCTCAACGGCATGGAAGTGACCCAGTTCACTTACTTCCAGCAGGCCGGCGGCATCGAATGCTACCCGGTGACCGGCGAGATCACTTACGGTCTCGAGCGTCTGGCCATGTACCTGCAGGGCGTGGATTCGGTCTACGACCTGGTCTGGGCCGACGGTCCGTTCGGCAAGGTGACCTACGGCGACGTGTTCCACCAGAACGAAGTGGAACAGTCCACCTACAACTTCGAACACGCCAACGTCGACAAACTGTTCGAACTGTTCGACTTCTATGAAAGCGAAGCCAAGCGCCTGATCGAACTCGACCAGCCGCTGCCGTTGCCGAGCTACGAAATGGTCCTGAAGGCCTCGCACACCTTCAACCTGCTGGATGCGCGCCGGGCGATCTCGGTGACCGCGCGTCAGCAATACATCCTGCGCGTGCGCACCCTGGCGCGTTCCGTTGCGCAAGCCTACCTGCTGGCCCGCGCCAAGCTGGGCTTCCCGATGGCGACCCCGGACCTGCGTGACGAAGTACTGGCCAAGCTGGAGGCTGCACAATGAGTGCTCAAGATTTTCTGGTTGAACTGGGCACCGAAGAACTGCCACCCAAAGCCCTGAACACCCTGGCTGAAGCGTTCCTCGCCGGTATCGACAAGGGCCTGCAAGCTGCCGGCCTGAGCTACGAAAGCAAAACCGTCTACGCCGCACCGCGTCGTCTGGCCGTGCTGATCACGGCGCTGGCCACACAGCAGCCGGATCGCAGCATCAACCTCGACGGCCCGCCGCGTCAGGCTGCGTTCGACGCTGAGGGCAACCCGACTCAGGCAGCCCTGGGCTTTGCCAAGAAGTGCGGCGTCGAGCTGAGCGAAATCGACCAGAGCGGTCCGAAACTGCGCTACAGCCAGAACATCGCCGGCAAGCCGACCGCGAGCCTGCTGCCGACCATCGTCGAAGATTCGCTGAACGACCTGCCGATCCCGAAACGCATGCGTTGGGGGGCGCGCAAGGAAGAGTTCGTGCGTCCGACCCAGTGGCTGGTGATGCTGCTCGGTGACCAGGTCATCGACTGCACGATCCTCGCGCAAAAGGCTGGCCGCGATTCTCGTGGTCACCGTTTCCACCACCCGGAAAGCGTGCGCATCGGTTCGCCGTCGAGCTATCTGGCCGACCTGCGTGCCGCTTATGTCCTGGCCGATGCCAACGAGCGTCGCGAGATCATCAGCAAGCGCACCGAAGAGCTGGCGACCCGTCAGGAAGGCACCGCGATCGTGCCGCCGGCGTTGCTCGATGAAGTGACCGCGCTGGTCGAATGGCCGGTGCCGCTGGTGTGCTCGTTCGAGGAACGCTTCCTCGACGTGCCGCAGGAAGCACTGATCACCACCATGCAGGACAACCAGAAGTATTTCTGCCTGCTGGATGCCGACGGCAAGTTGCTGCCACGGTTCATCACCGTCGCCAACATCGAAAGCAAGGATCCGCAGCAGATCATCGCCGGTAACGAGAAAGTGGTTCGCCCACGCCTGACCGACGCCGAGTTCTTCTTCAAGCAAGACAAGAAGCAGAAACTCGAAGATTTCAACCTGCGCCTGCAGAACGTGGTGTTCCAGGAAAAACTCGGCAGCGTCTACGACAAGGCCGAGCGCGTGTCGAAACTGGCGGCGTACATCGCCGCACGTATCGGCGGCAACGCTTCGTGGGCGGCCCGTGCCGGCTTGCTGTCGAAGTGCGACCTGGCCACCGAAATGGTCGGCGAGTTCCCGGAGATGCAAGGTGTCGCCGGTTACTACTACGCGCTCAATGACGGCGAGCCGGAAGACGTCGCGCTGGCGCTGAACGAGCAGTACATGCCACGCGGTGCCGGTGCTGAACTGCCGGCGACCCTGACCGGTGCGGCCGTCGCAATCGCCGACAAGCTCGACACCCTGGTCGGCATCTTCGGTATCGGCATGCTGCCAACCGGCAGCAAAGACCCGTATGCCCTGCGTCGTGCGGCACTGGGTGTGCTGCGCATCCTGATCGAGAAAAAACTCGACCTCGATCTGAACGATGCTGTGGCTTTCGCCGTGGCCGCGTTCGGTGCCAAGGTCAAGGCTGCCGGTCTGTCGGACTCGGTACTGGAATTCATCTTCGACCGTCTGCGTGCGCGTTACGAAGACGAAGGCGTTGATGTCGCCACTTACCTGTCGGTACGTGCGCTGAAGCCGGGTTCGGCGCTGGACTTCGACCAGCGTGTACAAGCGGTACAAGCCTTCCGCAAACTGCCGGAAGCTGCAGCGCTGGCGGCGGTCAACAAGCGTGTGTCGAACCTGTTGAGCAAAGTCGAAGGCTCGGTGCCGACCGTGGTCGAAGCCAAATACTTCGACAACGCCAACGAGTTCTCGCTGTACTCGGCGATCCAGCAAGCGGATCAGGCGGTGCAGCCAATGGCCGCAGCGCGTCAGTACAACGAATCGCTGGCACGTCTGGCTGCATTGCGTGAGCCGGTAGACGCGTTCTTCGACGCCGTCATGGTCAATGCCGAAGACGCCAAGGTCCGGGCCAACCGCTACGCGCTGCTGGCGCGCCTGCGTGGTCTGTTCCTCGGGGTTGCCGACATTTCGCTGCTGGGTTGAGGGACTGCTGTTGAAACTGCTGATTCTCGATCGGGACGGAGTGATCAATTACGACTCCGACGCTTATATCAAGTCGGTGGAGGAGTGGATTCCTTTGCCCGGCTCGATCGCAGCGATTGCGCAGTTGAGCAAGGCCGGCTGGACGGTGGCGGTGGCCACCAACCAGTCGGGCATTGCTCGCGGCTATTACGACCTCGCCACCCTCGATGCCATGCACGCGCGCCTGCGCGAGCTGGTGGCGGAGCAGGGCGGTGAAGTCGGGCTGATCGTGTACTGCCCGCATGGCCCGGATGAGGGTTGCGATTGCCGCAAACCGAAACCGGGGATGTTGAAAACCATCGCCGAGCATTACAACGTGGCGCTGACGAATGTCTGGTTCGTCGGCGACAGCCTTGGTGACCTGGAGGCCGCCAAAGCCGTCGATTCACAGCCCGTTTTGGTAAAGACCGGGAAAGGCGAAAAAACTCTGGGCAAGACCCTTCCGGTCGGCACCCTGATTTTTGACGATCTGGCGGCGATTGCCGCAGAACTTATCCACAACTAGAGTGCTTCTGAAGTTCCTGACCAGGGATTGATCGGGAGTGCGCTTGAACAGTCGGGCATCGCCCGTAACGGTAAACGTCGCCATGTCGATACTGCAGGCCATCAGAATCTTCCTCTTTTACCTGCTGCTGGGCACCACTGCCTTGCTGTGGTGCAGCCTGAGCTTTTTTATCGCGCCCTTTTTGCCGTTCAAGGCGCGCTATCGTTTCATCAACGTGTACTGGTGCCGTTGCGCCTTGTGGTTGACCAAGGTGTTTCTCGGCATTCGTTACGAGATCAAAGGCGCGGAAAACGTGCCGGACCGGCCCTGCGTGATTCAGTCGAACCACCAGAGCACTTGGGAGACGTTCTTTCTCTCCGCTTATTTCTCGCCCTTGAGCCAGGTGCTCAAGCGTGAATTGCTGTACGTGCCGTTCTTCGGCTGGGCCATGGCCATGCTGCGGCCGATCGCGATTGACCGCGACAACCCGAAAGCGGCACTCAAGCAAGTGGCCGCCAAAGGCGATGAACTGCTCAAGGATAACGTCTGGGTATTGATCTTCCCTGAAGGCACCCGCGTTCCTTACGGCACCGTCGGCAAGTTCTCCCGCAGTGGCAGCGCGTTGGCGGTGAATGCGGCGCTTCCAGTACTGCCGATTGCACACAATGCCGGCAAATTCTGGCCGAAAATCGGCTGGGGCAAGCAACCGGGCGTGATCACCGTGGTCATCGGCGAGCCGATGTATGCCGAAGGCACTGGCCCGCGCGCCATCGCCGATCTGAACGACCGGGTACAAGCCTGGAACGAACGGACTCAGCGCGAAATGGGTTCGCTTCCGCCGGCACCGCAGGCGCCCGCAGCCAGTGATCAGATGGCTGTCTGAGATTTTGTGGATAACCTGTGTACGGTTTTGTTGAAAAGGCCTGAATCTTTAATTTAAGTGACTGATTTACCTATATATTTCTCAAGCTCATAAAGCACCGTAAAAGGTGCATAAGTTTTTTTCGGAAGTAAAAAAACCGGCTGATATAGCCGGTTTTTTTGTGCCTGTTCACTCCGCGATCAGCGGTAACTGCAGCCTGAACGTGGTGCCTTGATCGACGATGCTGTGGCACTCGATGCTGCCGCCATGATGATCGACCACTGCCTTGACCATCGACAGCCCCAAACCCACACCATCGATACCTTGCGCCGATGAAAAGCGTCGGTACTGCATGAACAGATCCGGCAATTCCTCGGCGGCGATGCCTTTGCCCTGATCGCTCAGTTCACAGCGCAACCAGTCGCCCTGGCAACTGACACTCAACTCGATCGTTGTGTCGGCCGGGCTGTACTTGATGGCGTTTTCCAACAGGTTGAACAAGGCGCGGGTCAGCAGGCCTTGATCTGCGTTGATCAGACGCTCCTGAGATTGTTCGTCCATCGTGTGCAGCAGTTTGATGCTTTTCTGCTGGGCGATGGGCAACGCCTGATCCAGCACGTCCAGCACCAGCATCGCGAACAGGCTGGGCTGAAACTGGTAAGCCTCGGATTCCGCCCGCGCCAGCAACACGAAGCCATCGGTCAATTCCAGCGCGCGGCGGACCTGGCGCTCGATCTGCTCGAACAGCGGTGAATCCGCTCCGGCCTGATGGCGATGCACATCGAGCAGAGCAAGGATCGCCGAATGCGGGGCCCGCAGGTCGTGGGACAGAAAACGCAGCAGTACGCTGCGCTGTTCTTCAGCGGCGCGTTCGGCACTCAGGTCGGTGAGGCTCAGCAGCCAGCCAATGGGAGTATCGCCGTCCACCGGCAGCAATGCCGCCCGCTCCAGACGCAGGCTGCGCTCCTTGTGATCGCGAAACTCCAGCAGTGCCAGGGTGGACAATGCCGGGCGCGGTTCTGTGGACAACTCCGGGTAACCGAGACGGGCCAGTTGCTCGAGAACGTCGCCGCCCACCAGCGGGTGATCGAACAATACCCGAGCCTTGCGATTACCCAAGAGAATCTGCCCCTTGGGATCGCTGATCAGCGTCGCCACCGGCAGGTACTCCAGACCGTCGGCAATGAAGCGCCGGGTATCGCGGGTGCGGCTCATGGCTTGCTCCAGCGCCATGATCTGGCCCTGCAGCTGATCAGCGCTGGTGAATTGCGCGCGGCGCCGTTCCGGAAATACTTTCGGCTCGCGATCCAGCCGCGCCAGCTCCCAGCCAAAGTACGTCAGCACCACGCTCAGGCGCCGCCAGTTCCAGATCAGGTAACCGAACAACATGCCGAGCGCCGATGGGGTCGGTGACCACCAGTGCCGGACTTCCGCCAGCCCGGCGCTGGCCAGCAACACGCACGCCACCCCGCCCAATGTTACCCAGATCGCCCAGCGCGGGCGCCACAGCAGCAAGCCGAGGACACACGCCACCAGCCCCACCGAGAGCAATGCGCTCAAGCCTGGCGACGTGTCGTGCAGATTGATCTGGGCGCGATACGACAACAAGGCAGTCAGCGGCAACAACACTAGACTTATCCACAACCACTCACGGACCAGCCGCCGAAACAGGCGCTGGACCTGACTCGGCTCGCGGCTTTCACGCCGACGCGGGCTATTCATGACAAACAGGGCAGGTGACAGTGAATGGTTTCATGGGTCACAGGTCTGAGGATGTAGATCCGAAGAATCATAGCGGACGACGACCGATGGTGGATTGCTTACTTTCACCGCACAGGCCAAGCCGTTATGGTGGCCGGCCACTGCCCAAGCAACAAGGAACCCACGCGTATGCGCGTTGCGATACTGGACGATGAACCCGCCGAACTGCGTCGGGTCGAGCAAACCCTGCAGCAGATGGCTGCGGCGGGAGACCAGCCCTGGTCGCTGCACAGCTTTGAGCGGGGCGAGGACCTGCTGCGCCAGTTGCGCCGGGACACCTTCGACCTGCTGATACTGGACTGGCAACTGCCCGACCTGACGGGCCTGGCGCTGCTGCGCTGGACCCGTGAGCACATGGAGTCGCCACCCGCCGCGATCATGCTGACCAGCCGCGACGGCGAAAGCGATATCGTCCAGGCGCTGAACGCCGGTGCCGACGATTACGTGAGCAAACCGTTCCGCCCCAACGAGTTGAAAGCCCGAGTCGCCGCCGTACTGCGCCGGCATAGTCAGCAACGCAGTACCGCTGCCGAAGTTCTGACCTTCAATGACCTGACATTCGACGATGCCGAACTGAGCGTCACCCGCGAGGGCAAGGCAGTCATCATGACCGAGCGTGAATACCGCCTGGCGCGCTGCCTGTTCAGTAACCTGGGTCGGCCGTTGTCGCGCGAGTACCTATACGAACGCTTCTGGCCCCATGAAGAAGTGGCGTCGTCACGGCCACTGGATACGCACATCTATCGCCTGCGCAACAAACTGGGGCTGACGGCGGATCGGGGTTGGCAGTTGCTGACCATTTATGGTTATGGCTATCGATTGGAAAGCGTAACGCCAGCTCAGGAATAAAGCCCACCGCATCGTAGCCTTCGGCAGCCCGACAAGAGATCAATGAAGCGTCAGCCCTAATAGCCCGATTGCCAGTTCACGCTCATCATCGCCCATACCCAATTCACGAGGGCTGATGGCGAGGGGAAGATTGAACTTGAGACGCATGAAGCCTTCGCGCGCTATCGACGCTCGTGCTTCGGCCGGGAGCGTAATGTCGAATGTGTTGGAAGCGGTGGTCAGGCTGGCGCCAAGGACCTGGATATCATTAATACGGATCTCCATTGCCTGGCGTGGGTAGGCCTGGGTCACGAAGGTATTGGTTTCGAGCGACACAGCGCTCACATCTGCGCTGGGTCTGAGTATCACTTCAGCCTCTTTGCCGACTGAACCGGTGCCCCATGCTTCGGAGTCCCACCAGCCTTTGGCAAGCGCGGTACTCCCCGTACTTCCTTCCGTGAACTGGATTCTCTCGCCGAGCCTGACCGCGGGGATCAGCTCGTGCAAATCGGCTTCAGGAAATTGTGGGCACTCGGAACAGCGTTTCCAACCCGGTGCGAGCACCTGAAAACCGTCGACTTTTATCAGCGAATCGGTACTTCGATCGATGGTGAATGCCGCTTGAAGCGTTGAACGCTGATCGAGAACGTAGAGGGAATCAGCCTCGAAACGTCCTGATGCAATGACCTTGGCTGCCGCGCTCTGCGCGGACTGCAGAGACGCATAATTCACTCTTCCCAGATAAACCGCGTCCGTTGCGAGATGGTATTTACCCGCGTAATCGGCAAGTTCTATCCAATGGGTCGAATAGCTTTGTGGCTTGATCCATCGCACCTTTTGATAGTGCGACGCTGCGATGCTCCAGAAAGGATCAACCAATGGGGTTTTCCATTGCGCGCTGGGGGAGGCCATCAGTTTGCTGCGAATGGTTTCCCAGCCCGCACGGGTATCGACCACCTGCAGCACGAGTGCTGTCGCGAATAACAGGACCGCAGTACGAGACCTGTAACCACGCACAATCACAAACAGCACCGCAAAGATCGTCGCGTACATGACGGGCCAGATCATCCGGCCAGCTGCGCGGAAAACACCGGCTTTCGCGATGATGAATTCCGGTAGCCAATAGTGGAGTTCGAAGGGACCAATGCCGACATTATTGGAAAACGCATAGATCATCAGCCCGAACAGGGCGAGCAATAACACCCAACGCGGACGAATAACAGAAAGGAACTGACTGCGACCCGACAACAGCAACGGCAGCGCGCAAACGGTTAGAAAAAGCACCCCCAGCCCTGGAAAAGCCAGCCCATCGATATCGCCCGGTACGCCGGGCAAATCACCCAGTACGTAGGACCATCCGGCAGAGTCGAAGAAGGTCAGCACATTGGCGCGCAACAATCCAAACCCGATTAAACCGAGTCCAGCACTATCGACACTGAAATAGCCTGCCTGCCAGCAGCAGAAACCCGTCAGCACCAGGATGCCGGCCAGTTCGGCAAAGGCTTTCCCCGGCGTCAGCTGGCGTTTGATGGTTCTCGCCAGCAAATCCGCCAGCCAGATCAACGCGACCATAGCCAGCAGATAGGCATGCACCAGCGCCGATGCAACCAACAAAGCTGCCCAGGCAAAGGATTGTTTACGGGTAGAAGGGCGCAGGGCCAGATACAAAGCGGCCAGGACCAGAAAATGCCCCGCGAGGGACAAGTGCTCGCCCATCCGAAGAATCATCGCGGGAGCGAAGAGAAAGAGCGCCGAACCGAGCAAGCGCACGATCAGATGGTCGCTGGCCAAACCCATCAGCTTCCACGCAAACCAACTCTGGAGCATGAAACACATCAGGAACCAGAAACCGAAATATTGGAACGGTTCGGGCAATAACGCTGCGAACGGCTTGAAGAGCAACGCAAAGAGCGGGTTTGAATCCGAAAATACGATGGCGTTGCTCAGTTCCAGCCCGTACGACGGATTGAGTCCGACAGGAAATGACCAAGGCGCATTCCTGAAAAACACCCACCCCAAATAATGCGTAGCCGGATCGCCACTGCTCAGCCATGCGATGTTTTGCGGATTCAGCGCTCTGGGGCCAACGACAATCAGAAAGGCCAGCACGCCCATCAATAGAGGTAAAAGATTGACCGGCAAGCGTTTGACCAGATCCTTCATCGATAAACGTCCATTTGTCATGCGCCCGTCAATGTGCAGGCAGAAATCGAGCTGTATCGTACGTAAAAAAAAGCCCGCTTGCGCGGGCTTTCTCTTGCTTTGGCAGGCCGCCCTAGAGGGTGCCCGAACGGTCACTGACCTGGATCAGAAGTCCAGGTTGGAAACCGCCAGCGCATTGCTCTCGATGAAGTCACGGCGAGGTTCGACCGCATCACCCATCAGGGTGTTGAAGATCTGGTCTGCGCCAATGGCGTCTTCGATGGTGACTTTCAGCATGCGGCGCACGCTTGGGTCCATGGTGGTTTCCCACAGCTGATCCGGGTTCATTTCGCCCAGACCTTTGTAGCGCTGGATGGTGTGGCGCTTGGTGCTTTCGGCCATCAGCCAGTCGAGGGCTTCCTTGAACTCGGTAACTGCTTTCTTGCGCTCGCCACGCTGGATGTACGCGCCGTCGTCGAGCAGGGTGCTCAGTTGAGCGCCGAGGGTGACGACGGTCTTGTAGTCGTTGCTGCCGAAGAAGTCGCGGTTGAAGGTGACGTAGTTCGACAGGCCGTGGGAGATCAGCTCGACCTCTGGCAGCCACACGCCACGTTCACGATCTTCACGCAGGCTAGCCTTGTAGACCAGACCCGACTTCTCGACGGTGCGCAGACGTACTTCGTACTGAGCCAGCCAGTCTTGCATCTTGGCGTGGTCGCCAAGCATTTCCAGGCTCACGGCCGGCAGGTAGATGAAGTGCTCGGTCAGTTCCTGCGGGTACAGGCGCGACAGACGTTTGAGGGTCTTCATCACCATGCGGAAGTCGTTGACCAGACGCTCGAGCGCTTCACCGGAAATGCCCGGGGCCTCTTCGTTCAGGTGCAGGCTCGCATCTTCCAAGGCCGACTGCGTCATGTACTCTTCCATGGCGTCGTCGTCTTTGATGTATTGCTCTTGCTTGCCTTTCTTGACCTTGTACAGCGGCGGCTGGGCGATGTAGATGTAGCCGCGCTCGATCAGCTCCGGCAACTGACGGAAGAAGAAGGTCAGCAGCAGGGTACGGATGTGCGAACCGTCGACGTCAGCATCGGTCATGATGATGATGTTGTGATAGCGCAGCTTGTCGATGTTGTACTCTTCGCGCCCGATACCACAGCCCAGTGCGGTGATCAGCGTGCCCACTTCCTGGGACGAGATCATCTTGTCGAAGCGTGCTTTCTCGACGTTGAGGATCTTGCCCTTCAGCGGCAGGATCGCCTGGGTCTTGCGGTTACGCCCCTGCTTGGCAGAGCCGCCCGCGGAGTCACCTTCCACGAGGTACAGTTCAGACAGCGCAGGATCTTTTTCCTGGCAGTCAGCGAGCTTGCCCGGCAGACCGGCGATGTCCAGCGCGCCTTTGCGGCGGGTCATCTCACGGGCCTTGCGCGCCGCTTCACGGGCACGGGCCGCGTCGATCATCTTGCCGACGACCAGCTTGGCTTCGTTCGGGTTTTCCAGCAGGAAGTCAGAGAAGTACTTGCCCATCTCCTGCTCGACCGCGGTCTTCACTTCGGAAGACACCAGCTTGTCTTTGGTCTGCGAGCTGAACTTCGGATCCGGCACCTTCACCGAGATGATCGCGGTCAGGCCTTCACGGGCATCATCACCGGTGGTGGCGACTTTGTGCTTCTTCGCCAGACCTTCCTGCTCGATGTAGTTGTTCAGGTTACGCGTCAGTGCGGAACGGAAACCCACCAGGTGAGTACCGCCGTCGCGCTGCGGAATGTTGTTGGTGAAGCACAACAGGTTCTCGTTGAAGCTGTCGTTCCACTGCAGGGCGATTTCCACGCCGATGCCGTCTTCACGCTGGATGTTGAAGTGGAACACCTGGTTGACCGCAGTCTTGTTGGTATTCAGGTATTCAACGAACGCACGCAGGCCGCCTTCGTACTTGAACAGCTCTTCCTTGCCGCTGCGCTCGTCCTTGAGGACGATGCCGACACCGGAGTTGAGGAAGGACAGTTCACGAATGCGCTTGGCCAGGATGTCCCAGCTGAAGTGAATGTTCTTGAAGGTTTCGCTGGAAGCCTTGAAGTGGATCTGGGTACCAGTGGTTTCGCTGTCGCCAACGATCGCCATCGGCGCCTGAGGTACACCGTGGACGTAGGTCTGCTCCCAGATCTTGCCGCTGCGGCGTACGGTCAGTACCAGCTCTTCGGACAGGGCGTTCACTACCGAAACACCTACACCGTGCAGACCGCCGGATACCTTGTAGGAGTTGTCGTCGAACTTACCGCCAGCGTGGAGGACGGTCATGATGACCTCGGCGGCGGAAACGCCTTCCTCTTTGTGCACGTCTACCGGGATGCCACGGCCGTTGTCTTTGACGGTGATGGACTCATCCGGGTGGATGATGATGCTGATGTCGTCGCAGTGGCCAGCGAGGGCTTCGTCGATCGAGTTGTCGACCACCTCGAACACCATGTGGTGCAGACCGCTGCCATCGTCGGTGTCACCAATGTACATACCGGGACGTTTGCGTACGGCATCCAGGCCTTTCAGCACTTTAATGCTCGTTGAGTCGTACGTATTTTCTTCGCTCAATGCCTTCACTCCCGATGGTCGTGGGTCTGGGTGATACGGCCCTGTTCCACGTGGAACAGAGCGACTGGCGTTTCCGTCTGCCAGCCTTCCCTCAATAATTCGTGATCTACACAGGTGATGAACACCTGGCAGCGTAAGTCTTCCAGCAAGCGGCACAGCGCGCGACGGTGGCTCTCGTCCAGCTCGGACGGCAAGTCATCCACCAGATAAATACACTGGCCGCGTCGGGCCTGGCTCACCAGATGCCCCTGGGCAATTCGCAAGGCACAGACCACCAGTTTCTGCTGACCCCGGGACAAGATGTCCGCGGCATTGTGTGCACCCAATCTAAGACGCAAATCAGCTCGCTGCGGTCCGGCCTGGGTATGACCCATTTGCTGGTCCCGTTGCACGGAGCCAGCCAGTACGGCACTCAATTCCCGGTCCTTGTCCCAGCCTCGGTAATAGCTGAGCGTCAAACCTTCAAGCTCAACCAGTTCGCTCAAGGTTTGTTCAAAGACTGGTTTCAAGGCTTTGATGTAAGCGCGGCGGTATTCATCGATTTCAGCGCTGGCCTGGCACAGTTCCCTGTCCCAAACCGCTTGCGAAACGGCGTCAAGTGTACCATGCCGCAGCCAGGAGTTTCTCTGGCGCAAGGCCTTCTGCAAACGCTGCCAGGTCGACATGAAACGCGGTTCGACGTGGAACACACCCCAATCGAGAAACTGCCGGCGAATCTTCGGCGCACCTTCGAGCAGGCGAAAGCTGTCGGGGTTGATCAGCTGCAACGGCAGGATTTCTGCCAGTTGCGCGGCGCTGCGGGCGTTCTGCCCGTCGATGCGGATCTGGAACTCTCCCTGACGGTCGCGAGATATCCCCAACGCACTGTGGCCACCCTCGGCCAATTCGACCTGACCGAATACGGTGCAGGCGAGTTGTTCGTACTGGATGACCGGCAACAGCCGCGTGCTACGAAACGAACGGGCAAGCCCCAGCAGATGAATGGCTTCCAGAACACTGGTTTTGCCGCTGCCGTTGGCGCCGTAAAGGATGTTGATGCGGGGGGAGGGGGAGAAGGTCACCGGGTGCAGATTGCGCACCGCGGTGACCGAAACACGACTTAAGGACATCCAGGATCAGCTGATTACAGACGCATCGGCATGACAACATAAGCCGAGTCGTCATTGTCGGACTCTTGCACCAGCGCACTGCTGTTGGAGTCGGACAGGATCAGGCGAACCTGCTCGGTGGTCATCACGCCCAGCACGTCGAGCAAATAGCTCACGTTGAAGCCGATTTCCAGCGAGCCGCCGTTGTATTCAACGCCCACTTCTTCTTCCGCTTCTTCCTGCTCCGGGTTGTTGGCCTGGATCTTCAACTGACCGTTGGCCAGTTGCAGACGGATGCCGCGGTACTTCTCGTTGGACAGGATCGCGGTACGGCTGAACGCTTCACGCAGGGCCTGACGATCGCCCAGTACCAGCTTGTCGCCGCCCTTCGGCAGAACGCGCTCGTAGTCCGGGAATTTGCCGTCGACCAGCTTCGAGGTGAAGGTGAATTCGCCGGTGGTGGCGCGGATGTGGTGCTGACCCAGAACGATGCTGACGTTGCCATCCGGCTCGGTGAGCAGACGCGCTAGTTCCAGAATACCCTTGCGCGGCACGATCACCTGATGGCGATCCGGCTGACCGATATCGGCCTGCATCGAGCACATCGCCAGACGGTGACCGTCGGTGGCCACGGCGCGGATCACACCGGCCGAAACTTCCAGCAGCATACCGTTGAGGTAGTAGCGCACGTCCTGCTGGGCCATGGCGAAGCTGGTGCGTTCGATCAGACGACGCAGTTTGCTCTGCTCCAGGCTGCAGGTCAGCGAACCCGGGCCTTCTTCAACCGTCGGGAAATCGTTGGCCGGCAGGGTCGACAGGGTGAAACGGCTACGGCCGGCCTTCACGACCAGCTTCTGCTCGTCGACCTTGATGTCGATCAGCGCGTCGTTGGGCAGGCTCTTGCAGATGTCCATCAGCTTGCGCGCAGGCACGGTGATGGAGCCGGTTTCGGCCGGCTCTTCGAGTTGCACGCGACCCACCAGCTCGACTTCCAGATCGGTACCGGTCAGCGACAGTTGCTGGCCATCGACGACCAACAGCACGTTGGACAGTACCGGCAAGGTCTGTCGGCGCTCGACGACGCCTGCGACCAGTTGCAGGGGTTTCAACAGGGCTTCGCGTTGAATGGTGAAATGCATGGTCTAGTCCCTTGCCTTAATAAGCTGCGCTGGTGTTCATCAAGTGGTCAGTGTACGCAGCAGGTTCTTGTAGTCCTCGCGGATGTCCGCGTCGGATTCCTTAAGTTCGTTGATCTTGCGGCAGGCGTGCAACACCGTCGTGTGGTCGCGACCACCAAACACATCGCCGATTTCCGGCAGGCTGTGGTTGGTCAGTTCCTTGGACAATGCCATGGCCACCTGACGCGGACGAGCCACCGAGCGCGAACGGCGCTTGGACAGCAGGTCGGAAATCTTGATCTTGTAGTACTCGGCGACAGTGCGCTGAATGTTATCCACAGAGACCAGTTTGTCCTGCAGTGCCAACAAGTCCTTCAGGGATTCGCGAATCAACTCGATGGTGATATCGCGGCCCATGAAGTGCGAGTGGGCGATCACGCGTTTCAGCGCTCCTTCCAGCTCGCGGACGTTGGAACGAATTCGCTGGGCAATGAAGAACGCCGCGTCGTGCGGCAACTCGACTTTGGCCTGGTCGGCCTTCTTCATCAAGATCGCCACGCGGGTTTCCAGTTCCGGCGGCTCGACGGCAACCGTCAGGCCCCAGCCGAAACGCGATTTGAGGCGCTCTTCAAGGCCTTCGATTTCTTTCGGGTAGCGGTCACTGGTGAGAATGACCTGCTGGCCACCTTCAAGCAGGGCGTTGAAGGTGTGGAAAAACTCTTCCTGGGAACGCTCTTTACGGGCGAAGAACTGAATATCGTCGATCAGCAACGCGTCCACCGAACGGTAGAAACGCTTGAACTCGTTGATCGCGTTCAGTTGCAGCGCCTTGACCATGTCAGCCACGAAGCGCTCGGAATGCAGGTACACGACCTTGGCATTCGGGTTCTTCTTTAATAGATGGTTACCCACCGCGTGCATCAAGTGGGTTTTACCCAAGCCGACGCCGCCATAAAGGAACAACGGGTTGTAGCCGTGCTTCGGGTTATCCGCTACTTGCCAGGCCGCCGCACGGGCGAGCTGGTTGGACTTGCCTTCGACGAAGTTCTCGAAGGTAAAGGTGCGGTTCAGGTAGCTGGTGTGTTTGAGCGCGCCTTCGACCTGCACAGTGCGCTGTTCGGCGCGAACCGGGGCCTGTTGCGACGCCGCACCGGCCATCGGATCAAAGCTGTCGCGGGACGGCTCTTCACTGACTTCCTCGGTTTTCTGCGTCGAGCGCTTGGCCGGGGTTGCGCTCGGCGCTGGCGTTGGCGGGCTGGCCGGCGCGGCATTGGCCTGAGCTTGCGCCGCAGCCAACGGTGCATTCGGCGCGGCACGCGGTGCAGAACTGCGTTTGCTGCCTATTAATAAGGAAAGCGCTGGCGCCATGCCGTTGCCGTGCTCATCCAGCAGTTCAAGGACGCGACCGAGGTACTTTTCGTTGACCCAGTCCAGCACAAAACGGTTCGGTGCGTAGACGCGCAACTCGTCGCCTTCGGCTTCGACCTGTAGTGGACGGATCCAGGTGTTGAATTGTTGGGCAGGCAGCTCCTCGCGCAAAAGCTCCACGCACTGCTGCCAAAGTTCCACTGACACGGATATCCCCTAAGTTGAAAGCCGGTGAGGCAAAAACAAGCGGCCATTGTAACGGCGAGCCGTCCACTTATCCACATGCAGGTTGTGTGGTGACCATGATTAATCAATGCGTTAACCGGTAAAAAGGCGACCAACGGTGTGTGAATAAGCTCTGTGGATAACCGCCTCTGAGGGCACTGGACAACTGGGGGTGGAACTCGGTGGATAACCTGCCTGTGGATAACTGACGGTTCCACACACAGGTTATCCGACAGCGCAGCACAGGCTGACCACGGTTTTCCACTGTAGTTGTCATTCTCTGTACATCAAGCCAGACAAGGGCTGAACGTGGTTATCCACAGAAGACTGTCGCCCTAGCTTTTATAAGCTTTACAGAAAAGCTTTAAATAATTCCCTTCTTTATTTTTATGTTTGGCAGACAAGGTCTTGGTTCTGGATGCTCCAGATATCTATTTATAAGGAAACGTTGGTTGGAAATTGACCTGAAGGCTTGCTTTCTCTAGAATCCCCGGTCTCTTAAAACGGGGGCCATTCCGGCCCGTTGTGGACGAACCAGGTAACACGACATGAAACGTACTTTCCAACCAAGCACTATCAAACGCGCTCGTACCCACGGTTTCCGTGCTCGCATGGCTACCAAGAACGGTCGTGCCGTCCTGTCGCGTCGCCGCGCCAAAGGTCGTGCGCGTCTGGCAGTTTGATAATCCGGCACTGGAGGTGAGTCAGGACTTCAGTCGGGAAAAGCGTCTGCTTACCCCCCGGCATTTCAAGGCAGTCTTTGACTCCCCTACCGGCAAGGTTCCGGGGAAAAATCTCCTGCTCCTTGCGCGCAACAACGATCTCGATCACCCCCGTCTAGGGCTGGTTATCGGGAAAAAGAGCGTAAAGCTCTCCGTTGAGCGCAATCGCCTCAAACGTCTGATGCGCGAATCGTTCCGTCTGCACCAGGACTCACTGGTCGGCTGGGACATCGTTATCGTCGCGCGTAAAGGTTTGGGCGATGTAGAAAACCCCGAATTGATTCAGCATTTCGGCAAACTCTGGAAACGCCTGGCCCGTAACAAGCCAGTTCCAGCAGTCAACACCGAAACTGTAGGGGTAGACAGTCCAGATGCGTAAACTGGCCCTCGTTCCGATCCAGTTTTATCGCTATGCCATTAGTCCCCTGATGGCTGATCACTGTCGTTTCTACCCCAGTTGTTCCTGCTACGCGTTAGAAGCCATCGAAAATCATGGCCTTCTGCGCGGTGGCTGGCTGACCTTTCGTCGTTTAGGTCGCTGTCATCCGTGGAATCCCGGTGGTTATGACCCGGTTCCACCTATCCCTACCTCCCGTTCTTCTTCGATGGCCGAGTAATCATGGATATCAAACGCACGATCCTGATCGTCGCCCTGGCAATCGTGTCCTACGTTATGGTTCTTAAATGGAACCAGGACTATGGCCAGGCTGCCCTGCCGACTCAGAATGTTGCTTCCAGTACGACTGCATCCGGTTTGCCGGACACCGTTCCTGGCAATAACGCTTCCGCCAGTGACGATATTCCGCGTGCCGCAAGCGATACCAGCGCGCCTGTGGAAACTCCGGTCGCTGCCAGCAAGGATCTGATCCAGGTCAAAACCGACGTGCTCGATCTGGCGATCGATCCACAGGGCGGTGACGTTGCTCAACTGACTTTGCCACTGTATCCACGTCGTCAGGACCGTCCTGATGTGCCGTTTCAGCTGTTCGACAACGGCGGCGAGCGTACTTATCTGGCACAAAGCGGCCTGATCGGCACCAACGGTCCGGACGCAAGCCCGGCCGGTCGTCCGGTTTACTCCTCGGAGAAGAAAAGTTATCAACTGGCTGACGGTCAGGACCAACTGGTCGTCGACCTGAAGTTCAGCAAGGACGGCGTCAACTACATCAAGCGTTTCACTCTGAAACGCGGCCTGTATGACGTGACCGTCAGCTACATTGTGGATAACCAGAGCGCTCAGCCTTGGTCCGGTTCGATGTTCGCCCAGCTGAAGCGCGACGCCAGTGCCGACCCTTCGTCGACCACTGCCACCGGTACCGCGACTTACCTGGGCGCCGCCCTGTGGACAAGTTCCGAGCCGTACAAGAAAGTGTCCATGAAAGACATGGACAAAGGTCAGCTCAAGGAAACCGTCACCGGTGGCTGGGTAGCCTGGCTGCAACACTACTTCGTGACTGCATGGGTTGCGCCGAAGGGCGAAAACAACATCGTTCAGACGCGTAAAGACAGCAAGGGCAACTACATCATCGGTTACACCGGTCCTTCGCTGACCGCTGCACCGGGTGCCAAAGTTGAAACCAGCGCCATTCTGTACGCCGGTCCGAAAAGCCAGGCCGTACTGAAAGAGTTGTCCCCAGGTCTGGAACTGACTGTCGACTACGGCATTCTGTGGTTCATCGCTCAGCCGATCTTCTGGTTGCTGCAACACATCCACGCGATCGTGGGTAACTGGGGCTGGTCGATCATCTTCCTGACCATGCTGATCAAGGGCATCTTCTTCCCGCTGTCGGCTGCCAGCTACAAATCCATGGCGCGCATGCGTGCCGTGGCGCCGAAACTGGCTGCACTGAAAGAGCAACATGGCGATGACCGGCAGAAAATGTCGCAAGCCATGATGGAGCTGTACAAGAAAGAGAAGATCAATCCGCTGGGCGGCTGCTTGCCGATCCTCGTGCAGATGCCGGTTTTCCTTTCGCTGTACTGGGTTCTGCTGGAAAGCGTGGAAATGCGCCAGGCGCCGTTCATGCTGTGGATCACCGACCTGTCGATCAAGGATCCGTTCTTCATCCTGCCGATCATCATGGGCGCGACCATGTTCATCCAGCAGCGTCTGAACCCGACTCCGCCGGATCCGATGCAGGCGAAGGTCATGAAAATGATGCCAATCATCTTCACCTTCTTCTTCCTGTGGTTCCCTGCTGGTCTGGTGCTGTACTGGGTTGTGAACAACTGCCTGTCGATTGCCCAACAGTGGTACATCACGCGTAAGATCGAAGCGGCGACGAAAAAAGCCGAGGCGTAACTTACTCTGTGGATAACACCACTCAAAACGCCCCCTAGTGGGGCGTTTTGCTATCTGCCACTTTTGTCTGGATTCCGGTTTATGAGCGCACCTCGTGAAACCATCGCCGCCGTCGCCACCGCTCAAGGTCGTGGCGGTGTCGGCATCGTCCGTATTTCCGGGCCGTTGGCCAGTGTTGCGGCCAAAGCCATCAGCGGCCGCGAACTGAAACCGCGTTACGCGCATTACGGGCCATTTTTCAGTGATGACCGGCAGGTGCTGGACGAAGGTCTGGCGCTGTATTTCCCGGGACCCAACTCGTTCACCGGCGAAGACGTGCTGGAGTTGCAGGGGCACGGTGGCCCGATCGTTCTCGACATGTTGCTCAAGCGTTGCCTGGAACTGGGTTGCCGTTTGGCTCGTCCGGGTGAATTCAGCGAGCGCGCGTTCCTCAACGACAAACTCGACCTGGCTCAGGCCGAGGCCATTGCCGACCTGATCGAAGCCAGTTCTGCACAGGCTGCACGCAATGCCTTGCGCTCCCTGCAGGGGGCGTTTTCCCAGCGTGTGCATAACCTCACCGAACAACTGATCGGCCTGCGCATCTACGTCGAAGCCGCCATCGACTTCCCGGAAGAGGAAATCGACTTCCTCGCCGATGGCCACGTGCTGAGCATGCTCGACAAGGTGCGTGAAGAGTTATCCACTGTGCTGCGTGAAGCCGGGCAGGGCGCGTTGTTGCGTGATGGCATGACGGTGGTGATCGCCGGTCGTCCGAATGCCGGCAAGTCCAGTCTGTTGAATGCCCTGGCCGGCCGCGAAGCCGCAATTGTGACGGAGATTGCCGGCACCACCCGCGATATCTTGCGCGAACATATCCACATCGACGGCATGCCGTTGCACGTGGTGGACACCGCCGGTCTGCGCGATACCGATGATCAGGTAGAAAAAATCGGCGTCGAGCGTGCGTTGAAGGCGATCACTGAAGCGGATCGGGTGCTGCTGGTAGTCGATGCCACCGCGCCGGAAGCTGCAGATCCGTTTGCCCTGTGGCCGGAATTCCTCGAAACCCGGCCGGATCCGGCCAAGGTCACCTTGATCCGCAACAAGGCTGACCTGACGGGTGAAGCAATCGCTCTGGAAGTCAGCGACGATGGCCATGTGACCCTCAGCCTGAGCGCTAAATCTGCCGGCGAAGGTCTGGAATTGCTGCGCGAACACCTCAAGGCCTGCATGGGCTACGAGCAAACCTCGGAAAGCAGCTTCAGTGCCCGTCGCCGGCATCTGGAAGCTCTGCGCCACGCCAGTGCAGCGCTGGAACATGGTCGTACACAGCTGACCTTGGCCGGTGCCGGTGAGCTACTGGCCGAAGATTTGCGCCAGGCGCAGCACTCTCTGGGCGAAATCACCGGGGCATTCAGCTCCGATGACCTGCTTGGGCGGATCTTCTCCAGCTTCTGCATCGGCAAATAACCCTTCTGCTGTTCACAGACAGGCCCGTTCGCGGCCTGTCTGCACTCCTCATTTCTCAATTCCATTCTCCAGTGCCGGGCAGATTCTCTCGCCCTGAGCGGATTTCCGCTGCCCGCCAATCACTCATTCAGCTGATTTCTGTGGATTAAGCCCTGTGAATAACTGCCAATGAGGTCAGTTGATAACAGGGCCTCAAAACTGGATATAACTGCCTCTGTGGATAACCACCCCATTCATCCACAGGCTTAAACCGGTTATCCAAGGGCCTCATTGGCACCTGATAACAGGGTTTTGAAACTCTGTACACATTGAATAATAAGGCCTGTAGCAATCTATCCACAGAAAGGACGGTCAGTAAGAATAAACATAAAAACAAAGGTTTTATAAATTTCTCTCTTTTTTATTCTTTTAACTTCGAGTTCTCCACAGCTGGTTAAATTTTGTGCAAAGGGTTCTTTAGGAAGGGCGAAGTCCCTATACTTGTCGACCAGGTCCAGAAACCTGATCTCAAACTATTCCTGAATTACCTACTTAAGCAGGCACGAGGTGCGTGGTGGATTTCCCTTCCCGTTTTGAAGTGATCGTCATCGGCGGCGGTCATGCCGGTACCGAGGCAGCACTTGCCTCAGCACGTATGGGGGCAAAAACCCTGTTGCTGACGCATAACGTGGAAACCCTCGGTGCCATGAGCTGCAACCCGGCCATCGGCGGCATTGGCAAAAGCCATCTGGTCAAGGAAATCGACGCCCTCGGCGGCGCGATGGCCATGGCTACCGATCTGGGTGGCATCCAGTTTCGCGTGTTGAACAGCCGCAAAGGTCCGGCCGTACGGGCGACCCGTGCGCAAGCCGACCGGATTCTGTACAAGGCCGCTGTCCGCGAAATCCTCGAAAACCAGCCGAACCTGTGGATATTTCAACAGGCCGCTGACGACCTGATCGTCGAGCAAGAGCAGGTACGCGGTGTTGTCACCCAAATGGGTCTGCGTTTCTTCGCCGATTCCGTGGTGTTGACCACCGGTACCTTCCTCGGTGGACTTATCCACATCGGTTTGCAGAATTTCTCCGGCGGTCGCGCCGGTGATCCGCCGTCGATTGCCCTCGCGCATCGTCTGCGTGAACTGCCGCTGCGTGTCGGTCGCCTGAAAACCGGTACCCCACCACGCATTGATGGCAAGTCTGTGGATTTCTCGGTCATGACCGAGCAACCGGGCGATACGCCGATCCCGGTCATGTCGTTCATGGGCAACAAGGAACAACATCCGCGCCAGGTCAGTTGCTGGATTACCCACACCAACGCCCGTACCCACGAAATCATCGCGGCGAACCTCGATCGTTCGCCGATGTATTCCGCTGCCGGCGAAATCGAGGGCATCGGTCCACGGTACTGCCCGTCGATCGAAGACAAGATCCATCGCTTTGCCGACAAGGAAAGCCATCAGGTGTTCATCGAGCCGGAAGGCCTGACCACCCATGAGCTGTACCCGAACGGGATATCCACAAGCTTGCCGTTCGACGTGCAATTGCAGATCGTGCAATCGATCCGCGGTATGGAAAACGCGCACATCGTGCGTCCGGGTTATGCGATCGAGTACGACTACTTCGATCCGCGCGACCTGAAGTACAGCCTGGAAACCAAAGTCATCGGCGGTCTGTTCTTCGCTGGCCAGATCAACGGCACCACCGGTTACGAAGAGGCCGGTGCGCAAGGTTTGCTCGCCGGGGCCAACGCCGCGTTGCGTGCCAAGGGCAAAGAAGCCTGGTGTCCGCGTCGCGATGAGGCGTACATCGGCGTGCTGGTCGACGACCTGATCACCCTCGGTACCCAAGAGCCGTACCGCATGTTCACTTCCCGTGCCGAGTACCGCCTGATCCTGCGCGAGGACAACGCCGACCTGCGTCTGACCGAAAAAGGTCGCGAGCTGGGTCTGGTCGATGACGCGCGCTGGGCGGCTTTCTGCAAGAAACGCGAAAGCATCGAACTCGAAGAGCAGCGCCTGAAAAGCACCTGGGTTCGCCCTGGCACGCAGCAGGGCGATGCCATTGCGGAAAAATTCGGTACGCCGCTGACTCACGAATACAACTTGCTCAATCTCTTGAGTCGTCCGGAAATCGACTACGCTGGTCTGGTCGAAGTGACCGGGCAGGGCGCCGAAGATCCACAGGTTGCCGAACAGGTCGAGATCAAGACCAAGTACGCCGGTTACATCGACCGTCAACAGGACGAAATCGCCCGTCTGCGCGCCAGTGAAGACACGAAACTGCCTGTGGATATCGATTACACCAACATTTCCGGTCTCTCCAAGGAGATCCAGAGCAAGCTCGGTGCGACGCGTCCGGAGACGCTCGGCCAGGCTTCGCGGATCCCGGGTGTGACCCCGGCAGCGATTTCGCTGTTGATGATTCATTTGAAAAAACGCGGCGCGGGCCGTCAGTTGGAGCAAAGCGCTTGAGTTCTAAGGTCACTTCGCAACACGCCGAAGAGTTATCCACAGGAGCCCGCGAGCTCGGTGTCAATCTCAGCGCAGCCCAGCACGAATTGCTGCTGGGTTACCTGGCCCTGTTGATCAAATGGAACCAGGCGTACAACCTGACCGCCGTACGCGATCCCGACGAAATGGTTTCGCGGCACCTGCTCGACAGCCTGAGCGTGATGTCGTTTATCGAAAACGGTCGCTGGCTCGACGTCGGCAGCGGCGGCGGCATGCCCGGCATCCCGTTGGCGATCCTGTATCCGGACTCGCAAGTGACCTGTCTGGACAGCAACGGCAAGAAAACCCGCTTCCTGACTCAGGTCAAACTCGAACTCAAACTGGATAACCTGCAAGTTATCCACAGTCGCGTCGAAGCCTTCCAGCCTGCCCAGCCATTCAACGGGATCATTTCCCGGGCGTTCAGCAGCATGGAGAACTTCACCAACTGGACTCGCCACCTCGGCGATGCCGACACGCGCTGGCTGGCAATGAAGGGCGTCCATCCGGCCGATGAGCTGGTAGCATTGCCGGCAGACTTCAAACTCGATAGCGAACACGCCTTGGCCGTACCCGGTTGCCAAGGCCAACGCCATCTGCTGATACTGCGCCGCACGGCATGATTGGGAACACAAGCAAGAATGGCTAAGGTATTCGCGATAGCGAACCAGAAGGGTGGTGTGGGCAAGACCACCACCTGCATCAACCTCGCAGCATCCCTGGTCGCGACCAAGCGCCGGGTGCTGTTGATCGATCTCGATCCACAGGGCAACGCCACCATGGGTAGCGGTGTGGATAAACATGGCCTGGAAAACTCGGTCTACGACCTGCTGATCGGCGAATGCGATCTGGCCCAGGCCATGCACTACTCCGAGCACGGCGGTTATCAACTGCTGCCGGCCAACCGCGACCTGACCGCGGCTGAAGTGGTTCTGCTGGAAATGCAGATGAAGGAAAGCCGTCTGCGCAGTGCGCTGGCGCCGATCCGTGAAAACTACGATTACATTTTGATCGACTGCCCGCCGTCGCTGTCGATGCTCACCCTGAACGCACTGGTTGCCGCCGATGGGGTGATTATCCCCATGCAGTGCGAATACTTTGCGCTTGAGGGTTTGAGCGACCTTGTGGATAACATCAAGCGCATCGCCGAACTGCTGAATCCGAACCTGAAAGTCGAGGGTTTGCTGCGCACCATGTACGACCCGCGCCTGAGCCTGATGAACGACGTCTCGGCGCAGCTCAAGGAACACTTTGGCGAACAACTGTACGACACGGTGATCCCGCGCAACATCCGGCTGGCCGAAGCACCGAGCTACGGTATGCCCGCACTGGCCTACGACAAGCAATCGCGCGGCGCTCTGGCCTACCTGGCCCTGGCCGGCGAGATGGTTCGCCGTCAGCGCAAAAATTCACGCATCGCCGCTGCCCAGCCAACTTAAGGAATCCCCATGGCCGTCAAGAAACGAGGTCTCGGACGTGGACTGGATGCACTGCTGAGTGGTCCGACCGTCAGCGCGCTGGAAGAACAGGCGGCGCAGGCCGATACCCGTGAACTGCAACACCTGCCGCTGGATCTGCTGCAGCGTGGCAAATACCAGCCGCGCCGCGACATGGATCCACAGGCGCTGGAAGAGCTGGCGCAGTCGATCAAGTCACAAGGCGTGATGCAGCCGATCGTGGTGCGCCCGATTGGCGGTGGCCGTTTTGAGATCATCGCCGGTGAACGCCGCTGGCGCGCCAGCCAGCAGGCCGGGCAGGAAACCATCCCGGCAATGGTCCGTGATGTGCCGGATGAAACCGCGATCGCCATTGCGCTGATCGAGAACATCCAGCGTGAAGACCTCAACCCGATCGAGGAAGCGGTCGCCTTGCAGCGCCTGCAGCAGGAATTCCAGCTCACTCAACAACAGGTTGCCGAGGCTGTGGGTAAGTCTCGCGTGACTGTGGCTAACCTGTTGCGGCTTATTGCACTGCCGGAAGTCATCAAGACCATGCTGTCCCACGGTGACCTGGAAATGGGTCATGCCCGGGCTTTGCTCGGTCTGCCGGACAATCAGCAGGTGGAAGGGGCGCGACATGTTGTCGCACGCGGCCTGACTGTGCGCCAGACTGAAGCACTGGTTCGCCAGTGGTTGAGTGGTAAACCGGAGCCTGTGGAAGCGGCCAAACCCGACCCGGATATCGCCCGGCTCGAACAGCGTCTGGCCGAGCGCCTAGGCTCTGCGGTGCAGATTCGCCACGGGAAGAAGGGAAAAGGTCAGTTGGTGATCGGTTACAACTCCCTCGATGAGCTTCAAGGTGTGCTCGCACACATCCGCTGAAACATTTCCTCATGTAGCGCGCAGTCGGAAATCACTACCTGACAGTTGAATAGGGGCAGAACCGCCCCTATACTCTGCGCGCATTTTGTCGGCACAAATTATGCCAAGTTATTGAATTTTGGCAGCCGACCATTGGAGAGCAATCGTGATGGAAACCCGCAAGCCAAACCGCCTGCCGTTCCATCGCCTGGCGGTTTTTCCGGTGTTGATGGCTCAATTTGTCATTTTGCTCATTGCCGCTTTGGCGCTCTGGCAATGGCACGGAGTCGTTGCCGGATACTCGGGACTTTGCGGAGGCCTGATAGCCTTGCTGCCCAATGTTTATTTCGCTCACAAGGCATTTCGGTTTTCCGGCGCCCGAGCAGCCCAGTCCATCGTCCGGTCATTTTATGCCGGCGAGGCAGGCAAACTGATTTTGACGGCAGTGCTGTTTGCACTGGTGTTTGCAGGTGTGAAGCCATTGGCGCCGATCGCAGTATTCGGCGCTTTCGTGCTGACTCAGTCGGTCAGCTGGTTCGCTCCCCTGCTGATGAGAACAAGACTTTCGAGACCTTAGGGCGTTTGAGGCAACCATGGCAGAAACAACCGCTTCGGGCTATATCCAGCACCACTTGCAGAACCTGACCTTCGGTCAGCTACCTAACGGCGGCTGGGGCTTTGCCCACACCGCAGCAGAAGCCAAGGAAATGGGCTTCTGGGCTTTCCACGTCGATACCCTCGGCTGGTCGGTCGCGCTGGGTCTGATCTTCGTTCTTCTTTTCCGCATGGCGGCAAAGAAAGCGACTTCGGGTCAGCCAGGTGCTTTGCAGAACTTCGTTGAAGTATTGGTCGAATTCGTCGATGGCAGCGTGAAAGACAGCTTCCATGGCCGTAGCCCGGTGATCGCACCGCTGGCACTGACCATCTTCGTCTGGGTGTTCCTGATGAACGCCGTCGACCTGGTACCGGTCGACTGGATTCCTCAGCTGGCCATCCTGATCACCGGCGACCACCACATCCCGTTCCGCGCCGTGTCGACGACCGACCCGAACGCGACCCTGGGCATGGCGTTCTCGGTTTTCGCACTGATCATTTTCTATAGCATCAAGGTCAAGGGCATCGGCGGCTTCATCGGCGAACTGACCCTGCACCCGTTCGGCAGCAAGAACATCTTCGTTCAGGCCCTGCTGATCCCGGTGAACTTCCTGCTGGAATTCGTGACCCTGATCGCCAAACCGATCTCTCTGGCTCTGCGTCTGTTCGGCAACATGTATGCCGGCGAGCTGGTGTTCATTCTGATCGCTGTGATGTTCGGCAGCGGCCTGCTCTGGCTGAGCGGCCTGGGCGTTGTTCTGCAGTGGGCGTGGGCGGTGTTCCACATCCTGATCATCACCCTGCAGGCGTTCATCTTCATGATGCTGACCATCGTCTACCTGTCGATGGCGCACGAAGAAAACCATTAAGAGCAGCCTCGGCTGATCTGATGTCCCTCCCGGTCAAACGGGAGGGGGCTCTTAAACGGGCCTCTGAAACGATTTGTTTTACCGCTTTAATCTAAAAAACCTAAACCATACGACGTAAAAGTCGGGAGGAAAGATGGAAACTGTAGTTGGTCTAACCGCTATCGCTGTTGCACTGTTGATCGGCCTGGGCGCACTGGGTACCGCAATTGGTTTCGGCCTGCTGGGCGGCAAGTTCCTGGAAGGCGCAGCGCGTCAGCCAGAAATGGTTCCAATGCTGCAAGTTAAAATGTTCATCGTTGCCGGTCTGCTCGACGCCGTAACCATGATCGGTGTTGGTATCGCTCTGTTCTTCACCTTTGCGAACCCGTTCGTTGGTCAGATCGCTGGCTAATTACCCGGATTCTTCCGAGTAATTTGGTGTGATGGACAACGTAACTGCGAGGTGTTGGCGTGAACATTAATGCGACCCTGATTGGCCAGTCCGTTGCGTTCCTGATTTTTGTACTGTTCTGCATGAAGTATGTATGGCCTCCGGTCATCGCTGCTCTGCACGAACGTCAAAAGAAGATCGCTGATGGTCTGGACGCTGCCAGCCGAGCAGCTCGCGACCTGGAGTTGGCCCAAGAGAAAGCGGGTCAGCAACTGCGCGAAGCGAAAGCTCAGGCAGCTGAAATCATCGAGCAAGCCAAGAAACGCGGTAACCAGATTGTCGAAGAGGCTGTTGAAAAAGCCCGTGTCGACGCTGACCGTGTGAAGGTTCAGGCTCAAGCCGAGATCGAACAGGAACTGAACAGTGTCAAAGACAAGCTGCGCGCCCAAGTGGGCTTGCTGGCTGTCGGCGGCGCCGAGAAGATCCTGGGTGCCACAATCGATCAAAACGCGCACGCAGAGCTGGTTAACCAACTGGCTGCTGAAATCTAAGCGAGGGCGATCATGGCAGAACTGACCACGTTGGCCCGACCTTACGCTAAGGCGGCCTTCGAGCACGCTCAGGCCCACCAGCAACTGGCCAATTGGTCAGCCATGCTCGGCCTGGCAGCAGCGGTGTCGCAAGACGACACCATGCAGCGCGTGCTCAAGGCCCCGCGACTGACGAGCGCAGAAAAGGCCGCCACGTTCATTGACGTGTGCGGCGACAAGTTCGATGCCAAGGCACAGAATTTCATCAATGTCGTTGCCGAAAACGACCGTCTCCCGCTTCTGCCGGAGATCGCCGCTCTGTTCGACCTGTACAAGGCCGAACAAGAGAAATCGGTAGACGTTGAAGTGACCAGTGCTTTTGCATTGAACCAAGAACAGCAAGACAAACTCGCCAAGGTTCTCAGTGCACGACTCAACCGGGAAGTGCGCCTGCAAGTCGAGGAAGACAAATCCCTTATTGGGGGTGTTGTCATCCGCGCCGGCGACCTGGTTATCGATGGCTCGATTCGCGGCAAAATCGCGAAACTTGCCGAAGCATTGAAATCTTGAGTTTGAAGGGGCAGCAGAGCAATGCAGCAACTCAATCCTTCCGAAATAAGTGAAATTATCAAGGGCCGCATCGAAAAGCTCGATGTGACCTCCCAAGCCCGTAACGAAGGCACTGTCGTCAGCGTATCTGACGGCATCGTGCGGATTCACGGTCTGGCCGACGTCATGTACGGCGAGATGATCGAGTTTCCGGGCGGCGTCTACGGTATGGCCCTCAACCTGGAGCAAGACTCCGTAGGTGCCGTTGTACTGGGCGCATACACCAGTCTGGCTGAAGGCATGAGCGCCAAGTGCACTGGCCGCATCCTCGAAGTTCCGGTTGGTAAGGAACTGCTGGGTCGCGTAGTCGACGCACTGGGTAACCCTGTTGACGGCAAAGGTCCACTGGGCAACACCGAGACCGACGCGGTCGAGAAAGTTGCACCGGGCGTGATCTGGCGTAAGTCGGTAGACCAGCCTGTACAGACTGGCTACAAGGCTGTCGATGCCATGATCCCTGTCGGCCGTGGCCAGCGTGAGCTGATCATCGGTGACCGTCAGATCGGTAAAACCGCTCTGGCGATCGACGCGATCATCAACCAGAAAGACAGCGGCATTTTCTGCGTCTACGTGGCAATTGGTCAGAAGCAATCGACCATCGCCAACGTGGTTCGCAAGCTGGAAGAAAACGGTGCACTGGCTAACACCATCATCGTTGCAGCGAGCGCTTCGGAATCTGCAGCACTGCAATTCCTGGCTCCGTACTCCGGTTGCACCATGGGTGAATTCTTCCGCGACCGCGGTGAAGACGCGCTGATCGTTTATGACGATCTGTCCAAGCAGGCAGTGGCTTACCGCCAGATTTCCCTGCTGCTGCGCCGTCCACCAGGCCGTGAAGCTTACCCAGGCGACGTGTTCTATCTCCACTCCCGTCTGCTGGAGCGCGCATCCCGCGTTTCGGAAGAGTACGTAGAGAAGTTCACCAACGGCGCAGTGACCGGCAAAACCGGTTCCCTGACCGCACTGCCGATCATCGAAACCCAAGCTGGCGACGTTTCCGCGTTCGTTCCGACCAACGTGATTTCCATCACCGACGGTCAGATCTTCCTGGAATCGGCCATGTTCAACTCGGGCATCCGCCCTGCAGTGAACGCCGGTGTTTCGGTATCCCGTGTGGGTGGTGCCGCGCAGACCAAGATCATCAAGAAGCTGTCCGGTGGTATCCGTACCGCTCTGGCTCAGTACCGTGAACTGGCGGCATTCGCCCAGTTCGCTTCTGACCTGGACGAAGCGACCCGTAAGCAACTTGAGCATGGTCAGCGCGTTACCGAGCTGATGAAGCAGAAGCAATACGCGCCAATGTCGATCGCCGACATGTCGCTGTCGCTGTATGCCGCTGAGCGTGGGTTCCTGACTGACATTGAAATCGCCAAGATCGGCAGCTTCGAGCAAGCGCTGATTGCTTACTTCAACCGCGATCACGCCGATTTGATGGCCAAGATCAACGTTAAAGGTGACTTCAATGACGAAATCGACGCTGGCCTCAAAGCCGGTATCGAGAAGTTCAAGGCCACCCAAACCTGGTAAGCCGCAGCGGGAGCCGCAAGGCTCCCGCTTGCTAACCTGATAGGTGTTACATGGCAGGCGCAAAAGAGATTCGCAGTAAGATTGCGAGCATCAAAAGCACGCAAAAAATTACCAGCGCCATGGAAAAAGTGGCGGTCAGCAAAATGCGCAAGGCACAAATGCGCATGGCTGCTAGCCGTCCTTATGCGGAGCGTATCCGCCAGGTAATTGGGCATCTGGCCAACGCCAACCCGGAATACCGCCACCCGTTCATGATCGACCGCGAAGTAAAGCGTGCCGGTTATGTCGTAGTGAGCAGTGACCGTGGTCTGTGCGGCGGCTTGAACACCAACCTGTTCAAGGCCCTGGTCAAGGACATGGCGGTAAACCGCGAAAACGGCGTCGAGATTGATCTGTGTGTAGTGGGTAGCAAGGGTGCGGCCTTTTTCCGCAACTTCGGCGGTAACGTCGTTGCAGCTATCAGCCACCTGGGTGAAGAGCCGTCGATCAATGATCTGATCGGCAGCGTCAAGGTGATGCTGGATGCCTACCTGGACGGCCGTATTGACCGCCTGTCCGTGGTATCCAACAAGTTCATCAACACCATGACGCAACAGCCTACCGTGGAGCAGTTGATTCCACTGGTGGCGACCCCGGATCAAGAACTCAAGCACCACTGGGACTACCTCTACGAACCAGACGCCAAAGAGCTGCTTGACGGCTTGATGGT
This sequence comes from Pseudomonas sp. MWU16-30322, assembly GCF_020515535.1. Taxonomy (NCBI): domain Bacteria; kingdom Pseudomonadati; phylum Pseudomonadota; class Gammaproteobacteria; order Pseudomonadales; family Pseudomonadaceae; genus Pseudomonas; species Pseudomonas sp. MWU16-30322. Next base: position 135,132 of record NZ_JAIWYL010000007.1, read on the forward strand.
GCGCTACGTGGAGTCGCAGGTGTACCAGGCGGTGGTCGAGAACAACGCGGCCGAACAAGCTGCGCGGATGATCGCGATGAAGAACGCTACCGACAACGCCGGTGATTTGATCAGCGATTTGCAGCTGATCTACAACAAGGCGCGTCAGGCTGCGATCACCCAAGAGATCTCGGAAATCGTCGGCGGCGCTGCCGCGGTTTAACGGTTCAAATATTCAGAGGATCCAGCTATGAGTAGCGGACGTATCGTTCAAATCATCGGCGCCGTTATCGACGTGGAATTTCCACGCGACAGCGTACCGAGCATCTACGACGCCTTGAAGGTTCAAGGCGCCGAAACCACTCTGGAAGTTCAGCAGCAGCTGGGCGACGGCGTGGTACGTACCATTGCGATGGGCTCGACCGAAGGCTTGAAGCGCGGTCTGGGCGTCAACAACACTGGCGCAGCCATCTCCGTACCGGTCGGTAAAGCGACTCTGGGCCGGATCATGGACGTACTGGGCAACCCGATCGACGAAGCTGGCCCGATCGGCGAAGAAGAGCGCTGGGGTATCCACCGCGCCGCTCCTTCCTTCGCTGAACAAGCTGGTGGCAACGAGCTGCTGGAAACCGGCATCAAGGTTATCGACCTGGTTTGCCCGTTCGCCAAGGGCGGTAAAGTCGGTCTGTTCGGTGGTGCCGGTGTAGGCAAAACCGTAAACATGATGGAACTGATCCGTAACATCGCCATCGAGCACAGCGGTTATTCCGTGTTCGCCGGTGTGGGTGAGCGTACTCGTGAGGGTAACGACTTCTACCACGAGATGAAGGACTCCAACGTTCTGGACAAAGTGGCACTGGTTTACGGTCAGATGAACGAGCCGCCGGGAAACCGTCTGCGCGTAGCACTGACCGGCCTGACCATGGCCGAGAAGTTCCGTGACGAAGGTAACGACGTTCTGTTGTTCGTCGACAACATCTACCGTTACACCCTGGCCGGTACCGAAGTATCCGCACTGCTGGGCCGTATGCCTTCGGCAGTAGGTTATCAGCCGACTCTGGCTGAAGAGATGGGCGTGCTGCAAGAGCGCATCACTTCGACCAAGCAAGGTTCGATTACTTCGATCCAGGCGGTATACGTACCTGCGGACGACTTGACTGACCCGTCGCCAGCTACCACCTTCGCCCACTTGGACGCCACCGTCGTTCTGTCCCGTGACATCGCTTCCCTGGGTATCTACCCGGCGGTAGACCCACTGGACTCGACTTCGCGTCAGCTGGATCCGAACGTGATCGGCAACGAGCACTACGAAACCGCTCGCGGTGTTCAGTACGTGCTGCAGCGCTACAAAGAGCTGAAGGACATCATTGCGATCCTGGGTATGGACGAGCTGTCGGAAGCCGACAAGCAGTTGGTAAACCGTGCTCGTAAGATCCAGCGCTTCTTGTCGCAGCCGTTCTTCGTGGCTGAAGTCTTCACCGGTGCTTCGGGTAAATACGTTTCCCTGAAAGACACCATTGCTGGCTTCAAAGGCATCCTCAACGGTGACTACGACCACCTGCCAGAACAAGCGTTCTACATGGTTGGCGGCATCGAAGAAGCGATCGAGAAAGCCAAGAAACTGTAATCCCGGCGCCCGGCAACGGGCGCTAATTTAGGTTGAGGCAATCAGATGGCTATGACAGTCCATTGCGATATCGTCAGCGCGGAAGGGGAAATCTTTTCCGGCCTGGTCGAGATGGTGATTGCGCACGGTGCACTGGGTGATCTTGGTATCGCTCTGGGTCACGCGCCGCTGATCACTAATCTGAAGCCAGGTCCGATCCGCCTGATCAAGCAAGGCGGGGAAACCGAGGTGTTCTACATCTCCGGTGGTTTCCTCGAGGTTCAGCCGAACATGGTCAAGGTTCTTGCCGACACTGTGCAACGTGCCGCCGACCTGGATGAAGCTCAGGCTCAAGCAGCCCTCAAGGCTGCCGAAGCTGCTCTGCACGAGAAGAGCGCAGATTTCGATTACGGAGCTGCGTCCGCACGTCTGGCCGAGGCTGCAGCTCAGCTGCGCACCGTCCAGCAGATCCGCAAGAAGTTTGGCGGTTAATCCGTCAGCCACTTGTTGTGCGATTGATAAAAAAGGGTAGCCTCGGCTACCCTTTTTTCTTTTCCGATTTTTACAACCCGGTCGCAGTTGCTGACCACCCAGGATTGGTAGCCAGTCATGTCTCTCGAAATCGTTATCCTCGCGGCCGGTCAAGGCACCCGTATGCGTTCGGCGTTGCCGAAAGTGCTGCATCCGGTCGCCGGCAATTCCATGCTTGGCCATGTTATCCACAGCGCGCGGCAGCTTGATCCGCAGCGCATCCACGTGGTCATCGGTCACGGTGCCGATGTGGTGCGCGAGCGCCTGGCGGCTGACGATCTGAATTTCGTGCTGCAGGACAAGCAATTGGGTACTGGTCATGCAACGGCTCAGGCTGTGCCGTTCATCACCGCCGATACCGTGCTGATTCTCTACGGTGATGTGCCGCTGATCGAAGTCGAAACCCTGCAGCGTCTGCTCAAGCACGTCGTACCGGGCCAGATGGGCCTGTTGACGGTAGAGCTCGAAGATCCGACCGGTTACGGCCGTATCGTGCGCGACGCGAACGGCAAGGTTGCCGCCATCGTTGAGCATAAAGATGCCAGCGAAGCTCAGCGCGCAATCACCGAAGGCAACACCGGTATCCTCGCCGTTCCGGCCAATCGTCTGGCTGACTGGATGGGCCGCCTGTCGAACAACAACGCACAGGGCGAGTACTACCTGACCGACGTGATCGAAATGGCGGTCAACGATGGCCTCGTGGTCGCCACTGAACAACCGCACGACCCGATGGAAGTGCAGGGCGCCAACGATCGCAAGCAACTCTCCGAGCTGGAGCGACATTACCAGTTGCGCGCCGGCCGCCGGCTGATGGCGCAAGGCGTGACCCTGCGTGACCCGGCGCGTTTCGATGTGCGCGGTGAAGTGACCGTTGGTCGCGATGTGCTGATTGACGTCAACGTGATTCTCGAAGGCAACGTTGTTATTGAAGACGACGTGGTGATCGGCCCGAACTGTGTAATCAAGGACAGCACCTTGCGCAAAGGCGTGGTGATCAAGGCCAACAGCCACATCGAAGGTGCGGTTCTCGGTGAAGGCAGCGATGCCGGTCCGTTCGCCCGTCTGCGCCCAGGCACAGTGCTCGAAGCGCGCGCACATGTGGGTAACTTCGTCGAACTCAAAAATGCCCGCATGGGCGAGGGCGCCAAGGCCGGGCATCTGACCTACCTGGGCGATGCCGAGATCGGCGCGCGCACGAATATCGGCGCGGGCACCATTACCTGCAACTACGATGGCGCCAACAAGTGGAAAACCGTGTTGGGCGAGGACGTGTTCATCGGCTCCAACAACTCGCTGGTGGCGCCTGTGGATATCTCGTCCGGTGCAACCACGGCGGCTGGCTCGACTATCACGCAGAATGTGGATAACGCGCAGTTGGCCGTGGGTCGGGCGCGGCAGAAAAATATTGATGGCTGGAAGCGGCCGGAAAAGATCAAGAAGAACTGAGTTATCCACAGCTGCACTTAATGCTTGAATCCAAATGTGGGAGCGGGCTTGCTCGCGAATGCGTCGTTTCAGTTTCACATTTCAGTGACTGACCCTCCGCATTCGCGAGCAAGCCCGCTCCCACATTCGTCTGGGTCGTTTCTAAAATTTTCGATCTGTCGCTTGACGATTTATGGCCAATAGGTTTTGATTGCTTCCGATATCTTTCGAATCGAAACTTAAACCGCCATGTCGAAACGCAACACGCCCCAACGCCGGCACAACATCCTCGCCTTGCTCAATGAGCAGGGCGAAGTCAGTGTGGATGAACTGGCCAAGCGCTTCGAAACATCGGAAGTTACGATCCGCAAGGATCTGGCCGCGCTGGAAAGCCATGGACTGTTGCTGCGCCGTTACGGCGGGGCGATCACCATGCCGCAGGAACTGGTGGCAGAACCCGGCCAGAGCGTTTCGAAATACAAACAGGCAATTGCCCGCGCTGCCGTCAAACGCATTCGCGAGCACGCCCGCATCATCATCGACAGCGGCAGCACCACCGCCGCGATGATTCCCGAGCTTGGCCTGCAGCCGGGCTTGGTGGTCATGACCAACTCCCTGCACGTTGCCAACGCCTTGAGCGAACTCGAACACGAACCGGTGCTGCTGATGACCGGTGGCACCTGGGATCCGCATTCGGAATCCTTTCAGGGCCAGGTGGCCGAGCAGGTACTACGCTCTTACGACTTCGACCAATTGTTTATCGGCGCTGATGGCATCGATCTGGTGCGCGGTACCACCACGTTCAATGAACTGCTCGGTTTGAGCCGGGTGATGGCCGACGTGGCGCGGGAAGTGATCGTGATGGTCGAGGCCGACAAGATCGGCCGCAAGATTCCCAACCTGGAGCTGCCGTGGAGCAGCGTCCATACCCTCATTACCGATGATCGCCTGCCTATCGATGCACGCGATCAGATTCAGGCCCGCGGTATCACCGTGATTTGCGCGGCTGTCAGTCAGGAGAAATAAGCATGTGTGGAATTGTTGGCGCAGTTGCTGAACGTAATATCACCGCCATCCTGCTCGAAGGCCTCAAGCGCCTTGAATACCGTGGCTATGACAGTGCCGGCGTGGCGGTTTTCACCAACGATGAAAAGCTTGAGCGCATGCGCCGTCCGGGCAAGGTCAGCGAACTGGAAACAGCGCTGGCCGCACAGCCGCTGGTTGGCCGTCTCGGTATCGCCCACACCCGTTGGGCGACCCATGGTGCACCGTGCGAGCGTAACGCGCACCCGCATTTTTCCGGCGATATCGCCGTGGTGCACAACGGCATCATCGAAAACCACGAAGCCCTGCGTGAACAACTGAAAGCGCTGGGTTACGTGTTCACTTCGGACACCGACACCGAAGTCATCGCTCACCTGCTGAACCACAAACTCAAGGATCAGCCTGACCTGACCGTCGCGCTTAAAGCCACGGTCAAGGAACTGCACGGTGCCTACGGTCTGGCCGTGATCAATGCACAGCAACCGGATCGCCTGGTTGCTGCACGCAGTGGCAGCCCGTTGGTGATCGGCCTGGGCCTGGGCGAGAACTTCCTCGCGTCCGACCAGTTGGCCCTGCGCCAGGTCACTGACCGCTTCATGTACCTTGAAGAAGGTGATATCGCCGAAATTCGCCGCGATAGCGTGCAGATCTGGGACGTTGAAGGCAAAACCGTCGAGCGCCAGACCGTGCAATACAGCGATGGCGCCGAAGCCGCCGACAAGGGCGAATTCCGTCACTACATGCTCAAGGAAATCCATGAGCAACCGTCTGTGGTACAGCGCACCCTGGAAGGTCGCCTGAGCCCGAATCAGGTACTGGTGCAGGCCTTCGGTCCACAGGCTGCCGAGCTGTTCGCCAAAGTGCGCAACGTGCAGATCGTCGCCTGCGGTACCAGCTATCACGCTGGCATGGTTGCGCGTTACTGGCTCGAAGAACTGGCCGGTATTCCTTGCCAGGTCGAAGTCGCCAGCGAATTCCGCTACCGCAAGGTGGTGGTGCAGCCGGACACGTTGTTTGTCACCATCTCACAGTCCGGCGAAACCGCCGACACCTTGGCCGCGCTGCGTAACGCCAAAGAGCTAGGCTTCCTCGCCAGCCTGGCAATCTGCAACGTCGGCATCAGCTCGCTGGTGCGTGAGTCCGACCTGACTCTGCTGACCCAGGCCGGTCGCGAAATCGGCGTGGCCTCGACCAAGGCGTTCACCACGCAACTGGTTGGCCTGTTGCTGCTGACCCTGTCTCTGGGTCAGGTGCGCGGGACCTTGGGCAAAGACGTCGAAGCCACTTTGGTGGAAGAGCTGCGTCGCTTGCCGACTCGTCTGGGCGAAGCGCTGGCGATGGACAGTACGGTGGAGAAAATCTCGGAGCTGTTCGCCGAAAAGAACCACACCCTGTTCCTCGGCCGTGGCGCGCAATTCCCGGTGGCGATGGAGGGCGCCCTGAAGCTCAAGGAAATCTCCTACATCCACGCCGAAGCCTATCCTGCTGGCGAGCTGAAACACGGTCCGTTGGCGCTTGTGGATAACGACATGCCGGTGGTCACCGTGGCGCCGAACAACGAACTGCTGGAGAAGCTCAAGTCCAACCTGCAGGAAGTCCGTGCCCGTGGCGGTGAACTGATCGTGTTCGCCGACGAGAAAGCCGGGATGACCAACGGCGAAGGCACCCACGTGGTGCAGATGCCGCACATCCACGACATCCTCTCGCCGATCCTCTACACCATCCCGCTGCAGTTGTTGTCCTACTACGTCGCCGTGCTCAAGGGCACCGACGTCGACCAGCCGCGCAACCTGGCCAAGTCGGTGACGGTGGAATAAGTTATCCACAGCTGACATTGACCCGCAAAAATCGCAGCCTCGGCTGCGATTTTTGTATCTGATTCGAGGACATCCATGGACCGCTTCCAGGAAATGCAGATCTTCGCCACGGTGGCCCAGGAGCAGGGCTTCTCGGCAGCGGCGCGACGTCTGGGTTTGTCCGCCGCCAGTGTCACCCGGGCGGTGGCGGCGCTGGAGCAGCGCATCGGTACGCAGTTGTTGATTCGTACCACGCGCAATGTGCACCTCAGCGAGGCCGGTCAGCGTTATCTGGAAGACTGTCGGAGAATTCTCGTCGAGGTGCAGGAAGCCGAGGATTCGGCGGCCGGCAGTCACGCCCAGCCCCGTGGGCAATTGACGGTGACGGCGCCGGTTTTGTTCGGCGAGTTGTTCGTCACGCCGCTGATGGCCGGCTATCTGACGCAGTACCCGGACGTTTCGATCAATGCGCTGTTGGTCGATCGGGTGGTGAGCATGGTCGAGGAGGGCATTGATGTCGCGGTGCGCATCGGTGAGTTGCCGGACAGCAATCAGCACGCGATCCGTGTCGGCGAGGTGCGGCGGGTGATCTGTGCTTCGCCGGCCTATCTGGCACAGCACGGTCGTCCCGAGCATCCGCAGGCCCTGGCCGGCACGCCGGTGGTGGCGACTTCGTCCATCGGCCAGTTGCGTAGCTGGCCGTTTGTGGACCAGGGCGAAGCGATCAGCGTGCGGCCCGAGCCGAGGCTGGTGGTCACCGCCAATCAGGCGGCGATTGCGGCGGCCTGCCTGGGGTTGGGGCTGACCCGGGTGTTGTCCTATCAAGTCGCCGGCAAGGTGGCGTCAGGTGAGCTGGAAATCGTCCTCGCCGACTTCGAACTGCCGCCGCTGCCGATCCACGTGGTGTATCAGGGCGGCCGCAAGGCGCCGGCGCGGGTGCGCAGTTTTGTCGACCATGCGGTGAAGGCCCTGCGTGAGCATCCGGCGCTGCAGAACGCGGCGTTATTTCATCAGGTGAAATAATCGATTGCGATTGCTGGTGATTCTATTGCTTTGAGGATGGGGGGAAGATGGCCTCCATCGGCGCTGCCATCCCGAACGGCGCCACCTCCAGCGGAGTCGACCATGCAAGCGATCAAACTCTACAACTTCCCGCGTTCCGGCCACGCCCATCGGGTGGAGCTGATGCTGTCCCTGCTGCAACTGCCGACTGAACTGATCCTGGTCGATCTGGCCAAGGGTGAGCACAAGCAGGCGCCGTATCTGGCGATCAACAGTTTCGGTCAGGTGCCGGCGATCGACGATGGCGGCGTGGTGCTGGCCGATTCCAACGCGATTCTGGTGTATCTGGCGCTCAAGTACGGCAATGGCCGCTGGCTGCCCACCGATCCGCTGGGCGCTGCGCGGGTCCAGCGCTGGTTGTCGGTGGCGGCGGGGCCGATTGCCTTTGGCCCGGCGGCAGCACGCCTGGTCACGGTGTTCGGCGCGCAACTGAATGCCGAGGAACTGATCACCCGCGCGCACAACCTGCTCAAGGTGATGGAACTGGAACTGGGCAAGACCCCGTACCTCGCCGGCAGCGAGCCGACCATCGCTGATGTATCCGCCTACAGCTACATCGCCCATGCGCCGGAAGGCAACGTGTCACTGGATGACTACGCCAATGTGCGTGCCTGGCTGGCGCGTGTCGAAGCCTTGCGCGGTTTTGTCGGCATGCCGCGTACCGTCGCCGGTCTGCAGAAGACTGCCTGAGGGTTCGGCCCGATCTGATCGAGTTATCCACAGTGCGCCAGCGGCGCGGGGAGATGCGTGATGGAACGTTCACCGTGGCACGCTGGCGAGCAACAACTGCAGGCCCATGTCGGCGTTGCCGAACGCATGGAAACCTTCGGCCGCAAGGTGATTCGCGACTGGATGCCGGATCAACACCGCGCGTTCTATGCGCAATTACCGTTCATGCTGTACGGCGCGGTCGATGCCGAGGGGCGTCCATGGGCCAGCGTGCTCGAAGGCGCGCCGGGGTTTGCCGGTTCGCCCGATCCGCAGCACCTGCAATTGTCCAGCCTGCCGGCGGCCGATGATCCGGCGCAACTGCACGACGGCGCCGCCATCGGTTTGCTCGGCATCGAGCTGCACACCCGGCGGCGCAATCGTCTCAACGGTCGCGTCGGCAACCTCGACGCCAGCGGTTTCGCGGTGACGGTGGATCAGTCGTTCGGCAACTGTCCGCAATACATTCAACTGCGCCAGTTCCAGCGCGTGCCGCTGAGTGATCCGCAGACGCGGCCAGCGCAGCATGGCAATGGTCTTGACGACGCGGCCCGGGCCATGATCGAAGGCGCCGACACCTTCTTCGTCGCCAGTTACGTCGAGGTCGACGGGCAGCGTGCGGTGGATGTTTCCCATCGCGGCGGTCAGCCCGGGTTTGTCCGGGTCGAGGGGAATCGCCTGACCATTCCCGATTTCGCCGGCAATCTGCACTTCAACACCCTCGGTAATCTGTTGCTCAACCCCCGTGCGGGACTGCTGTTCATCGACTTTTCCACAGGTGATCTGCTGCACCTGAGCGGGCGTACCGAGATCATTCTGGAAGGGCCGCAGATCGAAGCCTTTCAAGGCGCTGAACGCCTCTGGACATTCGAGGTGGAGCAACGGGTGTGGCGTCCGGCGGCGCTGGCCTTGCGCTGGCGCTTCTATGGCATGTCGCCCACCAGCCTGTTGACCGGCACCTGGGCCCAGGCCGATGCACGCTTGCAGGCCAAGGCACTGGGTGACCGCTGGCGGCCGCTGCGGGTGACCCGCATCGAGCGCGAAAGCCAGCACATCCGCTCGATTTATCTGCAACCGGACGATGGCGCGGGGATGCCGGTGTTTCAGGCCGGCCAGCATCTGCCGCTGCGCTTCAAGCTGGGTGATGAAACGCCTATTCGCACTTACAGCCTGTCCAGTGCGCCATCGGATGATTTCCTGCGTATCAGTGTGAAACGCGAGGGCTTGGTCTCAGGCCATTTGCATCAGCAGATCCGGGTCGGCGATATCCTCGAGGCGCGGGCGCCGCAGGGGCACTTCACGGTGGCGCCGCTGGAGCAACGACCGCTGGTGTTGCTGGCAGCGGGGGTTGGTATCACGCCATTGCTGTCGATGCTGCGCGAGGTGGTTTATCAAGGCCTGCGCACCCGCAGAATCCGGCCGACGTGGCTGCTGCAGAGTTCGCGCAGCCTGGCTGATCAACCGTTTCGCCAGGAACTGGACCGCTTGCTGGAAAATGCTGGCGATGCAGTGCGGGTGGTGCGCTTGCTCAGTCAGCCGGAGGCCGATCTGCAGGAGGGCGAAGATTTCGATCTGCGCGGGCGCATCGACGCTGCGGTGCTGCGCGATCTGCTGGACGTCGAGGATTACGACCAGATCGATTTTGCGGTCTGTGGCCCCGGCGCTTTTACCCAAAGCGTCTACGACAGCCTGCGCGACCTCGATATTCGCGATGCGCGGATCCATGCCGAAACCTTCGGCCCTTCGACGCTCAAGCGCCAGCCGGACCCTGATGCCGTGGTCATCGAGCAGCCGCCGGCCGCCATCACTTCGGTACCGGTAGTGTTCGAACGCTCGGCCAAAGAGGTGCGCTGGCAGCCGGACGGCGGCAGTCTGCTGGAGCTGGCGGAAAGCCGTGGCCTGCGCCCCGAGTTCAGTTGCCGTGGAGGTTCGTGCGGCACCTGCAAGACGCGGTTGCTCAGTGGCGCGGTGAATTATCCACAGCCCCCGGCAGACATGCCGGAAGCGGGGCAGGTGCTGATTTGCTGCGCGGTGCCGGCGCTGAGTGAACAGCCGCTGGTGCTGGATCTCTGACGGCTCATTTGAAATCACGACAACCCCCCTGTGGGAGCGGGCTTGCTCGCGAAGGCGTCAGGTCAGTCGACATGATTGTTTACTGAAAGACCGCCTTCGCGAGCAAGCCCGCTCCCACAGGGGATGTGTTTCAGCAACGGGTCAGGCGTAGGACAGGTCTTTCTCTTCCAGCAGCTCCTGATAAAGCTCGGTCCACTTGCGGGCCATTTCGTCAGCGGTGAACAGCTGCCGGTAACGCGCCTCGGCCTTGATGCCCATGGCTGCCGCGCGCTCCGGGTTTTCCCACAAGGTGCGCATCGCCTCGCGAAACGCCAGTGGATTGCTCGGGGGAACCACCAGGCCGGTTTCATTGTGGATATTGATGTAGCTGGTGCCGGTACCGATTTCGCTGGAGATCATCGGTTTGCCGTACATCGCGCCTTCGAGCAGCGAAATGCCGAACGCTTCGGAGCGCAGGTGCGACGGGAACACGATGGCGTAGCTCAGTTGCAGCAGGGCGACCTTGTCTTCATCGCCCAGACGTCCGAGGAAGTGGATATTGCGCAGGCCCAGCGCAGCGGCCTGGGCATGCAGCTCCAGTTCCAGCGGCCCGGCGCCGACAATTACCACCGGATAGTCCACGTCCTTCAAGGCATCGAGCAGGATGTGCAGGCCCTTGTAATAACGCATGACCCCGACGAACAGGAAAAACTTATCCCCAAGCTGCTGGCGCCAGCGATTCATGCGTTCGCTGTCCGCCTGTGGATAACCGGCCTTGTTCAAGCCGTACGGAATCACCCGGGTCTTGTCCTGGAACTGCTGCAACACGTCGCTGGTGTGCAGGTAGTTCGGCGATGCCGCGACAATCCGGTCGGCGCTGGCGAGGAAGCGGTTCATCAGCGGTCGGTAGAGTTTGAGCAGATGCTTCTGGCGGATGATGTCCGAGTGGTAGGTCACCACGCTCGGCTTGTTCATGCCGCTGGCGAAGTGCACCAGGTCCATGAACGGCCAGGGGAAGTGGTAGTTGACCACATCGGCTTCGGCGGCCAGCTCGCGAAACTGTTTGAACACGCTCCAGGAAAAACCGGTGGAGGCGAACTGGATGTCGAGTCTGGCGCGATGCACTTCATGTTGACCGAGTTGCACCACGGGTGGGGTCGGATCGGCGCTGAGGGTCAGCACCTGACCGTCGATGCCATGATGCGCGCCGCTTTCGCACAGCTGGAAGATCACCTGTTCGATGCCGCCGACCGAGTCAGGCAAGTAGGTTTTGAAAAAGTGAAGAACTCGCATTCAGCCTCCCATGGCCTGGCGGTAGGCACCGGCGGTGGCCTGTGCGCAACGTACCCAGGAAAAAAGCCGCGTCCGGTGCAGTCCGGCTTCTCGGCAGGCCCGCCAATGCGCTTGATCGTCGATCAGGCGATTCAGCGCATCGCGCAAGCCGTGTGCATCGTCAGGTTCAATGTAGTTGCCTGCCGCGCCGGCAACTTCCGGCATGGCTGAAGATCGGGTGAGGATCACCGGGGTGCCGCTGGCCATTGCTTCCAGGACCGGCAGACCGAAACCTTCATACAGTGATGGAAACACCAGCGCCCGGGCGCCCGCCAGCAGCTGGGCGACGTGTTCATCCGGCAGATAGCCGAGCAGGCAAACGTGTCCTGACGCCAGGGCCTGGCGCAGTTCGTCGCTGAACTGGGCCTGTTGCCAGCCGGCCATGCCGACGATCAGCAGCGGAAAGCGCTGGCGTACGGCATCCGGCAGCAAGGCGTGGGCACGCAGGGCCAGGCTCAGGTTCTTGCGCGGTTCCAGGGTGCCGACACACAAAAAATATTCTCGCGCGGCAACGGCATGCGCTTTGAGCACCGCTTCGATGGCGTGTGGTTCCCGTGGGTGGAAGCGCTCGGCCACACCCAGTGGCGCCACCACGAAACGCTCGGCCGGCAGGCCGAAGTAGGCTTGGGCTTCGTCGGCGATCGCCTGTGAGTCGGTCACGATCCGTTGCGCCTGTTGCACGCCAGCAGCCAGGCGCCGTTCGATTTCCTTGAGGCGCGCCGCCGGTTGCGAATCAGGAAAGTGCAGATGGGTCAGGTCGTGCAGGGTGATCACGGTCGGGCCATCGAAGGCCAGTGGCCACAGGCTCGGCTCGTGATACAGGTCGATGCCTTGCGTGCGGCCCTGATCGAAGCGTTTCTGCTCCAGCCAGCGCCGTGCCTGATAGGCGCCGGGGATCTGCCGCAGCAGCGGCGTCAGGCGCGAATAGCCGGGCATCGCCGCTTCCGGCAGCGCCGAACTCCAGCCCCAGCCGTGGAACAGCGCCACTTCGACATCGGTGGTGCTGCGCAAGGCGCGAACCAGTTCGGCGACGTAATGGCCGATGCCGGTGCGCGGAGCCTGCAGAATCCGGGCGTTAAGGGCAATGCGCATACGGCCTCGCTGGCGCCGATGGCGCTTTCAGGACGTTGTGTGCGGTGCGTTCGGTCAATTGGGCGCTGGCCTCGCGCCAGCCGATCCAGCGCCAGTCAGCCACATTGCGAGCAGCGGGGAACTGACCGCTTTGCTGGAATCGGATGATCAAGTCGGCGAGGCTTTGCGGATCCTGCAAATCGAAGTAGGCCATGAACTCGCCGCCGATTTCGCGGAACACCGCGATGTCGCTGCCCATCGCCGGCAAGCCGCGCTGCATGGCTTCTACCAGTGGCAGGCCAAAGCCTTCGACAAACGAGGGGAACACCAGCGCACTGGCGTGGGCGTAGGCATGTTCGAGGCTGGTGTCGCTCAACTCGTTGAACATGAACAGGCGGCGATTCAGTTCAGGATGATTGTGCACCCGGGCGAGCAGAGCGTCGCACTTCCAGCCGATGCGTCCGGCGATGCACAGCCGCGCCGTGCAGCCGGCGGCCCAGGCCTGCTCGAAGGCATCGAGCAGGTACGTGTGGTTTTTGCGCGGTTCGATGGTGCTGACCATCAGGAACACGGGCTCCGGTGTACTGAACAGTTGTTGCAGGCGCGGTTCGACCGTAGACCTGGCGCTGTGCAGATCCAGTTCGGAGCCGAGATGGAAATAATCGAACCAGAGTCTGTCGGTGCGTGCCGGGCCGACCCGTCGCTGCAGTTCGGCGCGCAGCTGATCACGCACCGTTGCGGAAATCGCCATGTAGCCATCGGCGGTGCGGGTGATCCAGTCGAACCATGCGCTGAAGACCTGCACCAGCCGCGTGTCGTAGAACTGCGGGTGGGTCAGCGGGATCAGGTCGTAGATCACGGCGACGATACCCACCCCGTCACGCTTGAGTTGTTCGACGTGGGGAAAAAAGTCCGAATGCCAGGATGAATCCAGCAGCACCAACTGGTCGCCAGGCTGATATTGCAGTGGCGTGCAGCGCTTGAGCAGTTGCTTGCGGTTCATCAGTCTGATCAGGCGTAGCGGACAACCAAACAAGCCGAAGGAGGTCAGCCGGTAAGCGACGTACAGAATGCGTCGGGTGAATTTCGACGGACAGCGTGGATCAAGGCGCTGGTGCCACTGCCAGAATCGGTGGGCGAGGCGTTCCAGCCGCTCGCCAAAGGTCGCAACGGCGTTGAGCAAAGGCGAGTCCAGCGGGGCCAGGCGTGTGACCCGATAGAGCTGGTCCCTGAGCGAAATCACCGGCAGGCACTCGACATCACCCACCCGCTCGGGCAGTTGCTTGATGACGTTACGCACCACTCGTTGAATACCGGAGTTGATCGTCGGGTGCTTGAAGACGTGGGTGCACTCCACCAGCAGCCGGGTCATGGTGCACGCTCGGTCAGCTCTGCCTCGGTATGGCGGGTGATCGAGGTCTTGGCGTTGAGCCAGGAACAGCCGACGAAATCTTCCTGGCGGTTGTTGATCACATGAAACACCAGGCCGTAATCGCGCCATTCGAAGTTGCGGTCCAGGTGCGAGTCCAGGCGTGACAGGCTCAGCGATACGGAATAGTTGCCCTTGCCCAGGCCCATGACGAAGGCAAAGCGGTAAGTGAAGCGTTCGCCGGCGTGCAGGTCAGTCAGAGCCTTGTTCAGACGATGGGTGTTGATGCCATACATCATCTGGCCCAGACGATCCTTGAGGATGAAGCCGAGCACCAGTCGTTCAATGTCGCGCCGAACCTCCACCTGAACTTCCAGTACCACTGGCTGGCCGACCTCGGCAGCGTCGATGGCGCGATCGTGTTCGTCCAGCAGGCGCACACTCAGAATGCCTGCCTCGCCGGTGCCGGACACGGTTTGCACTTCGCCGCCGGCGAGCATTTCCTGACGCACGATCTGCCCTTCGCGTTCGGCCATCAGGGCGTTGTAATAGTCGAGCACCACTTCCGGCTTGTCGTACAGGGCCATGCGCCCATCCTTGAGCAGGATGGCCGAATCGCAGATCGACTGGATGGCCGAACGATCATGGGAGACGATCAGCAAAGTGGTACCGGCCTTGCGGAAGCTGCGGATGCGTTCGAAGCTCTTGTGCTGGAAGTAGGCGTCACCCACCGACAGGGCCTCGTCGACGATCAGAATGTCCGGGCGCCGCGCGGTGGCGACGCTGAACGCCAGGCGCATTTGCATGCCGCTGGAGTAGGTGCGGACCGGCTGGTCGATGGCTTCGCCGATTTCCGCGAAGTGTTCGATGTCCGGCATCAGCGCTTCTATCTCGCTGACCTGCAGGCCCAGCAACTGCCCGGCCATGAACGCGTTCTGGCGACCGGTGAAGTCCGGGTGAAAGCCCATGCCCAGCTCCAGCAGTGCGGCCACGCGACCTTCGATTTCGATCTTGCCGCACGTGGGCTGAGTGGTGCCGGTGATCATCTTCAGCAACGTGCTCTTGCCCGCACCGTTGGCGCCGACGATCCCCACCGCCTCGCCGGGCGCGATCTCGAACGCGACATCCTGCAGTACCCAGTGCTGATGGTGACGAACGGGTGAAAAAGGTATCAGCCATTCCGCCAGGCGACTCCAGCGCGTCGGGTACTGTTTATAGGCCTTGCCCAGGCCTGTAACGCGAATATGCCCCATCAGAGTTCATCCACCATTTCGCCGACGCGCTGGCGAAACAGGCGCAGGCCGATCAGACACATCAGCACGGCGGCGATGAACGCCGGTAGCAGCGAACTCCAGACCGGCCATTGCCCATACAGGAACAGGTTCTGATAGCTGCCGATCAGGCTGGTCAGCGGGTTGAGCTGCAACAGACGCTGGACCCACTCTGGCAGGATCGTGATCGGGTAAACAATCGGCGTCAGCCAGAACCAGAACTGCAGGCAGATGGCGAAGAGCTGGCCGACATCACGGAAGAACACGTTCAACACGCCAAGAATCATTCCCAGCCCGGCGCAGAACATCATTTGCAGCGCGATCAGCGGAATCAGCGCCAGCAGCGCCATGCCCGGCCAGCGTCCGGTGACCAGCAGGAAACCCAGAAACAGGGCGATGATGATCGCGAAATTGATCCCGGCGTTGATCAGCACGATCACCGGCAGGCAGATACGCGGGAAGCTGATTTTCTTCAGCAGGTTGGCGTTGTCCAGAAACATGGTCTGGCTGCGCAGGGTGATTTCCGAAAACATTCCCCAGGCCAGCAACCCGGCGCAGAGATAGACGCTGTAGGCCATGCTGTCGTCCACACCCGGCAGGCGCGCGCGCATGATGTGCGAGAAGATCACGGTGTAGACGATGATCATCGACAGCGGATTGAAGATCGGCCACAGAGCGCCGAACAGTGAGTTGCGGTACCGCGCTTGAAACTCCCGCTGCACGCTGCCGAGGATGAAACCCCGGTAGCTGTGCAGCGAGCGGTAAAGGGAAAGCAGCATTCAATCCGTCCTGCCGTATTGGTCTTCGAAGCGCACGATATCGTCTTCACCCAGGTATTCGCCGCTTTGCACTTCGATGATCACCAGGTCGATCACGCCAGGGTTTTCCAGGCGATGCCGGTGTCCGGCGGCGATGAACGTCGATTCGTTCTTGGCCACCAGATGGGTGCCCGTGCCGTTGTTGGTGACCTTGGCCATGCCTTCGACCACGACCCAGTGTTCGTTGCGGTGATGGTGCATTTGCAGCGACAGCTTGCCGCCGGGCTTGACCACGATGCGCTTGATCTTGAAGCGCGGACCTTCCTCGAGCACGGTGTAGGTGCCCCATGGCCGGCTGACGGTGCGGTGCAGGCGATAGGCTTCGTGGGATTTGTCCTTGAGCTGCTTGGCGACACGCCGCACATCCTGAGCGCGGTCGGCGTGGGCCACCAGCACGGCGTCGGCGGTGTCGACGATGATCAGGTTATCCACACCGACGGCGGCCACCAGCCGGCCTTCGCTCTGCACGAAGTTGTTGTGACTGTCGATGAAGACCGCTTCGCCACTGGCACGATTGTTGTCGGCATCGGCCGGCACCAGTGCGGCCACGGCGCCCCAGGAGCCGATGTCGCTCCAGTCGAAACCGGCGGGCACCACCACGACTTTTTCCGAGCGCTCCATCAAGGCGTAGTCGATGGATATGTCGGTGATTTCGGCGAACAACGCCGGTGACAGTTCCTGTTGCAGGCAGCCGACGGTTTCCACCGGGGCGCTGGCGTCCATGCACGCGCGGGTCTGTTCCAGCAGCTCCGGGGCATGCCGTTGCAGCTCGTTGATCACGGTCGCGGTGGTGAAACAGAACATGCCCGAGTTCCACAGGAAGTTGCCGCTTTCCAGGTAATGCGTGGCGGTCTGCAGATCGGGTTTTTCCACGAAACGCTGCACTTTCGCCGCGCCTCTGGCGTCCAGTGGCGCGCCGGTCTCGATGTAGCCGAAGCCGGTTTCCGGGGCAGTCGGCAGCACACCGAAGGTCACCAGATAACCGTCCTTCGCCAGGTTGACCGCGTGTTCGACGGCACTCTTGAGTGCGTCCTGGTTGACGATCAAATGGTCGGCGGGCATCACCACCATGATTGCGTTGTCGCCGTGCAGCGCCTGCAGTGACAGGGCCGCTGCGGCAATCGCCGGGGCGGTGTTGCGCCCGGTCGGCTCCAGCAGGAAGTGCCCGCGATGGCGCGACACGTGGGCGGCGCAATAGTGATCCTTGCTCTGGAAGTAGTACTCGCGGTTGGTCACCGTGACGATGTCGCCCCAGCCGTCGAGCAATGCTGCCGCCCGCTGGTAGGTCTTGCCGAGCAGCGACTGGCCGTCGGGCAGGGTCATGAACGGCTTGGGATGGCCCTCGCGGGACACCGGCCACAAACGAGTACCGGCACCGCCGGACAGAATCACGGGGATCAGCATGACCTACTCCTTGGCGACGCGTTTCATGTCCGCATCCATCATCATGCGGATCAAGGTGTCCAGATCGGTTTTCGGCTTCCAGCCCAGTACGCGCTGAGCCTTGGCCGGGTTGCCGAGCAGCACTTCGACTTCGGCCGGGCGGAAGAACGCCGGGTCGATCTTCACGTAGTCGCGGTAGTTCAGGCCGACGTGATCGAAGGCGATGCGGCACATTTCGCGCACGGTGGTGGTGACGCCGGTGGCGACCACGAAATCGTCAGGTTTGTCCTGTTGCAGCATCAGCCACATGGCTTCGACGTAGTCACCGGCAAAACCCCAGTCGCGTTTGGCGTCGATGTTGCCCAGGGCCAGTTCCTGCTGCTTGCCCTGCTTGATGCGGGCCGCGGCGTCGGTGACCTTGCGGGTGACGAACTCGATGCCGCGCAGCGGCGATTCATGGTTGAAGAGGATGCCGCTGCTGGCGTGCAGGTCGAAGCTTTCGCGGTAGTTGACGGTGATCCAGTGGCCATAGAGCTTGGCCACGCCGTAGGGGCTGCGCGGGTAGAACGGGGTGTTCTCGTCCTGTTGCTTGGCCTGGATCAGGCCGAACATTTCGCTGGTGGAGGCCTGATAGAAACGCGTGTGCGGGCTGAACTGGCGGATCGCTTCGAGCAGGTGGGTCACGCCCAGGCCATCGACGATGCCGGTGGTCACCGGTTGATTCCAGGACGCGGCGACAAAGCTTTGCGCGGCAAGGTTGTAGACCTCGTCCGGGGCTGACTTGATGACTGCGCGCTGCACCGAGCAGGCGTCAGCCATGTCGCCATCGAGGTACTCGATGTCGGCTTCGACGCCCATCTCGCGCAGGCGCCAGCGCGAATCGCTGCTGCGCCGGGCAACCAGGCCGTGAACCTTGTAACCCTTGTCGAGCAACAGTCTGGCCAGATAGGCGCCGTCCTGACCGGTGATCCCTGTGATCAATGCACTTTTCATTCTTGTTGTACTCGCTGCTCCCAGTCGGACAGGATCGCCCGCAGGGATTGTTGTGTTGTGATTTCAGGCGTCCATCCTGTGGTTTGGGTCAGTCGTGCGTGACTGCCGCAAACGCGACGCTGATCGGCACGACGCATGCGTGCCGGATCCTGAACCAGTTGCACCTGGACCTGCGCCAGATCGCTCAGCTGTTCGATCAGACTGCGGATGCTCTGCTCGCGGCCCGAGCAGATGTTGTACACCTGCCCCGGCGTGCCTTTTTCCAGCAGTGCGAAATAAGCCGAGAGCACATCGCCGACATCGAGGAAGTCCCGCGTGACGTCAATGTCGCCGACTTCCAGTTGCGGGGCTTGCAGGCCCTGTTTGATGCGGTTGATCTGGCGCGCAGCGCTGGCGATGACAAAGCTGTCTTTCTGCCCGCTGCCGATGTGGTTGAACGGCCGCGCCACCAGCACCGGCCAGCTTTCGCTCAAGCCCCATTGCAGGCTGAGAAATTCTGCCGACAGTTTGCTCACCGCGTAGGGATTGCGCGGGCAGGGCGGTTGTTGTTCGGTGATCGGCAGGGCGGATTCGGCGACCTGGCCGTAGACATCGCCGGAGCTGACGTACAGGAACGTGCCGGCAAAACCGCGAGCCTTGAGGGCCTGTAACAGATTGAGGGTGCCGAGCAGATTGATCTCGAGGGTGCGGGCCGGATCGCGGAAGGCTTCGGGAACAAACGTCTGGCCGGCCAGATGAATCACCGCGTCGGGCAATTGCGGCCACAGGTCGACGAGACTGTCCGGCACCGTGAGGTCGTAGGGCGATGCGCCAGGCAGCAGCTGCCATGTCGAATCAGGCGACGCCAGACGCGACTGGATATGTTGCCCCACGAATCCACCCAGCCCCGTGACGAACAGACGCTTTTTCAAACCGCGACCCCTTGGTCTTGAATCTTCGCCATTTCCCACAGCCTCTATGGGCGTGTCTGTCAGAACGCTGGTAAATACCGGTCGGACATCGGGCGAAGTCATTGTTGTAGTTGTTTGGTTGCCAATCTGTGCCAATTACGCAGCAATTTCAACAGGCCAAACCGTGACTGGTCAGTTCTCGTCAGAGTAGCCTGATTTATTCTCGCCGGGTGGTTCGCGAATCCTCGACGGATGTGTTTAGAATGCCCCTCGTCGCGTTCTCCCGGTGTTGTTCAGCGTTACTGCAATCCCGGTTGCAACCGACCACTAAAACAAGAACAAAGACGGGCCCGAAGACGCAGGACGAGTGCCGGCATGCCGACCACGATCCAGCGCTTGGCCGTCATGGATTGAAGCGGCCGGGATGGCGACTTCATCGTGGGATGCCATGAATTTCATTCTTTACTCGGACGTCAACGACAGCTCCATCAGCCAGAGTCTCGGGCGTCCCGAATACAGTTATTACTTCGTGCTCAAGGCCTATCGTCCGGTGCTGGAAAGCCTTGGGCGGGTGCATGTGGTGTCCTCCAGCGCCGACGTCGATCCGCTGTACCGCCAATTGCGCGCGGCCGGCGAAGACAGCCTGTTTCTCTCCTTCACCCCGCCGCAGAAAACCCCGACCGACCTTGAATGCCCGACCGTCTGCGTGGTGGCCTGGGAGTTCGACTCGATCCCCGATGAGCAATGGGGCAATGACCCGCGTCAGGACTGGACGCAGATGCTCGCACGTCAGGGCCGGGTCATCACGTTGTCGAGCCATACTGCGCGGGCAATCCGCCGGGCCATGGGGGATGACTTCCCGGTGCTGGTACTGCCGACGCCACTGTGGGAAAACTTCGCTGCCATCCGCGCACGTCACGTCAGTGAGCCGGTCAATCCCGGCACAACGCTGGCGATCAAGGGCTGCGTGTTCGATAGCCGCACGCTGGGCTTGTCTGCCGATGCGCTGATTCCGATACCGCCGACTGCCGAGGAAGAGGCAGCGCTGGCTGCGGAAATCGAGGCTGCGCGTCCGCCACCGCTGACCCTCAAGCGGCGCTTTGTGATTGCCCGCCACTACCTGCGTCTGTGGGTTCTGGATTCAGGCCGCGAGCAAGTACCGGCGGTGCCACGCGTGATGTTTTTGCATCACTGGTACTGGGAAGGTGTGCGCGATCTGCTGTCAGACAAGGCGCATGCCTGGCTCGAACAGCGTTTGCCGAACATCGCCGGCGCCCCCGCCGTGCCGGTCATCGAACCTGCGCCTCTGGATTTGCCGGACACCTCAGCGGTTGTCGAAACCCGTGTCGATGGCGTGGTCTACGTCAGCGTGTTCAACCCCAGGGACGGCCGCAAGAACTGGCACCACATCGTCACCGCGTTCTGCTGGGCCTTTCGCGACAAGCCCGACGCTACGCTGGTGCTCAAGATTACCCATAACGATCTGACGTCCTACTACAGCGAATTGATGACCCTGCTTGCGCAGTTGTCGCCGTTCGCCTGCCGGGTGCTGGTGCTGCACGGTTACCTCGACGACGGGCAATATGCGCGGCTTTACGAAGCCGCCAGTTTTTACGTCAACGCCTCGCGCTGTGAAGGCCTGTGCCTGCCGTTGATGGAGTTCATGTCCAGCGGTAAGCCGGTGATCGCGCCGGATCACACTGCGATGGAAGACTATATCGACGATTCGGTGGCGTTCGTGGTCGAGTCCAGCGAGGAACTGACCATCTGGCCGCAGGACAGCCGCCTCATCTATCGCACGCTGCGCCACCGGCCGGACTGGGGTTCACTGAAAAACGCCTACGAAAACAGTTATCGGATGGCCAAGGCTCAGCCGCAGGATTATCGGCGCATGTCCACGGCCGCGGTCGAGCGCATGCACCAATACTGCGCTTTCGCGCCCGTGCAGCAACGTATGGCGGACTTCTTCGGGCTGGTTGCACACACGCCGCAGGCTGTGTCAGTGACGGATAACGCCTCATGCTGATCATCATTCATTCGGAAACCAACCAGCACACCATCGCGCAGAACCTGGGACGCTCGGAGTACAGCTATTACTTCGTGCTCAAGGAATACCGGCCGGTACTCGAGCGGCTCGGGCGGGTGGTGGAAGTGCTCGATCCGCAGACCGAAGTCGACGCGCTCTATCGGGAGTGCGCCGCCCGGGGCGAGCCGTGCGTGTTCCTGTCGTTCTCGCCGCCGCACCGCACGCCGCTGAACCTGGCGTGCCCGACGCTGCCGGTGTTCGCCTGGGAATTCAGCACCATCCCCGACGAGCCGTTTGCCGGTGAGCCGCGCAACGATTGGCGCACCGTGCTGCGCGCCTGCGGTGCGGCGATCACTCATTCCAGCTACACGGTCAATGCCGTGCGCGAGGCGATGGGGGCCGATTACCCGATTGTCGCGGTGCCGGCGCCGGTGTGGGATCGTTTTGCCGCACGCGGTGCGCAGTTGCCACGCGAGCCACAGGCGGGCCCGCTGCGCCTGAAGATCAAGGGCCTGGTGGCCGACAGTCGCCAGCTCGACCTGAACGCGTTCGCTCCGCTGCAGCTGCGCAGCGGCGTCGGCATTGATTTTGCGGCCCTGGTGACCGAGCAGGAGTTGCTGCTCGACGGCGTGGTCTACACCTCGGTGTTCAACCCCGGCGACGGGCGCAAGAACTGGCAAGACATGCTCAGTGCATTTTGTGTGACGTTCCGCGACAACGATGACGCGACGCTGGTGCTCAAGCTCACCCACCATGATGCCGAATTGGCGATGAGCGACATCCTCCATCACCTGTACAAGAACCAGTCCTATCGCTGCCGCATCGTGCTGATCTATGGCTATCTGGCGGATGCCGATTACGAACGACTGGTGCAGGCGACCCGCTACGTGGTCAACACCTCTTACGGCGAGGGCCAGTGCCTGCCGCTGATGGAGTTCATGTCCTGCGGCAAACCGGCGGTCGCCCCGCGCACCACGGCGATGATCGATTACCTGAGCGCCGACAACGCCTTCCTGATCGACTCCACCGATGAACTCACTGCCTGGCCGCACGACCCGCGCAGTGCTTTCCGCACTTTGCGCTACGTGACCAACTGGGCGTCGTTGTGCGTGGCCTATCGCGCCAGCTACGAGGTGGCCAGACACGATCCGCAACGGTATGCGCAGATGGCAGCGCAAGCGATTAACAGCCTGCAGGGTTTCTGCAGTCAGTCAGTGGCCGAGCAGCGTTTACAAATGTTTCTGACGCAGTTGTTCGACCGCCTGCCTGCCGCCCATGTAGAGATTTCCGGGGCATGAGCAGCAAACGGATCATGGACATCGAAGTGCTGCGGGCAATCGCGGTGCTTGGTGTGCTGTTTCATCATTTGCAGGGCAGCCTGTTCACCGATCCGGTGCCTCTGCTGGGAAACATTCACGCCTGGGCGCAGTCGTGGTGGGGCGTCGATCTGTTTTTCGCAATCTCCGGATTCGTTATCGCCCGCAGCCTGATCCCGGCGCTGCGAGCTTGTACGACCCGGCAGGAATACTGGGCGCAGACGCGTAACTTCTGGCTGCGACGGGTATTTCGTCTGTTGCCGTCGGCGTGGTTGTGGCTGGCGTTGATGCTGCTGGCCTGCGTGTTTCTCAACCGTTCCGGGGCGTTCGGCACCCTGCACGCCAACTTGCAGGCGACATTGGCCGGGGTGTTGCAGTACGCGAACTTCCGCTTTGCCGACAGTTTCTTTAACTACGAATACGGCAGCAGCTTCGTCTACTGGAGCCTGGCGCTGGAGGAGCAGTTCTACCTGTTGTTCCCGCTGCTGATTCTGGTGTGCCGCAGACACCTGGTCTGGGTATTGCTGGCGCTGGTGGCGGTGCAATTGTTCACCCTGCGCACGCCAATGCTGATGGTGGTGCGTACCGATGCGCTGGCCCTCGGCGTGTTGCTGGCGATGTGGAGCGTGCAGCCGGGTTATCAGCGCTGGCAGCCGACGTTCCTGCAGCGGCCATGGGCCGGCGTATCGACGCTGATTTTGCTGGCACTGTTGCTGAGCTACATGGCCACCGACCGCTTCACCTTTTCCTCTTACCGCATCGGCTCGATTGCCGTACTCAGCGCGCTGCTGGTGTGGATCGCCTCGTACAACCGCGATTACCTGCTGCCGGCCGGTGGTCTGCAACGGTTGATGGCGTGGATCGGCAGTCGGTCCTACGGCATCTACCTGATCCATATTCCGGCCTATCTGCTGGTTCGCGAGCTGATCTTCCGCTTGCAAAGCGCCGGTCTGCCGAACCCGGCCGGGCACCCTGTACTGACCATCCTGCTGGCGTTCGGCCTGATCGTGCTGCTCAGTGAACTCAATTACCGCTTTATCGAAATGCCGATGCGCAATCGCGGCGCTGCGCTGGTGCGTCGCCTCGATACTTCGCGAACCGCCGTCCCATCCTCTGGAGCCACCTCATGCTGAGCCTTTTGAAGAAACTCAGGGCAGCGTCGCCTGCGCCGGTCCCCGCGCCGTCTGCTGCGGACAAAGTCGACCCGTACATGCTCGGCCTTTACGACGCGAAGCTCAGCGGCTGGTTCAACCAGGAGACCGACGAGCTGTTCACCGGGTTCCGGGTGAGTGCTGACGACATCCTGCTTGATGTGGGGTGCGGGGACGGTGGCAACGTGTACTTTTGCGGCATGCGTGGGGCGAAGATCATCATTGCCGACATCGACGGTGCCAAGGTTGAGGCTACTCGCCAGCGCCTGAGCGATACGCCGGCGCGTGAGATCGAATGCCATGTCACCGACTGCAACCCGCTACCGATCGCCGACGCCACCGCCACTCGGGTGGTGTCCACCGAAGTGATTGAACACGTCGACGATCCGGCGCAATTTCTCGCCGAGCTGGTGCGCGTCGGCAAGCCGGGCGCGTTGTACCTGCTGAGTGTGCCGCACCCCAGTTCCGAAGACCTGCAGAAGGACATTGCCTCGCCGGAGTATTTCCAGAAGCCCAATCACATTCGCATCATCAGTGAAGAACAGTTCAAGGCAATGGTCAGCGATGCCGGGCTGGAGATTATCAGCCACAGCCAGTACGGCTTTTACTGGTCGATGTGGATGCTGCTGTTCTGGGAGGCCAAGGTCGATTTCAGTAACCCGGATCACCCGTTGCTCGAGCATTGGGCCAACACCTGGCAAACCGTGCTCGACTCGCCACGCGGCGCGCAGATCAAGCAGGCGCTGGATGCGGTAGTGGCGAAAAGTCAGGTGATCATTGCCCGCAAGCCTTGAGCGGTTTGTGTAACCTTGCAGCCTGATGTCTCAGGGATCTGCAAGGTATGCGCGTTATCGTCGGCTTGTCGGCCATGCTGGCTGTGTTGTTGCTCTGCGCCTGTGAACGACAGGATGCAGCGCCGCTCGATCAGCAGCTCTACGTCTGGCAGCGGCATTGGACGCCGGCTCATGAGCTTGCACTGAAAGACAGTCGCGGCGACTTTTCGACGCTGCGGGTGCTGGCGTTGCAGGCCTTTCCGAATGCCGGATGGAGCCGCGCGCGCATCGATCCGGCGTTGCTCAAACAGGATGCTCGGCCGTTGATTGCGGTGATCCGTCTTGACGGCCAGCTCAAGGCGCTCGACGAGCAACAAGTCACGGCACAGATCCTTCAGGTGCTGGCGGACTGGCAAGGGCAGGGGCTGACCCTGAGCGGCATCGAGATCGATCACGACGCCGGGAATGCGCGTCTGCCGGCCTATGCCGAATTCCTTCTCCATCTGCGCGGCGCATTGCCGGCCAGCCTGCCGCTGAGCATCACTGCGTTGCCGGCCTGGCTCGACAGTCCGCAACTGCCGGCGCTGCTGGCAACTGTCGACAGCAGTGTGCTGCAGGTGCATGCGGTCAGCGATCCGCGTCGCGGTCTGTTCGACCCCGAGCAGGCGCGGCGCTGGGCCGAGGCTTGGGGGCGGGTAACCGACAAACCGTTTTATCTGGCACTGCCGGCCTACGGGGTGGCGCTGTTGCCCGATGCTGACGGCGCCCCGGTGGTGGAAAGTGAAGTGCCACTTGAGCGCGGCGGACAACGGCGCGAATTGCTCGCCGATCCGCAGCAATTGAGCCGACTGGCCAAGGAGTTGCGGGAGGATCGCCCGGCGCATCTGGCCGGTCTGCTCTGGTTTCGCCTGCCGCTGGTCAACGATCGTCGCGCCTGGAGCCTGAGCACGCTGCGTGCCGTCGCCCGTGGCGAAGCATTGAGCAGTCAACTGAGCCTGACGCTCAGCGAGAGTAATGGCCTCTATGACATCGCCCTCAACAACCGCGGTAACCTCGACAACGCCTGGCCCGCACGCATCAGCGTGAAGGCGCGCGACTGCGAAGGCGCCGACGCGCTCGCCGGTTATGCGTTGCAACAAGGCCCGGATCTGCTTACCTTCACCCGCCAGCGCGACGGTCGTCTGCCGGCGGGCGGACAACGCGCCATCGGTTGGGCGCGCTGTGCATTTATTGATCAAGGAGGTTCGCATGTTGACCCGTAACTGGCCCCGCCATCTGCTCTGTCTGAGCCTCAGCCTGCCGCTGGGTTCGGCGCTGGCCTGCGGCCCGGACTTCCCGATGCGCCTGCTCGACAATCGCGGGCAGACCCTGGCCGAGCTGCCGGAGGGCAACTTCAACTTTGAGCTCAGCCGCCTGGGCAAAGCCATCCCCGGGCTGAAGAACGTCACCGCGGCGACCTACAACCCCAACGATTTTTACGCTGAACCGACCGAGCCTGCCAATCAGCGTGACAAGGCCGAGCAGGCCGGTCTCACAGCCGAACAGCAAGCGCTGGTCAAACAGCTGCGCAGCCTGACCGACGCGCATCAGGTCGATGTGCAGGGCGCCAGCCTGCCGGCGGAGATTCGCCTGTACCTGGCCGGTGCCGTGGCGTTTGGCGCGGGCGACTATCAACTGGCGGTCGAGTATTTCCGCCAGTTGCTGGCGTTGCCAGCCGAGCAACGGCCGTTGCGCAGCACTTGGGCGGCTTACTCGCTGGGCCGTGCGTGGGTGGCCAGAAGTACCGAGGCCAACAACGCCATCGATGCACTGGAGCAGGCACGAGATGCCTTCCGCCAGGCTCGGCAGCTGAGCATCGACGGTTTCAGTGAC
Source organism: Pseudomonas sp. MWU16-30322 (assembly GCF_020515535.1). Lineage (NCBI taxonomy): Bacteria > Pseudomonadati > Pseudomonadota > Gammaproteobacteria > Pseudomonadales > Pseudomonadaceae > Pseudomonas > Pseudomonas sp. MWU16-30322. The sequence continues at coordinate 161,600 of NZ_JAIWYL010000007.1, forward strand.
CCGTTGGAACTGGGCGTCGCCAGCCTCGGCGAAGAGGCGCGGGTACTGCGCACTTCGGGCGATTGGGCCGGCGCCATCGAATTGTATGAAGCGCAGAACCTGCACGGTTCGGCGGTGGGCAATACCTCGCTCAAGCTGCTGATGAATGATCTGGCGCAGTTGCCCGAGGAGCAACTGGCGAAGTTGCTCGAACACCCTTCGGTGCAGCAACTGGTCACCGCCTCGTTGATCAGTCGTCAGGGCTGGTCATTCGGCGATGAGCCGCCAAACCAGAAGAAACTGGTCAAGCTCCTGCAGAACAGCACCCGCGGCAGTTTCGACAACGCCGACCGGCTGGCGGCGGTCAATTATCAACAGGGCGATTACACCAACGCCAAGGCCTTTCTCGAACACGCCGGTGACGGCGGCCTTGCGTGGTGGTTGCGGGCCAAACTGGCGGTGCGTGACGGCGATAAAAATGCCGCGGCTGCCGCCTATTCCAAAGCCGCGCAGGCCTTTCCGCAGACCGAGGATTGGGGCTATCGGCGCACGCAGGACTGGGACTTTGAAACCGTTCAGCCCAAATGCCGGGTCGAAGGCGAGAGCGCGATCCTGGCGCTGCAACGCGGTGAATACCTGCAAGCCTTTGTTCAGTTGTACCGCAGCAACAACATCTATTGGTTCGACGCCGCGACAGTGGCCGAGCGAGTGCTGACGGTCGATGAACTGAAACGCTACGTCGATGACAACGTGCCGGCACCACCGCCGCTGACCCAGCAGGAGCGCGACAACTATGTGCAGTTGCCGGTTGCCGCGAGCCTGCGCAATCTGCTGGGCCGTCGTCTGTTGCGTGAGGGGCGCTATGAAGAAGCGGTCGGCTACTTCGACAACCCCGACCTGCAAAACAAAGCGAAACTCTACGGCCAGCAGCGTCTGAAAGCCGACAGCGCCTGGTGGCCGACCAAACGCGCCAGTGCGTTGTACAACGCTGCGTGGACGGCTCGCGAGTGGGGTATGGATATTCTCGGTTACGAGATGGCACCGGATTACGCCACGTTCGGCGGCAACTACAGCCTGGAAAACGCCGCGCTGAAAGTCGGGCCGCTGGTGGCTGAAGACGAAGTCAAACGTCAGCAAGCCAGCGAAGCCAAGCCGGACGAGCGTTATCACTACCGCTTCGTTGCCACCGCGCTGGCCAGTCGTGCCGCCGACAACCTGCCGCACACCAGTCAGGCGTTTGCTGCCGTGTTGTGCAACGCCGCCGGTTGGAACAGCAGCCTGCAGGAGCAGAGCGATCTCTATGAACGCTATGTGAAGGAAGGTGCGTACGTGCCGTGGGCGGTGGATTTCGGTCATCAGTGCCCGTACCCGGACTTTGAAAACGCCGACAAGCGCTACGTCACCCAAGTCACCGATGCCGCGCGTTCGGCACTGCGCCCTTACAAATGGCCGGTGCAGATCGGTGGGGCGGTGCTGGTGGTCGGCGTTGCGTTGTTCCTGATCACTCGTCGGCAACGCCGGGCGGCGCGCAAAGACTAGGCCTGTTGCACAAACGTCAGGCGCAGGGCGAAGCCGATCAACAGGCTGCCGAACAGCCACTGTTGCAAGCGTTGGGCCGAGGGACTGCGTTGCAGCCAGCGGCCCAATGCGGCGCCGATCAGCGCGTAGGTCGAGTCAAACAGCAGCCCGGCAGCCACCAGCAACATGCCGAGGATGGCGAACTGCGTCAGCACCGGGGCACCGTCGGCGACGATAAATTGCGGAAGCAGCACCGAGCAGAACAGCAGCGCCTTGGGGTTGAGCAGATTGGTCAGCAAGCCACGGCGGATCGCTTCACGCCATTGTCCGTGGACGTCGGTCACACCGGCGGCGTTCAGGTCCGGCAGCAAGGTGCTGCGCAGGCATTGAATGCCGATCCACAGCAGATAGGCCGCCCCAGCCAGGCGCACCACGTCGAACGTCCACGGCGCGGCTTTGAACAGCGCCGCCAGTCCCAACGCCGCCAACGCGACATGACATCCCCGAGCAATCGCCAGGCCCACCGCGGTGGCCAGCGCGGCGCCGCGGCCCTGCCGGGCACCGGTTTGCAAGAGCAAGATCATGTCCGGCCCAGGCAACAGATACACCACCGCCAGCGCCAGAAAAAACATCCACATACCTGCCATGCTGCCGTCCTTTCGTTGTCGATTCGGTCGGCTCAGTCTATGGCCGAAGGGTGGAGCAGGTGCTTGCGTAGTCGGCTTCAAAATGGGTCATTATTGGCATAACCTGCTTTCTTTTTTCGATCTGACCATCAGGATCTGCTAAACATGAAACTCGACGCCTTCGACCGCAAGATTCTCGCCGCCCTGCAACGGGACGGACGCCTGAGCAACGTCGAGCTGGCGGACGAGATCGGCCTGTCGGCGTCACCGTGCCTGCGCCGGGTGCGGATGCTGGAGGAGGCCGGGGTGATTCGCGGCTACCAGGCCAACCTCGATCGCGATGAAGTGGGACTGGGGCTGACGGTATTTGTCGGGGTCAAGGTCGAGCGCCACAACGATGAACAGGCCGAAGCCTTTTATGCGGCGGTGACGGCACTGCCGGAGGTGATCTCGGCGTTTCTGGTGTCGGGGGAGTCGGATTTTCTGTTGCAGGTGGTGGTGCCGGACTTGCGCGCGTATGACCGCTTTCTCAGCGGCTGCCTGCTGAAGCTGCCGGGGGTGAGTGACATTCGCAGCAACTTTGCGATTCACACGGTGAAGACGCCGGGGGCGTTGCCGTTGGGGCATCTTCCGGATTGAAACCGGGTGGCCTTCATCGCGAGCAGGCTCACTCCTACAATTGATCGCGCTCCCCTGTAGGAGTGAGCCTGCTCGCGAAAGCGGTCGTCCGGTCACCCAAACTTTTGCTGACTACATCTGTGTCGCCATTCCTTCGACGTTCATCGCCGCCTGACGCAGCGCCTCGGAGCGGGTCGGGTGCGGATGGCAGGTCAGCGCGATGTCTTCGGCCGAGGCACTGAATTCCATGGCCACGCAGTACTCACCGATCATTTCGCTGACGCTCGGGCCGACCAGGTGCACGCCGAGGATTTCGTCCGTGCGTTCGTCGGCAAGGACCTTGGCGAAGCCTTCGGTCTCGTGGTTGATCTTCGCCCGGCTGTTGGCGGTGAACGGAAACTTGCCGACCTTGTAGGCGCGTCCTTCGGCCTTGAGCTGTTCTTCGGTCTTGCCGACGCTGGCCAGCTCCGGGCGGGTGTAGATGACGTTGGGAATCAGGTCGTAGTTGACCTCGCCGGCCTTGCCAACGATTTGTTCCACGCAGGCCATCGCTTCGTCTTCGGCCTTGTGCGCGAGCATCGGGCCGGATGTCACGTCGCCGATCACCCACACGCCGGAGGCTTCGGTGCGGTGCTGGCGGTTGGCGAGCATGCCGCGCTTGTCGGTGCTCAGGCCGACGTTCTCCAGGCCCAGACCTTTGGTGTACGGGCGCCGGCCGATGGCGACCAGCACGTAGTCGGCTTCCAGTAACTCGGCGCTGCCACCCGCTGCAGGTTCGACGCTGAGCTGTACGCCGCTGGCCGAAGTCGTGGCGCTGGTGACCTTCGAACTCAACTTGAAGCTGATGCCTTGCTTGCTCAGCGAGCGCTGCAGGGTTTTGCCGGCCTCGCCATCGACGCCGGGGCAGATGCGGTCGAGGTATTCGACCACGGTCACCTGGGCGCCGAGACGGCGCCAGACCGAACCCAGTTCCAGGCCGATCACCCCGGCGCCAATCACCACCAGATGCTTGGGCACTTCGCTCAGCGACAGCGCACCGGTGGAGTCGAGGACGCGCTGATTGTCGATCTCGACGCCGGGCAGGGGCGTGGGTTCGGAGCCGGTGGCGATGATGATGTCCTTGGCGCTCAGCTCGGTCTTGTTGCCTTGATCGTCGCTCACCGTGACTTTACCCGGGCCATCGATGTGGCCCCAGCCCTTGATCCAGTCGACCTTGTTTTTGCGAAACAGAAACTCGATGCCTTTGGTCAGGCCGCTCACGCTCTCGTCTTTCTGTTTCATCATTTGCGCGAGGTTGAGCGTGGGTTTGACCTCGATCCCGAGGTTGGCGAATTCGGTACCCATGGCCGCGTCGTACAGCTCCGAAGCATGCAGCAAGGCCTTGGATGGCATGCAACCGACGTTCAGGCAAGTGCCGCCGAGGGTGGCGCGGCCTTCCACGCAAGCCGCCTTCAGGCCCAACTGGCCGGCGCGGATCGCCGCGTTATAACCACCGGGGCCGCCGCCCAGAATCACCACGTCATAGTTGCTCATGCTGTTACTCCAGGTTGGGAATACGGATCGCTAAAAGTAGTAGTCGAATAAAATTACGAACGTAATATGTGCATTTCCGGACATTTCGGTCAAGGCTTCAGGCAAGCGACAGGTTGGACATCTTTAGATAAGTGCATTTGTGTACGAATATTTCACGCTTTTCGTTATATCGTAACGAATGGGCGAATGAACCAATGGCTTTGGGGTGATATGCAAGTCGATCTGGATGTCGATGGCACGCAAGTGACCGGGTTGCCGCGCTTTCAACAAGCGGCCACGCAGGGGCGGCGATTGCGTTGCCTGGCCATCGGTCTCGGCGCGTTGGCCGGGGCAGGGTGGGTGCTGGCGCTGTTTGTCGAGCTGTTTGCCGCGCAATCGATTTGGCCGGCGTTGCTGATGAATCTGGGCGCGGCGTTGCTGGTGCTGGTCGCTGGCCTGCAGTCGGCGTGGTGGGTGACGCAATGGCGTGCGCGGGTCATGCACCCGGTGGCGCAGGAACCGCTGAACGAGGTCGAGCAAACGGCCCCTGATGGCTGGTACGAACGGCTGCTGGAGCGTTTGGGTCAGCGCGGCCTGCACCTGCTCGGTCAGATCGGCGCGGCCGCGTTGTGGCTGGGTGGCTGGTCAGTGCTGATAGTGCTCAGCATCGAACAGGTGTGGAATCTCGCGTTGCCGGCCGCGACCGTCGGTTTATCGGCCACGGTGGGCGCAGCGCTGATGTTGCTGTTGGGTTTCGGCTTGCTGGTGCTGGAGCGGCAACTGGCTCAGGAAACCCCGGCGCAATGGCCGGAAGCCGGAAACCTCGCACAATTGACGCGGGTGGCGATCATCAGTCTGGTGCTGGGCGCATTGTGTCTGCTGTTCGCCAGCGAGGCTTCGGTGTGGCCCGTGCGCCTTGCGGTATTGATTGGAATCTTGCCGGGACTGGTCGCGATCGAGTTGCTATTGCGCGCAGTCCTGTCGGTATTCAGCCCTCGTCGCGAGCAGCTCGAACCGACCCTGCTGGCACGCAGTTTTGTCGCTGACATGCTGCGCTGGCCGCCGCAGCCGCTGCTGGCCTTGCAGCACGAATTGCACAATCGTTTCGGCATCGATCTGCGCCAGATCTGGGCGTTCAGTTACATGCGCCGCGCCTTTCTGCCGGTGCTGGCGCTGGTCGCTGCCGTTGGCTGGATGCTGACCGGGATCCACGAAATACCGCTGCAAGGGCGCGGTATCTACGAGCGTTTCGGCAAACCGCTGCAAGTGTTCGGCCCCGGATTGCACGCTGGGTTGCCGTGGCCGTTGGGCCGTGTATTGAGCGTCGAGAACGGCGTGGTGCACGAGTTGGCAACCAGCGTCGGCGATGTGCCTGCGCCGACCCAGACCGAGCCAGCCGAAGGCCCGGCGCCGATGACTGCCAACCGCTTGTGGGATGCCAGCCACGTCAACGACAAATCCCAGGTGATTGCCAGCAGCCGTGGCGATCAGCAGAGCTTTCAGATCGTCAACATGGACGTGCGCTTCGTCTATCGCATCGGCCTGCGGGATCAGGATGCCTTGGCGGCTACCTACAACAATGCCGATGTACCGACGCTGATCCGCAGCACCGCGAGCCGGATTCTGGTTCACGATTTTGCCTCGCGCACCCTCGACGGTTTGCTCGGTGCCGACCGGGTAGGGCTGGGCGAGGAAATCGGCCACGCGGTGCAAAACGATCTGCAGCAACTCAACAGCGGCGTGGAAATTCTCGCCACGGTGGTCGAAGCGATTCACCCGCCCGCCGGTGCTGCCAATGCTTACCACAGCGTGCAAGCGGCGCAGATCGGCGCCCAGGCGTTGATCTCCCGTGAGCGTGGCGCGGCGGCCGAAGCCAGTAATCAGGCGCAATTGCAGGCCAGTCTCGCCCGCGATCAGGCCAGTGCCAGCGCCCGTGAAATCAACGCCACAGCGCAGGCGGCGGATCTGAAGTTCAGCGCTGAACAGAAAGCCTACGCCAGCGCCGGCCAGGCATTCGTGCTGGAACAATATCTGAGTCAGCTCAGCCTCGGCCTGAGCAAGGCCAAACTGCTGGTACTCGACCACCGTTTAGGCGGCAGCAGCAATGCGCCGACCATCGACCTGCGTACGTTCACGCTGCCGGCTGATCCGACGCCCGCGCGCACCCCCGCTCAACCAGGAGTTGCCCCTTGAGCCAGTCGCACACTCACGATTCCCATGACCACAGCGGCCACGAACACGGTCATGCCGGCCACCATCATCATGGGCATCATCACCATCACCACGGTGCGCCGGAAGAGGCCGGGCCGTTCCCGTGGCGGCGGATGGGCTGGGCGCTGTTGCTGGTGGCGTTTGCCATCGCTGCGGCAAGCCTGGTGCAGGTGCGCTCGGGCGAGGCGACCGTTATCACCCGTTTCGGCAATCCGTCGCGAGTGTTGCTTGATCCCGGTTTGAGCTGGCGTTGGCCGGCACCGTTTGAGGCGGCGATCCCGGTGGACCTGCGCCTGCGTACCACCTCCAGTGGTTTGCAGGATGTCGGCACCCGCGATGGTTTGCGCATCATCATTCAGGCTTACGTGGCGTGGCAGGTGCAGGGCGACCCGGACAATGTGCAGCGTTTCATGCGCGCGGTGCAGAACCAGCCGGACGAAGCGGCACGGCAGATTCGCACCTTTGTCGGTTCGGCGCTGGAGACCACCGCCAGCAGTTTCGACCTGGCAGATCTGGTGAACACCGATGCCAGCAAAGTGCGTATTGCCGATTTCGAAGCGCAACTGCGTCAGCAAATCGACCAACAGTTGCTCGCCACTTACGGTGTGCGCGTGGTGCAGGTGGGCATCGAACGCCTGACCTTGCCTTCGGTCACGCTCACGGCCACGGTTGATCGGATGCGCGCCGAGCGTGAAACAATCGCCACTGAGCGCACCGCCATCGGCAAGCGTGAAGCCGCGCAGATTCGTTCCGCCGCCGAGCGCGATGCGCGAATTGTGCAGGCCGATGCCACGGTGAAAGCGGCAGAAATCGAAGCGCAGTCGCGAGTCGAAGCCGCGCAAATCTATGGCCGTGCCTACGCTGGCTCACCGCAGCTTTACAACCTGCTGCGCTCGCTCGATACCCTCGGCACCATCGTGACGCCGGACACCAAGCTGATCCTGCGCACCGATGCCGCGCCATTCCGTGTGCTGGTGGACGGTCCGCCGAATGTTGAAAACAAATCCGGATCGCAGCCATGAGTGATGAAGTTCCACGTGGAACACATTCGCTGAGCAGTCCGTGGATTCAGGCCGGACGCCTGGCGTTTTTCGCCTTGTACGCAGTGACCGTATTGGCGGCGTTGGCTTGGGCGTTTTCCAATGTTCGGCAGATTGATCCGCAGAATCGCGCGGTGGTTCTGCACTTTGGCGCACTGCAGCGCATCCAGAATGCCGGCCTGTTGTTGGCCTGGCCGCAGCCGTTCGAGCAAGTGGTTTTGCTGCCAGCGGCGGATCGGGTGATTGAGCGCCGAGTGGAGAATCTGCTGCGCAGCAGTGAGGCGATCAAGGCTGATCGCGTTGCGACTTTCGCCACACCCTTGAGTGATGCGCTGGCCGGTTCCGGCTATTTGCTGACCGGCGACGCCGGCGTGGTGCAACTGGATGTGCGGGTGTTTTACAAAGTCACCGATCCCTATGACTTCGTATTGCAGGGCGACCATGTGCTGCCGGCACTGGATCGGCTGGTCACGCGCAGCGCTGTGGCCCTGACCGCCGCACGGGATCTGGATACGATTCTGGTCGCTCGACCGGAGTTGATCGGTGCCGACAATCAGGCCGCTGAGCGCCGCGAACGCTTGCGCGGTGATCTGGTGCAAGGCATCAACAAGCGTCTGGCTGAATTGAAGGCGAGCGGGCAGGGCATCGGCATCGAAGTGGCGCGGGTTGATGTTCAATCGAGTCTGCCCGACCCGGCCGTCAGCGCGTTCAATGCCGTTTTGACCGCCAGCCAACAAGCCGACAAAGCCGTCGCCAATGCACGCACCGAGGCGGAAAAGCTCACCCAGACCGCCAACGAGCAAGCTGACCGCACCCTGCAAGTGGCCCATGCGCAGGCCGGTGAGCGGCTGGCGAAGGCGTCGGCCGACACCGCCACGGTGCTGAGCCTGGCCAAGGCGCAGCAACAGGGCACCGACCCGCAGATGCTGCTGCGGCTGTACCGCGAACGTATGCCGAAGATTCTCGGGCAGGCCGGTTCCGTGACCACGGTCGATCCGAAAGACGATTCCCGCCTGATCATTCAGGGAGCCAGTAAATGACCGCGACCACTGCCGCACCGAGCCTGTTGTCCTCGGCCGAACAGCGCCGCGCTGCACGGCAATTGACCCTGGCGATGCTCGCCCTTGGCTTGCTCGGCCTCGGTCTGATCTGGCGTTGGCTGGTGCCGGAGCAAACCGGTGTCAGTCAGTTGCTGCTGGGTTTCGCCTCCTTGTTAGTGGCGGTGCCGGTGATGCGCTCGGCGTGGTACAGCCTGCGTTATCCAAGCCTGCACGGCATCACCGATCAACTGATTGCTCTGGCGATGCTCGGTGCGTGGGCGACCGGCGATCTGCTGACGGCGGCGTTGCTGCCAATCATCATGATCTTCGGCCATGTGCTGGAAGAGCGCAGCGTGATCGGCTCGCAGGAAGCGATTCATGCTCTCGGCCAATTGACCCGCAGCCACGCGCGCAAGATTCAGGCGGACGGCTCGATCATCGAAGTCGATAACGGCACGCTCAAACCCGGCGACACGGTCGAGGTGCGTGCAGGAGATCGGGTGCCGGCGGATGGCCGAGTGCTGTTCGGTCAGGCCAGCCTCGACACGGCGTCGATCACCGGCGAATCGGTCCCGGTGGAAACGGCGGTGGGCATGACGGTGTTTGGCGGGGCGATCAACCTCGACGGCTTGCTGCGCATTGAGGTGACCCGTACCGGCGATCAATCGACGCTGGGCAAAGTCATCGCGCTGATGCAGAACGCCGAACGCTCGAAGCCACCGATCACCCGCCTGCTTGAACGTTATGCCGGCAGCTACATGGTGCTGGTGTTGCTGTTGGCGGCGGTGACCTGGTTTGTCACTAATGACGCGCAAGCGATGCTCGCGGTGCTGGTGGCGGCCTGTCCCTGTGCCTTGGTGCTGTCGGCACCGGCCACGGCGATTGCCGGAGTGGCGGTGGCGGCGCGCCACGGCATTCTGATCCGCAGTTCGGCGTTTCTCGAAGAACTGGCGGACCTCACCTCGTTGGTGGTCGACAAGACCGGCACCCTGACTTACGGCACCTTGCGTCTGCAATCGATCAACAGCCCGCGTCTGCAACAGTCCGCGGTCATGGCATTGGCGGCCAGTCTTGGCGCGGCCAGCAGTCATCCGGTCAGCCGGGCACTGGCGGGGCTGGTCAGTCAGGAGCAGAGCTTGCCGCTGACGGACATTCACGAGCGTCAGGGCCTCGGGGTCGTGGCCATGACCGCGCAAGGCGAGGCGGCGCTGGGGCGTCCCGAACTGTTCGCGCAACTGGGCATCGTCACGACGACCGTTCCCGAGCACGATGGGCCGATCGCCGGGTTGGCGCTGAATGGCGAGTTTGTTGCCTGGTTGTTGTTGGCCGATAGCGTCAAACCGGAAGCGCGCTTTGCCCTCAATGAATTGCGTGAACTGGGTCTGGGTCGCCAACTGCTGCTGACCGGCGATCGCCAGAGTGTCGCCCAGACACTGGCCCGCGAAGTCGGCCTGCAAGAGGTGGAAGCCCAAGCGCTGCCCGAGGACAAACTCAACCGCGTGCTCAAGGAAATCGACAACGGTTTCCGGCCGATGGTGGTGGGTGACGGCATCAATGATTCGCTGGCGCTCAAGGCCGGTGTGGTCGGTGTAGCGATGGGCGCCGGCGGTGCCGACATCGCGCTGGCCTCGGCAGATATCGTGTTGATCGGCAGCGACCTGCGCCGCCTCGGCACCTGTGTGCGGCTCAGTCGCCAGTGCCGGCGCACCTTGCAGGTCAATGTGATCATCGGTCTGGGCTGGACTCTGGCGATCGTGGTGTTCGCGGCATTCGGCTGGCTCGGCGCGGCGGGGGCAATGATTGCCGCGCTGCTGCACAACCTCAGTACGCTGCTGGTGTTGGGCAATGCCGGGCGTTTGCTGCGGTTTCAGGAGCCATTGCTCAAACTCAAGGATGATCACTGAAGCGAGGTTCATCGAACTGTGCGCCGAATGGACAGTCATCTATGGAAGAGGGCGCACACTTCTTTGCCGTTACCTGGGCTGAAACGTGGGTGCATGACGGCATGTTGGAGCGTCTGGAACGATAGTGTCGGCTAATTAAATCGATAGCCTGCTATTTTTCAAGGATGGTCTACCCTCAGATCTGACGTCTGAAACAAGGGGGATTTTCCATGCTCGCGCAACTTCCACCAGCCTTACAGAATCTGCAGCTTCCGCTTCGCCTGCGGCTCTGGGACGGCCATGAATTCAATCTGGGTCCGGCGCCCAGCGTTACCATCGTGGTCAAGGACCCGCAGATGGTCAGCCAGCTCACGCATCCAAGTCTCGACGCGCTGGGGGCGGCGTTTGTCGAAGGCAAGCTTGAGCTGGAAGGCTCGATCAGCGAGGTCATCCGGGTCTGCGACGAATTGAGCAGCGCCTTGCTCAATGAGGACGACGATGCACAGCCTGTGCGTTCGGTGCACGACAAGGAAACCGACGCCAAGGCCATTTCCTATCACTACGACCTGTCCAACGCGTTCTACCAGTTGTGGCTGGACAGCGACATGGCGTATTCCTGCGCGTATTTCGAAACCGGCAGTGAAACCCTCGAACAGGCACAACAAGCCAAGTTCCGGCATCTGTGTCGCAAGCTGCGTTTGCAGCCGGGCGATTACCTGCTGGATGTCGGTTGTGGCTGGGGTGGTCTGGCCCGTTACGCGGCGCGTGAATTCGGCGCCAAGGTGTTCGGCATCACCCTGAGCAAGGAACAGCTGGAACTGGCCCGCGAGCGCGTCAAGGCCGAGGGCCTGGAAGACCAGGTTGAACTGCAATTGCTCGACTATCGCGATCTGCCGCAGGACGGGCGTTTCGACAAGGTGGTCAGCGTCGGCATGTTCGAACACGTCGGCCACGCCAACCTCGCTGAGTACTGCAAGGTCCTGTTCGGCGCGGTGAAGGAGGGCGGTCTGGTGATGAACCACGGCATCACCGCCAAACACACCGATGGCCGTCCGGTAGGCCGCGGCGCCGGCGACTTCATCGAGAAATACGTGTTCCCCAACGGCGAGCTGCCGCACCTGGCGATGATCTCGGCCGAGATCAGCGAAGCCGGACTGGAGATCGTCGACGTCGAAAGCCTGCGTTTGCACTACGCGCGCACACTCGACCATTGGAGCGAGCGCCTGGAGGACAACCTCGAAGCCGCCGGGAAACTGGTGCCGGATCAGGCGCTGCGCATCTGGCGGCTGTATCTGGCCGGGTGTGCCTACGCGTTCGCGCGTGGCTGGATCAACCTGCACCAGATTCTTGCGGTGAAGGCGCATCCGGATGGCAGCCATGAACTGCCCTGGACTCGCGACGACATCTACCACCCTTGATGCCTGAACCATGCCCTCTCGCTCGGAGAGGGTGATGGGACTTGCTAGAGAATCGGTGAAATGAGCCGGGCGATCCGCATGCCGAGCTGTTGCAGGCGGTGGACTTCCCGGCTCTCTTCTTTGGCGACTTCGTAAGCCTGCTCGAAGTCTTCGTTGAGCATCTGTTCTACGCTGGCAGCGAACTCGCAGTCGACGGTCAGCAGCATCACTTCGAAATTCAGCCGGAATGAGCGGTTGTCCAGATTGGCGCTGCCGATGGCGCTGATCTCGCTGTCGATCAACACCACTTTCTGATGCAGGAACCCCGGCTCGTAGCGGAACACCCGCACGCCGGCGCGCACCGCTTCGAACGCATAGAGGCTGGAAGCGGCGTAGACGATGCGGTGATCGGGGCGCGATGGCAGCAGCAGGCGCACATCGACGCCGCGCAGCACCGCCAGGCGCAACGCGGCGAAGACGGCCTCATCGGGAATGAAGTAAGGACTGGTGATCCACACCCGCTCGGTCGCGGCGTGGATTGCTTCGACGAAGAACAGCGAACAGGTTTCGTAGGCATCGGCCGGGCCGCTTGCCAGCAACTGGCAGAGCACGCCGTCCTCCGGGTAAACGTCCGGCAGGATCAGCGGCGGCAACGTGCGCGCGGCCCAGAACCAATCCTCGGCAAACGACTCCTGCATGCAGGCCACCACCGGGCCGCGCACTTGCACGTGGGTGTCGCGCCATGGCGCCAGTGGCGGCTTCTCGCCCATGTATTCATCGCCGACGTTATGCCCGCCGACAAAGCCGAGCACGCCATCGACCACGACGATTTTGCGGTGGTTACGGAAATTTACCTGGAAGCGATTGAGCCAGCCGCTGCGCGTGGCGAAGGCTTTGACCTCGATACCGCCATCGCGCAACGCCTGCACATAACTGTGGGGCAGGGCGTGGCTGCCGATCCGGTCGTAGAGCAGATGAATCGCCACGCCCTCAGCCGCTTTCTTCAGCAACAGATCGCGCAGGCGCTGCCCGAGGCGGTCGTCATGGATGATGAAAAACTGGATCAGTACGGCTTCGCGCGCTTGATCGATTGCCTGGAAAATCGCCTCGAAAGTGGCGTGTCCATTCACCAGCAGCTGCACTTCGTTGTTTGCCAGGCACGGCATGCGCCCCAGCTTGGGCATGGCGCGTAGCGAGGCATAGGCTTTCGACGCGCGGGCGGTGAGCGCTTCTTCCACCCACGGGCGCCAGTTCAGCTCGGATATCGCCTGGCGCATCTGTTCGTTGGCCTGACGGCGCGCCTTGATGTAACCGTCGAAAGTGCTGCGGCCGAACACCAGGTAGGGTATGAGGGTCAGATAAGGAATGAAAATAAGCGACAATGCCCAGGCGATCGAGCCTTGGGCGGTGCGTACCGTCAGCACCGCGTGGATCGCGGCGATCAAGCCGAGGCTATGTATAAGAGCGATCAGATAACCGAAAATGTGCGGTCCAAAATAATCCATGGGGCAACCTTGCTCCTGAAGATTCAATGCGTAACAGACCATGTTCCGGGGCGATTGTCGCTATTTAATTGGCGCATGAACCGAAGCAATCGGCCGGCGTCTAACGGCCACTACTGATCAGGAGTTTTTCGATGAACGTTCGTCTGCTGGGTTTGGCACTGGGCCTGGGTTTGGCAATGCCAGTGATTGCGCAGGCACAAATGCTGCAGCCGGGGCTATGGGAAATGACCTCGAGCAACGTCAAGGTCGATGACCAGCCAATGGATGTGCAGTCGATCCTCGGTCAGTTGCAAGGCCAGATGACGCCGCAACAGCGCGCGGCGCTGGAGAAGAACGGAATCAACATCGGTGGCAAGGGCATCCGTGCCTGCCTGACACCGCAGCAAGTGGCGACCAACGATATTCCGCTGGCCGATCCGCAGTCGGGCTGCAAACAGCAGATCACCGAGCGCACCGGTAACCAGTGGAAATTCCGCTTCAGTTGCCCGAAAGCGCAAGGCACCGGTGTCGCGACGTTTGTCAGTGATCGTGAGTTCACCACCGTGGCCAACGGCACGTTCAACGCCATCGGGATCAACCAGAAGGGCAGCCTGGAAACCCGTGCGGTGTGGTTGGGTCAGGATTGCGGCACGGTGAAGCCAAGAGCTTAAAAGCTTCGCGAGCGATCTCGCTCCCACAGGGCCAGTGCGATTCCTTGTGGGAGCGAGCCTGCTCGCGAAGACGTCCTGTCAGACATCTGATCATTCAGCGCATAAACCGCAGCGCCAGCCCCTGACATCCTTCGTTAATACGCTGCTCGCGCCAGGCAATCTGCCCCGACACCAACGTCGTATTCACCCGATAGCGGAAAGTCTTGTCAGCAAACGGCGTCCACCCGCACTGCGACAGGATCGGTTGCCGCGAAACTTCCAGAGCCGCTGGCTCAACCAGCACCAGATCCGCCCAATACCCCTCCCGCAAATAACCTCGATCCGGAATCGCAAACAGATCCGCCACCCGATGGCTGGTCTTCGCCACCAGCATGGTGATCGGCAGCACGCCATCGGCCACCAGCTCCAGTAGCGCCGGCAAAGCGTGTTGCACCAGTGGCAAACCGGACGGCGCTTCGGCATAGGGGCGCTGTTTTTCCGCCCAGGTATGTGGCGCGTGATCGCTGCCGATCACATCCAGTCGATTGCTCAGCAGCGCCGCGCGCAAAGCATCGCGGTCGGCTCGGGTCTTGATCGCCGGGTTGCATTTGATCAGGTTGCCGAGGGCTGGATAGTCGCTTTCATCGAACAGCAGGTGATGCAGGCAGACTTCAGCAGTGATGTGTTTTTGCGCGAGTGGTTTGTCTTCGAACAACGCCAGCTCGCGGGCGGTGGTCAGGTGTAAAACGTGCAGGCGAGTGCCGTGACGTCTGGCCAGTTCCACCGCCAGCGAAGAAGAGCGGTAGCAAGCCTCGGCATCGCGAATCAAGGCATGGATATTGACCGGCAGGTGCTCACCCAGGCGCGCACGCAGTCGGACTGCGTTGGCCTCGATGCTCGGCGTGTGTTCACAGTGGGCCAGCAGAATCGTCGGCACTTCGGCAAACAGGCGCTCAAGAACCTTGGGATCATCCACCAGCAGATTGCCGGTGGAGGCGCCCATGAACACTTTGACCCCGGCCACTTCGCAGGGGTTGAGCGCGGCGACGGTGTCGAGGTTGTCCTGGCTCACACCGAAATGAAAGCCGTAGTTGGCCACAGAGTTGATCGCCGCCCGACGCTTTTTATCCGCCAGTGCTTCGAGGGTGAGGGTGGCCGGTCGGGTGTTGGGCATGTCCATGAAACTGGTGATGCCGCCCGCCACCGCCGCTCGAGACTCGGTGTGAATGCAGCCCTTGTCCGGCGCCCCCGGTTCGCGAAAATGCACTTGGTCATCGATCATCCCCGGCAACAGCCATTGGCCGTTGGCGTCGATTTCCACCCGCGCAGTTTCACCGTCGATGCTGCGCGCAATCTTGACGATGCGGCCATGGCTGACTAACAGATCGCCGTCGAACTCGCATCCTTCGTTGACCATTCTGGCGTTGCGAATCAGCACGCTGCTCATGGTTCAGAACTCGTTCTGCAAGGCTTTGTAACCGCGCACCAGATCGACGTTGGTGCGTGCCACGTCTTCGGAAAACTCCGAGGCGCTGACACTCACCGGCGGGAACTGCGAGAGGTCGGTGTTGGGGCCGATGCGGGTAGTGGAGGGCACGTAGAACGCGTCCGGCAAATCGCGGCCATCGACCACCGAGTTGTGCCGCACCACGCAGCCATTACCGACCACGCAATTGAACAACACACTGTTGAAGCCAATGAACACCCGGTCGCCGACCACGCACGGCCCGTGCACAATCGAGCGATGAGCAATCGAGGTGAATTCACCGATGGTCACCGCAGCGCCGGATTTGGAGTGGATAACCACGCCATCCTGGATGTTCGAATTGGCGCCGATGGTGATCGGCTCCATCGCTCCCGAAGCATCGACTTCGTCGGCGCGGATCACCGCGTAGGGGCCGACGAAAACGTTCTCGCCGATGATCACCTTGCCGCAGATGATCGCGGTTTTGTCGACGTAGGCTGACTCGGCAATTTGCGGCAGATCGCCTGAAGGATTCTTGCGGATCATGGTTGGCTCAGTGCGTCGTAAAGGGTGTTGAGGTTGTATTCGAACAACCCGGTAAAGGTGCTGGCCGGGCCGCTGGCGGCGAGGGCATCGGAGTACAACGTACCGCCGATATGTGCGCCGCTTTCATCGGCGATCTGCTTGAGCAGGCGCGCGTCCTTGATGTTTTCCATGAACACCGCTTTGACCTTGGCCTGACGAATCTGGGTAATCAACGCGGCGACTTCGGCGGCCGATGGCTCGCGTTCGGTGGACAGACCTTGCGGCGCCATGAAGTCGATGCCGTAGGCCTGACCGAGATAACCGAAGGCATCGTGGCTGGTGACGATCTTGCGATTGCCCGGCGGCAGTGAACCGAGCTTGGCCTTGGCTTCGGCGAGCAGGGCGTAGATCTGTTTCAGATAGGCCTGGCTGTTGCGCTGGTAGTCGGCCTTGTTCGCCGGATCGGCGGTGATCAGCGCCTTGGTGATGTTGGCGATGTACAACTCGGTATTCGCCAGATTGTGCCAGGCGTGCGGGTCGGGAACGCTCTCGCCGTCTTCATCCAGCGAGCGTGGAATCACGCCATGACTGGCACTGATGACAGGGGCTTTGGTCTCGGTGCTGGTGACCAGGCGATCGAGCCATGGTTCGAAACCGAGGCCGTTCTTGATGATCAGCCTGGCCTTGAGCAGCGCTTTGGCGTCATCGGGCGTCGGTTCATACGTGTGGGCATCGGCGTCCGGGCCGACCATGTTGGTGATCTGAATATGCTCGCCCCCCACCTGATGAACCATGTCGGCGAGGATGCTGAAGCTGGTGACCACCGGCAATTTTTCCGCCGCCGACAACGACATCGACAGCATCAGGCTGAACAACACGAGTAGAGCACGCATCGGGAAACACCTCATTGGGATGTGAGCAAAGGCGGGCGGCGCAGCAAACCGTGCACCGGTCCGAACACCACGGACAGCAGATAACCGATGCCGGCGACCAGCACGATCGCCGGACCGCTCGGCAGCGAGTAGTAGAACGAGATCAACAATCCGCACCCCACCGAGAGGCAGCCGATCAGCGCGGAGATGGCAATCAGGCTCGGCAGGCGCCGACTCCAGAATCGTGAAGCGGCGGCGGGCAGCATCATCAGACCCACCACCATCAAGGCGCCGATGGCCTGGAAACCGATCACAAGATTGAGTACCACCAAGGTCAGGAACACGCCGTGGGCGAGTGGACCGAGACGGCTGACGGTTTGCAGGAATAGCGGATCGAGGGTGTCCAGCAGCAGCGGTTTGTAGATCAGAGTCATGGCGATCAGGCTCAGCCCCGACACCCACAACATGCCGTTGAGGGTCGGACCGTCGACGGCGAGTGCCGAGCCGAACAGCAAGTGCAACAGGTCGAGACGCTTGCCGGCGATGCCGAGAATCAACACGCCGCTGGCGAGCGAGATCGGATAGATCGCGGCGAGGCTGGCGTCTTCGCGCAGACCGGTGCGACGGGTGATCCAGGCGGCGAGACCGGCCATGCCCAGGCCGGCGCCGAGGCCGCCGAGTGTCAGTGCCGGCAGACTGAGACCGGCGAACCAGAAGCCCAACGCCGCACCGGGGAGAATGCCGTGGGCGACGGCATCACCGATCAGGCTCATGCGCCGCAGGATCAGAAACACGCCAAGCGGAGCCGTGCTGCAGGCCAGTACCAGACCGCCGAGCAGTGCGCGGCGCATGAACACGAACTCGATGAACGGTTGCCAGAGATGGCTGACGGTGAGCATCAGGCCACCTGCGTGTTGGGTGTTTGCTGGATCAGTTCGGCACTGGGGCCGAACACGCACTGACGATTTTTGATCAGCAATGTATGCGGGATGTGTTGGCGCACCGCGGCGAGGTCGTGGCAGACCACCAGCAGTGTTCGCCCTTGGGCGTGCCAGGCGTGGAGGTGTTGCCAGAGTAACTGCTGGCCCAGCTCATCGAGGGCAGCGTGGGGTTCGTCGAGGAGTAGTAACGGGGCGTCGGTCAGACTCAAACGGGCGAGCAGCGCGCGTTGCAATTCGCCGCCGGAAAGGGCGATTAGCGGACGCTTTTCCAATCCGCTCAAGTGCCAGTTTTCCAGTGCTCTGGCGAGTCGTTGCGCGCGCAGTTGCGTCGACAATCGGCGGCCCCAGAAACCCGCGGCCACCAGTTCTTCGAGGCTGATGGGGAACTGTCGGTCGAGGTGTTGCTGCTGCGGCAGGAACGCCAAGCCGCCCTGACGTGGAACACCCAGTGCGACTTTTCCGGATAAAGGCTTCTGCAATCCGGCGATGACTTTCAGCAGGCTGCTTTTACCGCAGCCGTTGGCGCCGATGATGGCGCTGAGGCTGCCGTGTTCCAGCGAGAGCGTCAGTGGCGAAGTCAGTGGTTGGCCGGGTGCGCCCCAAGTCAGGGTTTGGCAGCGGATCATGCGAGTTCTCGGTGCCAGTGGCTTTCGGCGACAGCGTCGTGGGCGTGCAGGCTTTCGGCGTGGATTACCCGCAGGTGGAAACCACTGACGCCGGGGGAGCGGCGCAGGGCCAGATTGAGTCGTCGCGCGGCGTCTTCGCAGAACATCAGGTTTTGCCCATTGGCCAGAGCGAAGGCTTGTTCGTCGGCGCGTTTCACGGCGGTTTGTACGGCGGTGCCGAGTGCCGCTTCGGCATCATTGATGATGACGCTCAGAGGTAGCTCGTCGATGAACTCGTCGAGATGCATATGCAGTTGCGCGGTGCTGCGTTGGCTGTGCGGGGTGGCGACAATGCCTTGGCTTGATCCAAGCCAGGCCAACACTTCGGCATGTTGCAGTGGCTTGTTGGCGAAATCATTGATGAATTGCTGCTGAATCAACTGCCGCGCCAACGCTGCTGAGCAGGGGCAAGTTGAGGAGTAAGGCACTTCGATTTTCAGTTCCACGTGGAACACTTTGCTTTTCAGGCTGGCACAAATGCTCACTGGATAGCTCTTCCAACCGGCCAGAGGGCTGACTAGCGCAGGTCTTTTCAGCAGTACTTCGCAATGGATGTTCAGGTAGGCGCTGTTGGATAAACCTTTGTGGCTGACCAGAAAATCATCGAGTACCTCGCGCAATAAGGCGGGAGAGAGGTTGTGCCGTTCAAGCGCCGCCAGCGCCAGATACAGCCGCGACATGTGAATACCGCGCGCCTCGCCATCATCGAGACTGACGCCTGCATCTGCTTTTGCGCTCAGACGTTGGCCTTCCAACAGAACAGGCAGAGCGATACCGCACATGCCCACCCAATCAAGCGGTAACGCCTGGCGAGCGACTTGAGTCGCTATATCCGGAAGTGTCAGCGAATTCATGTTCGGAACCATCGTGTTGATTGAATTGGATGTTACATTATAACAATACAAATCACGATAGCTTTTTCATGAACGGGCTTTCATATGCACAGACGTCATCTGCTCAATCTGCTGCTGGCCAGTACGGCCTTGGCTTTCCCCTTCAGTGTCTCGGCTACACAGATTCGCAATGCGCGGCTCTGGCGTTCGGATGAAAAGCTGCGATTGGTGTTCGACCTGAGCGGTCCGGTGCGCTACAAAACTTTCTCCCTGAGCGCTCCAGAACGCCTGATCATTGACCTTTCAGGGGCGAGTTTGAGCGGTGATTTCAGCCAGTTGCTGCTTGCCGATACCGCCATTCGCTCCATTCGATCAGGTCACTTTGGTCAGGGTGATACACGGATTGTTCTCGACCTGAACCATCCAGTGCTGTTGAACAGCTTCCTCTTGGCGCCCGAAGATGGTCAAGGACACCGCTTGGTGCTTGATCTGGTGAACGCCAAACAGGCATCAAGTGCGGCAATGGTTCCACGTGAAACACCGTCGAATAAGACTCACCCCAAGCGCGACATCATCGTCGTCGTCGACCCCGGGCACGGCGGAAAAGACCCGGGCGCGGTTGGTGCCAAAGGTGAACGGGAAAAGGATGTGGTGCTGTCCATCGCCCAGTTACTCGCCAAACGGCTGAAGAGGGAGAAAGGCTTCGACGTGAAACTGGTGCGCAATGACGACTTCTTTGTGCCGCTTCGCAAGCGTGTGGATATAGCGCGCCAGCACAAGGCCGACATGTTTATCTCAGTGCATGCCGATGCGGCACCACGTCTGACGGCGTCGGGAGCGTCTGTGTATTGCCTGTCCGAGGGTGGCGCGACGTCTGCGACTGCGCGCTTCATGGCGCAGCGGGAGAATGGCGCGGATCTGCTCGGTGCGACCAGTCTGCTCAACCTCAAGGACAAGGATCCGATGCTCGCCGGAGTGATCCTCGATATGTCGATGAACGCCACTATCGCCGCCAGTCTGCAACTCGGCAGCACGGTTCTCGGCAGTCTGGCAGGCATTACCACGCTGCATCAGAAGCGCGTGGAACAGGCAGGATTTGCCGTGTTGAAGTCGCCGGACGTGCCGTCGATTCTGGTGGAAACCGGCTTCATTTCCAACGCCCGAGACAGCCAGCGACTGATCACGCCTCGGCATCAGCAAGCCGTGGCGGATGGTTTGTTCGAAGGGCTACAGCGTTACTTCCAGAAGAGTCCACCCGTCGACAGCTATATCGCCTGGCAGCAGGAGCAGCAAAACGCGCAGGTTTAGCAGCCAGTGATCCGGCTGCAGGTGAACTTCGCGCTACTGCCGCCAGAGCTGGAAAAGCGATTGATCGTCGTCCAGCCGACGCGACGGGTGTAGCCCACCCAGGCTTCCCCGTCAGAGGCGATCCCGGTAAAGAACGTCAGTTGGCCGAAACGGCTGTTGGTCTGCGCCCAGTAGCGGTTGCCGTCCTTTTCAAAGCCCCGCAGATAAATTGTGCTGCCCACCGTGTTCACGCTGTAGGCATTGCCTTGCGCGTCGATGCAGGCCAGCAGATTGGCGCTGCGTGTGCAGTTGGCGAGTGCGGGAATTTGCCCCCAGGCGTCGGCCCCCGACAGCAACGCGAGACTCAGCAGCGAGTATTTCAAAGCAGTTTTCATCTCGGTTCCCAATGGGCAGATCGCCTGCAGCTTCCTGCTCTTTATCGGTTTGGGCAAGCGCGCGGCTGGCTTATTCATATTGCTATACTATAACATTAATTTGTATTGAGTCTGAGTTCGCCGATTTCAAGCGTCTGCTTCTACCAGATCGCTGTTTTGAAGCCATAGAACGCGGTGCGCTACGCCAAACCAGGTCAACGTGCACATCGGCCACCATCTGATGAGGATTATCCAATGTCATCTCCGCTTCCCGTGACCGTTCTTTCGGGCTTTCTCGGTGCCGGAAAAAGTACACTTTTAAATTACGTACTACGTAATCGAGAAGGCTTGCGCGTTGCTGTTATCGTTAACGATATGAGCGAGATCAACATTGATGGTAGCGAAGTTCAGCGCGATGTCAGCTTGAACCGTGCTGAAGAAAAACTGGTGGAGATGAGTAACGGTTGTATCTGCTGTACGTTACGCGAGGACCTGCTCGAAGAAGTCAGCAAGCTCGCCCGCGAAGGACGATTCGATTACCTGCTCATCGAATCCACCGGTATTTCCGAGCCGCTACCGGTCGCCGAAACGTTCACCTTCCGTGACGAGCAGGGCCAGAGCCTCGCCGATGTCGCGCGCCTCGACACCATGGTGACGGTAGTCGACGGCGTGAATTTCCTCCTCGACTATCAGGCCGCCGAGAGTCTGGCTTCCCGAGGCGAGACCCTGGGCGATGAAGACGAACGCTCGATCACCGATCTGCTGATCGAACAAATCGAGTTCGCCGACGTACTGCTGATCAGCAAAATCGACCTCATCAGCCGCCAGGAGCGCGAAGAGCTGATGGCAATCCTCAAGCGCCTCAATGCCCAGGCGGAGATCATTGCAATGGTGATGGGCGAGGTGCCGCTGGAGAAAATCCTCAACACGGGCCGATTCGACTTCGAGAAAGCCGCTCAGGCCCCGGGCTGGTTGCAGGAATTGCGCGGTGAGCACGTGCCGGAAACCACGGAATACGGCATCGCCTCGACGGCCTACCGCGCACGCCGCCCGTTCCATCCGCAGCGCTTCTTCAACTTCATCGATCGCCCATGGCCGAACGGCAAACTGCTGCGCTCCAAAGGCTTCTTCTGGCTCGCCAGCAAACCCTCCGACGCAGGCAGTTGGTCGCAGGCCGGCGGTTTGATGCGCCATGGTTTCGCAGGCCGCTGGTGGCGTTTCGTGCCGAAAAACCAATGGCCGCAGGATCAGGAAAGTACCGCAGCGATCATGGAAAACTGGACGACGAGCGTCGGAGATTGTCGTCAGGAGCTGGTATTCATCGGCCAGAACATCGACTTCGTACAGCTCAAATCGGAGCTCGATGCCTGCCTGCTGACTGACGAAGAAATGGCCATTGGCGTAGACGGTTGGCGCCGGCTGCCGGATCCGTTCGGCCCTTGGCACGAAGAGGCCGCCTGATGCTCGCGCTCAAGTTGCAGCAAAACCGGGCGCGCCATCAGCATCAGGGAGCGACGCCGAAAACGCTGACGCGAATCCTCGAAGACGACGTCAATCTTGCGGTCTGGCAGCGTCAACTGCCGCTGCACATCGCCGATTTTGCAGAATTGCTGCTGTCGCTCAACGAGCCTCTGGCGGAATCGCTGTGCATCGAACTGCCGGATGAAGACGCCGACCCTGATCTGAAAGGATTGGCCGCCGGGTTCCGTGATCTGCAAGGCTACGAAGCCTTCATCGCTGACCTGCAATGGCTGGTGAGTGCCTTCGCCTGTCTGCTGGGGGCACGGCGTATCGGTTTGCGCCTGCGGGTGTTGGATAAAGCCATGTGCCCACGTTTCCATGTCGATCATGTGCCGGTGCGCTTGATCACAACCTTTGCGGGGATTGGCAGCCAGTGGCTCAAGGAGGGCGTGATGGATCGCGAGCAACTGGGCCAGGCCAACGCCGAGCCACAGGGCATGAGCCAAATCCAGCAACTCAAGCGGGGTGATGTGGCGCTATTGAAAGGCGAGAAGTGGCTCGGCAATGAAGGCTTTGGCCTGATTCATCGCTCCCCGCAACCGGCGCCGGGTGAGCGACGGTTGCTGCTGACCCTCGACTGGCTCGGCTGACAGCTCAAGGCTTGAGCCACTGGCCCTGGCTTTGCCCCTCGCAGTACGGCTGCAAATACGCCGCGTCGGAGGCGACACCGTAATAGTGGATATCCTGGCGATAGGGCATATTGGCGACTTGCGCGTTGCTGCACACGCCGAACGCGCCGCTCGGGCATTGATCGACGTACTGCACCTCGACTTTCTGCCCGGCCAGCGTCGGTTGGCAGAAGCCGTCGCTGAACAGTTTCTCGGGAATACTGCGGTTCTGCTGGCAGACTTTGACGTCAAGTCGCTCACCCTGGCTGTGCACCACGCAGGCCTGGGCCCAGGCTTCGCTCGACAGCAGCATCAACAGCAACGACCATCCCATCCAACGCATGCCCAATCCCCTCAGAAAACTCCCAGTCATGTTGCAGAACATTCCTACCCATGTCATCGCCGGCCCTTTGGGCGCCGGCAAGACCAGCCTGATTCGCCAGCTCATGGCCCAGCGGCCGGAAGGCGAGCGCTGGGCGGTGCTGATCAATGAGTTCGGCCAGATCGGCCTCGATGCCGCGTTGCTGACCCGCGACGCCGATGGTATCGCACTGGGCGAGGTCGCCGGAGGGTGTCTGTGTTGCGTGAATGGTGCGCCGTTTCAAATCGGCCTCGGCCGTTTGCTGCGCAAGGCCCGGCCGGATCGGCTGTTCATTGAGCCGTCCGGGCTGGGCCATCCGGCGCAGTTGCTCATGCAATTAAGCGAAGCGCCGTGGCGTGGTGTACTGGCGGTACAGCCCTGTGTGTCAGTGCTGGATGCCCAGGCGCTGGCAGCCGGGAAAGCGCTGCCGCCCGCTCAGCAGGAGGCTTTGGCCAACGCCGGTCTGCTGTTACTGAACAAGGCAGAAAGTCTGAATGAGGCTGTTCGGCAGACCATCGCCGAGCGTTTGCCGGCAGTCAAACTGATCTGGACGCAGCAGTCGCAACTACCGTTGCGCGAGTTGCCGGGT
The DNA here is from genome assembly GCF_020515535.1 of Pseudomonas sp. MWU16-30322. Classification (NCBI taxonomy): domain Bacteria; kingdom Pseudomonadati; phylum Pseudomonadota; class Gammaproteobacteria; order Pseudomonadales; family Pseudomonadaceae; genus Pseudomonas; species Pseudomonas sp. MWU16-30322. The sequence goes on from NZ_JAIWYL010000007.1 coordinate 185,599, forward strand.
GTGGTTGCGCAAGCAATGGCAGGTGTGGATAACCTCATCGTGCCGCAGGGATTGGCGTCGATTCCGGCGATCTGGAGCGATCCGGCCGTGCCGATCTGCCTGAGTCAGGCACAGGAGGGCGGTTGGAGCATTGGTTGGCGCTGGCACCCGGGACAGAGGTTCGATACGCAACGCCTGAGCCAATGGCTGCAAAGCCTGGACTGGCGACGGGCGAAACTGGTTATCCACAGCGCACAGGGTTGGGTTTCAGCCAATGCCCTGGATAACGCTGAACTGAATTGGCAACCCAGCGAGTGGCGACGGGATTCACGTCTCGAGCTGATCTTTGCCGACGCGCAAAGTGTCGAGGATTTGCAGGCAGGCCTGGCGCAATGCCGGGTTCAAGTGGGTTAGCTCAAGGCTTCCACTTGTTGTGATCCTGACGCCACTGGCTCAGCTCGATCACTTCGGCCCGTGGGCGGGTGACCTCGACCACGGGTGGCGTGTCGTCGAACGGTGCAGGGTAGGGCGCCAGCTCGATCTGCGCGCTGTGTGCGCCAAACTGGGTGATGGTGCCGTTGTGCCGGGTTTCGCCGGTCACGGTGAACTCGAAGTTGTAGACCCGGGCCAGGCGCCGCCGGCCGCTGCCATCCTTGATCAAACCGATTTTTTTCAACGCGACGTTACCGTCCAGCAGTTCGACACCGACGTTGATGCAATGCTGCTTGACCCGTTCCAGCGCCCGCTCGCGCAAGCCGTGGTTGTGCCAAAGCCATGCGCCGGCAGCGGCGAACAGCATCAGCACGAAGATGTTTTCGAGGGTCAGCATCAACAGGAAACTCCAAAAGATAAGCTCAGCTTAACTGCGTCGCCGGTCTGTCGTACAGGCTGTGTTTCGTCGCATACTGCGCGGCTTGAATTTCAATCGTTTTACGGAATAACCCGAATGAAACGTACGCCTCATCTGCTCGCCATTCAGTCCCATGTGGTCTTCGGCCATGCCGGCAACAGCGCCGCGGTTTTTCCGATGCAGCGGGTCGGGGTGAATGTCTGGCCGCTCAACACCGTGCAGTTTTCCAACCACACCCAGTACGGGCAGTGGGCCGGTGAAGTGCTGTCGCCGCACCAGATCCCCGAACTGGTCGAAGGCATTGCCGCCATTGGCGAGCTGGGCAACTGCGACGCCGTGCTCTCCGGTTATCTGGGCAGCGCGGCGCAGGGCCGGGCGATTCTCAGTGGTGTCGAGCGCATCAAATCGGTCAATCCGAAGGCGTTGTACCTGTGCGACCCGGTAATGGGTCATCCGGAGAAAGGCTGCAGTGTGCCGACCGAAGTCAGCGACTTCCTGCTGGAAGAAGCGGCAGCCGTGGCGGACATCATGTGCCCGAACCAGCTGGAGCTGGACAGCTTCTCCGGGCGCAAGCCGCAGTCCTTGTTTGATTGCCTGGGGATGGCCCGGGCACTGCTGGCACGCGGCCCGAAAGCGGTGCTGGTCAAACACCTGGATTATCCGGGCAAACCGGCGGACGGTTTCGAGATGTTGCTGGTGACCGCCGACGAAAGCTGGCACCTGCGTCGTCCGCTGCTGGCGTTTCCGCGTCAACCGGTGGGGGTGGGCGATCTGACGTCCGGTTTGTTCCTGGCACGGGTGCTGCTCGGTGACAGTCTGGTGGCGGCGTTTGAATTCACTGCAGCGGCGGTGCATGAAGTGCTGCTGGAAACCCAGGCGTGTGCCAGTTACGAGCTGCAACTGGTGCGGGCGCAGGACCGGATCGCGCATCCGCGGGTGAAGTTCGAGGCGACCGCGATCAGTCTGTAAAACCGCGTTACACCCATTCGCGAGCAAGCCCGCTCCCACCTTCGACCGCGTTCTCATGGGAGGACTGCGATTGAAGGTGGGAGCGGGCTTGCTCGCGAAGGCTATCTATAAAGCAACATCATTCCAAAGGATCGATCAGGCGTCGCCCTTGATCTCCTGATAGCGTTTCTCCAGCTCCTGACGAATCTGCCGGCGCTGCTGGGCCTGCATGTAGCGACGCTTGTCTTCGCTGTTCTGCGGTTGCAGTGGCGGTACAGCGGCAGGTTTGCGCTGGTCATCCACCGCGACCATGGTGAAGAAGCAGCTATTGGTGTGGCGTACCGAGCGCTCGCGGATGTTCTCGGTCACCACTTTGATGCCGACCTCCATCGAGGTGTTGCCGGTGTAGTTGACCGACGCAAGGAAGGTCACCAGTTCGCCGACATGGATCGGCTCGCGGAAAATCACCTGATCCACCGACAGCGTTACCACGTAGCGGCCGGCATAGCGGCTCGCGCAGGCGTAGGCCACTTCGTCGAGGTATTTGAGCAGGGTACCGCCGTGGACATTGCCAGAGAAGTTGGCCATGTCGGGGGTCATCAATACCGTCATCGACAGTTGGGCGTTTCCGGGTTCCATAACGTTCTCACGGATCAAGGCTGGATGGCTGGAAGCACCTCTGCGGGTGCCTGGTGGCTTTTTCAAAAGCACCGTTATCGGGACGCCAGACGACTGGCTGCCGTCACGCCGTGACCGATCTGTTTCCTTATATTGCACCGCCTTCCAGCCGGAAGTCGCGGTGTTAACCTGCAAAAGGCCCTGCCCAAGGGCAATTCCCACACGAAAAGCGGATTTTTACCCAACTCGCTCAGACCTTTCTGATGTCTGACGGCGGGTCACGTCATACAAGGAGCCCACACCATGCATGCCATTAGCTTTATTCAGGACCTGGCAGTGATCATGTTGGTCGCAGGTGTGGTCACCGTGCTGTTTCACCGCTTCAAGCAGCCAGTGGTGCTCGGCTACATCGTCGCCGGTTTCATCATCGGGCCGCACACGCCGCCGTTTGGCCTGATCCACGACGAAGAAACCATCAAGACCCTCGCCGAGCTGGGGGTGATTTTCCTGATGTTTTGCCTCGGGCTGGAATTCAGCCTGCGCAAGTTGTTCAAGGTCGGGGCCACGGCGTTTATCGCGGCGTTTCTCGAAATCGTCCTGATGATCTGGATCGGCTACGAGATCGGTCGCTGGTTCGACTGGAACACCATGGATTCACTGTTCCTCGGCGCAATCCTCGCCATCTCCTCAACCACCATCATCGTCAAGGCGCTCAATGACCTGAAGATGAAGAACGAGCGCTTTGCGCAGCTGATCTTCGGCGTACTGATCGTCGAGGACATCCTCGGCATCGGCATCATCGCCTTGCTGTCGAGTATCGCGGTCAGCGGCACGGTCAGCTCCGGCGAAGTGTTCTCCACGGTCGGCAAGCTGTCGCTGTTCATGATCGTTGCACTGGTGGTCGGCATTCTGCTGGTGCCGCGTCTGTTGGCTTATGTCGCCAAATTCGAAAGCAACGAGATGCTGCTGATCACCGTGCTTGGCCTGTGTTTCGGTTTCTGCCTGCTGGTGGTCAAGCTTGAATACAGCATGGTGCTCGGCGCCTTCCTGATCGGCGCGATCATGGCCGAGTCGCGGCAACTGCTGAAGATCGAACGGCTGATCGAGCCGGTACGCGACCTGTTCAGTGCAATCTTCTTCGTCGCCATCGGCCTGATGCTCGATCCTATGATCCTGCTGCAATACGCGTGGCCGATTGCAGTCATTACCGTGGCGGTGGTGCTCGGCAAGATGTTGTCCTGCGGCCTCGGGGCGTTTATCGCCGGCAATGACGGACGAACCTCACTGCGCGTGGGGATGGGGCTGTCACAGATTGGCGAGTTTTCCTTCATCATCGCCGCGCTCGGGATGACGCTGCAGGTCACCAGCAACTTTCTGTATCCAGTGGCCGTGGCGGTGTCGGTGATCACCACGCTACTGACGCCGTACCTGATTCGCGCGGCCGACCCGTTGTCGATCAAGCTCTCGGCGGCGGTGCCCAAGCGTCTGGGCCGGGTGTTCGGCATGTATGGCGAATGGCTGCGCAGTATTCAGCCGCAAGGCGAGGGCGCGATGCTGGCGGCGATGATCCGGCGGATCCTGTTGCAGGTCGGGGTCAATCTGGCGCTGGTGATCGCGATCTTCTTCAGCGGCGCGTTCTTTGCCGGACGGCTGTCGGTGTGGATGCAGGACTGGATCGGTGATCCGAGCTGGCAGAAGGCGTTGATCTGGGGCGGTGCGCTGCTGCTGTCACTGCCATTCCTGATCGCGGCGTATCGCAAGCTCAGGCGCTGTCGATGCTGCTGGCGGAAATGGGCGTGAAGCCGGAGATGGCCGGGCGTCACACGCAGCGAGTGCGTCGGGTGATCTCCGAAGTGATCCCGATCCTCTCGCTGCTGGTGATCTTCCTGCTGTTGGCAGCCTTGTCGGCCAGTATCCTGCCGACCAACAAGTTGCTGGTGCTGGTCGCCGTGGTCGCGGCCGCCGTGGCGGCGCTGCTCTGGCGCTGGTTCATCCGCGTGCACACGCGGATGCAGGTGGCCCTGCTGGAAACCCTCGACAACCACAAGGAGTCGTCGGGGCACTGACCGGCCCGGGCATCTGGCTAATCAGCTCTCCAGCCAGACGTCCCGCGCCCAGTGCCACACCGATTCCCAGGATTCTTCGGTGATCAACTCTTCTTCGCCGGACCACAGCACTACGGTGCCGTCTTCTTCGACGCAGTAGTAGTTGTCGCCGTCCTGGCAGATCGGGATCAGGTCGCGCGGTACGCCGATGTCCCAGGCGTTGGCCGCCACGTCCGGCAGATAGGTGTGCGATTGCGGGTCGGTGACGGTCACCGGCTCTAGGCTGCCGTACACCACGTCACTGACGGTCAGCAGAAACTCTTTGAAGACGAACGGGATGTTGATGAAGAGTTCTTCTTCGATTTCTACCAATTGGTCTTCGTCGGGCAATTCCAGGGGAACCGGTACGGGTTCGTTGGCTTCGCGCAGTTGTTCGATGATTTCTTCCACGTCCGGGATCCTCTTGCTTGAATGGCGCGGTTTATATGGGCCGGTTTATACAGTAGCTCGCTATAGATGCAACCGTGAAATAGAAAACCCCGGCCGAGGCCGGGGTTTTTATTACCACATGCGTAACGCGATGGGGATCAGCCGTTCTGGCGGATACCGGCCACCAGCCAAGGCTGGTTTTCGCCCTGTGGGCGTTCCATGTTCCAGCTTTCGCTGAACACTTCGCCCTGGTCGAAACGCGAGGTCTTCGACACACCGCTGAAGGTCAGGGTGGCGATGGTCTTGTCGGCGCGATCATCCACGCCGTCCAGCTGAACCTGCAGGTTTTCGATGTAAGTCGACTGGAAGCCGTCGCCCAGATCCGCACGCTCACGCTTGAGGAAGTCGAGCATCTGCGGGGTCACGAACTCGGCGATCTTGTCCATTTCGTTGGCGTCCCAGTGCTGCTGCAGCGCCTGGAAGTGGCTGCGCGCGGCGGCAAGGAAGTTCTGCTCGTTGAACCAGGCTGGTGCGTTGATCACCGGACGAGCGGCAACCGGCGCGGCCGAACCACCGAAGATCGAACCCATGGCAGCAGGCTTCTGCTCGAATACTTCACGCTGCATCGGCGCGCCGGCCGGAGCCAGGTGCTCCTGCTGCTTGCGTCGACGAGCGGCGATGAAGCGGAAGATCACGAACGCGATCACGGCCATGATCAGGATGTCGAAGATCTGCATGCCCTGGAAGCCGCCGCCCATGAACATGGAAGCGAGCAGGCCACCGGCGGCGATACCGGCCAGAGGGCCGAGCCATTTCGAAGCGCCGCCAGCCTTGGCCGCGGCACCGGCAGCGCCGGCAGCACCAGCGGTCGCTGCTGCGCCGCCCATGCCTGGGGAAGAAGGAGCCATCTGGCTGGTCTGGTGCGTCGGCGCAGCGCCGGCGCTTTTGCCACCACCAAAGCGCTTGGCGTTGGCGTCGAGGCTCATCGTCAGGCCGATGCACAACGCCATGGCGATGCTAAGAAAACGTTTCATAAAGGGAATTCCCGTTTGTGGAGACACGCGCGCCATGTTGCACAGCTGAAGTGTTACTGGCTAGCGAGAGAGTGTTTCGGGCTTTTGCCTGACAGGTTATGTTCAGCTCCGTCGAAGCAATAAGGCCATGTACTTTTGTCTGTAGGAAAATGGGATAGGTTCAGCGGGAAACTTGCTTATCGACGCAACGCCAGCAGCACCACACCGGCGGTGATCAGGCCGATGCCGCCCCATTGGCGCAGGTCGAGTTTCTCGCCCAGCAGGATCACGCCGAGCACCGCCACCAGTACCACGCTGAGTTTGTCCACTGGCGCAACCAGCGAGGCCGGGCCGACTTTCAGCGCGCGGAAGTAGCACAGCCACGACGCGCCGGTACCCAGACCGGACAACAGCAGGAACAGATAGCTCTTGGCGGAAATCGATCCCAATGACTGATATTGGCCCGTCGCGTACAAAATCAAGGCCAGACTGACCAGGACCACGATGGTGCGCAGCAGGGTGGCGAAGTCGGAATTGACGTTTTCGATGCCGATCTTGGCGAAGATCGCCGTCAGCGCGGCGAAAGTCGCCGAGAGCAGGGCCCAGAATGTCCAGGAAGAAAAGAAGCCTGAGCCCATGGAAATATCCTTAAAGATGAGCCGACACAAAGCCTTTTAGGGGTGAGCCTGCTCGCGATGAGGGCGTGTCAGACAATAAAGATATTGAATGACAAATCGCTATCGCGAGCAGGCTCACTCCTACAGAAGCAATCGAGCGAGGCGTTAAATGGCTTCCAGCTTGGCGTACCCCAGCATCAGCCACTTGCTGCCTTCGCTGAAGTTCACCTGCACCCGCGCCTGCGCGCCGGCGCCTTCGAAGTTGAGGATCACGCCGTCGCCGAAGATCGAGTGACGCACTGCCTGACCCAGGCTGAAGCCGGTTTCCGGAATCTCGCTGCCGCTGAACAGGTTGCTGCCGCTCATCGACTGGTTGCCGCCGAACGGTCGGCTGACGCTGTTCGACAGGCGTACTTCCTGAATCAGACCCTTCGGCACTTCACGGACGAAACGCGAGACCTTGTTGTAGGTTTCGCTGCCGTACAGACGTCGGGTTTCAGCATAGGTCATCACCAGGTTCTGCATGGCGCGGGTGATGCCGACGTAGGCCAGGCGACGTTCTTCTTCAAGGCGACCCGGTTCCTCCAGGCTCATCTTGTGCGGGAACAGACCTTCTTCCATGCCCACCAGGAACACGTAAGGGAATTCCAGGCCCTTGGCGCTGTGCAGGGTCATCAATTGAATGCTGTCTTCGTGTTCGTCGGCCTGAGTGTCGCCGGCTTCCAGCGAAGCGTGGCCGAGGAACGCCGCCAGCGGCGTCAGCTCTTCGTCTTCTTCGGTGTTCTCGAAGTTGCGCGCGGCGCTGACCAGCTCCTCAAGGTTTTCCACCCGGGCCTGGCCTTTCTCGCCTTTTTCCGCTTCGTGATAGGCGATCAGTCCCGATTGCTCGATGACGGTCTGGGTCATCAGATGCAGCGGCATCTCCATGCACTTGGCGGCAAGATTCTCGATCAGCTCGATAAACGCACCCAGGGCGCCGGCAGCACGACCGGTCAGGCCTTTATTGGCGACCAGTTGGCGCATCGCTTCCCACATCGACACATCGCTGTGACGTGCATGGTCGCGGATCGCTTCGACGGTTTTTTCGCCAATACCACGGGCCGGGACGTTGATCACCCGCTCCAGTGCGGCATCGTTGCCACGACCTTCGAGCAAACGCAGGTAGGCCATGGCGTTCTTGATTTCCGCGCGTTCGAAGAAGCGCTGGCCGCCATAGATGCGGTACGGAATGCGCTCGCGCAGCAAGGCTTCTTCCAAAACGCGCGATTGGGCGTTTGAGCGGTAGAGAATCGCGATGTCGCTGCGGGCCAGGCCGGTTTTCAGCGCGCTTTCGATAGTTTCGACAACGTAGCGCGCTTCGTCGTGTTCGTTGAACGCGGCGTACAGGTTGATCGCTTCGCCGTCGCCGCCGTCGGTCCACAGCTCTTTGCCGAGACGCCCGGTGTTGTTCGCGATCAACGCGTTGGCGGCCTTGAGGATGCCGGCGGTGGAGCGGTAGTTCTGCTCCAGACGAATGGTTACCGAATCCGGGAAGTCCGACGAGTACTGATGGATGTTCTCGATTTTCGCCCCACGCCAGCCGTAGATCGACTGGTCGTCGTCGCCGACCACCATCAGGCTGTCCCCGCCCTTGCCGAGCAGACGCAACCAGGCGTACTGCACGGCGTTGGTGTCCTGGAATTCGTCGACGAGGATATGGCGGAAGCGCTTCTGATAGTGCGCCAGCAGGCCCGGATGGTCGCGCCACAGGTCGAGCGCGCGCAGCAGCAGCTCGGAGAAGTCGATCACGCCGGCGCGCTGGCAAGCAGCCTCGTAGGCTTCATAGATGCCGCGCATGGTGGCCAGGTACAAGTCGCCGCTGGCCTGAATGTGTTGCGGACGCAGACCTTCGTCTTTCTGCCCGTTGATGAACCACTGGGCCTGACGGGCCGGCCAGCGCTGTTCGTCCAGCCCCAGCTCGCGGATCACCCGCTTGACCAGTCGCTGCTGGTCGTCGCTGTCGAGAATCTGGAAGGTCTGGCTCAAGCCCGCTTCCTGCCAGTGCGCCCGCAGCAAGCGGTGCGCCAGGCCGTGGAAGGTGCCGACCCACATGCCGGCCGGGTTGATACCCAGCAACTGCTCGATGCGATGACGCATCTCGGCAGCGGCCTTGTTGGTGAAGGTCACCGACAGAATGGAGTGGGGCGAGGCGTTTTCAACCTGGATCAACCAGGCGATACGGTGCACCAGCACTCGGGTTTTACCGGAGCCGGCACCGGCCAGGACCAACTGACGGCCAACGGGGGCTGCTACGGCCTGGCGTTGGGCATCGTTGAGGGAGTTCAGCAGAAGGGAGAGATCATCGCGCATCGGGGCATTCTAGGGTGCGCCGCAGGCCCGGGCAAACCGAGCTTTGCATTAGCCGATGAAAGTGCCGCCAATGACGACCGGTCGGTCACTGGCTACAGGCTTCGGCCCGCCTCGCTCTGCGGGTTTTGTCGGCGCTGCGGGGGCGAAAAGTTTCGCTGAAATTATGATCTGGAGCAGTTTGGCAACTGGATCGGCTTGTGTATGCTCCGTGCACATTTCGGGCGCATGCCCGTCCTAATAAGAACAAGAACGTTGCCCATGACCCTCAGCTCCGAACTGTCGGGCCCCTCTGTGGAACCCCGGGTTATCCGCAAACACTACGCCACCGAGATGGCGGTCGAACGCACGCGTCTGCTTTATCAGGGCTCATTGCTGCCCACACTCTTCATGTTGATCAATGGTCTGGTGTGTGCCGGTTTGCTCTGGAGCCCGCAGCGCTATTTCGTGGTCAGCATCTGGCTGGTCTGGCTGCTGTCGCTGGTGGCGTTGCGGGTGATTCAGGTCGCGGCCTTCGATTCGGCGATCCCCGATCGTCAGGCCCAGCCGATCTGGTTCCGCATGTTCCTGCTCGGTTCGACCATGACCGGCCTGACGCTCGCCGGGGCCGGTATTGCGTTGGTGCCCGCCGACAATTTCATGCAGCAGGCCTGGGTCTTCGGCCTGATCGGTGCTGCGACGTTGTCGGCCAGTGTTGCCTACGCGGTCAGTCTGCCGGCGTTTCTTTCCTTCACCTTGCCGTGCCTGCTGCCGGCGATCGGTTACCTGTTCTGGGGCGGCGATGAACTGGCGCGCGGTTGGGGCTGGCTCGGGCTGATCCTGCTGGGCTCGCTCAGCGTGGTGGCGTGGCAGGTCAATCGGCTGATTGATCGCGGCCTGCTGCGGCGCTTTCAGAACCAACACCTCATCGAACACTTGCAGCGGGCACAGAGTCGCAGCGAACAGCTCAATCAGGAACTGGGCAAAGAGATCGAACAGCGGCGCTGCGCCGAGGGCCAGTTGCGCGAGGCTCAGGTCGAACTGGAAGATCGCGTGGCCCTGCGCAGCCGTGAACTGGATGTGGCCAGCCAGGCACTCATCAAAAGCGAAGCCCGTCTGGCCTTGGCGTTAAAGGCCAGTGAGCTGGGGTTGTGGGACTGGAACCTGCAAACCGACGAAGTCCATCACACGCAGATCCAGGAACTGTTCGGCCTCGCGCCGGAGTACGTCACGGCGCTCCTGCGCGACCTCAAGCCCCGCCTGCACCCCGAGGACGTGCCGTCGCTCAAGCAGGCGCTGATCGAACACCTGAAAGGGCGCACCGAGGACTATCAGATCGAATACCGCGTGCGCCACGGCGACGGCCATTGGGTGTGGATCGAGGACCGCGGTCGCGCCGTGGAGCGCAGTGACAGTGGGCGGGTGATCCGCATGGTCGGTACCCGGCGCGACATCAGCGCGAGCAAAAGTCTTGAAGAACAGCAGCGACTGGCGGCCACGGTGTTCGAAGCGGCCAGCGAAGGCATCGTCATTCTCGATCCGAACTACGCGCTGATCGCGATCAATCAGGCGTTCAGTCGTGTCACCGGTTATGACATCGACGACATGCTCGGGCGCAATGTCGTCGAGCTGCCGTGCAGTCGTGATGCGCGGCGGCATTACGTCTCGATCCGTCACGCACTGGAGCAGCACGGCAGCTGGCAGGGCGAACTGGTCGAAACCCGCAAGAACGGCGAGCTGTATCCGCAGTGGCTGCAACTCAACGCGGTGCGCGACAGTCGGGGAAACGTCAGTCATATCGTCGGCTTCTTCGCCGATCTTTCGGCGCGGCGCGAATCCGAAGAGCGCATGCGTTTCCTGACGCACTACGATGAGCTGACCGGGCTGGCCAACCGCTCGCTGTTCCGCGAACGCCTGCACGAAGCCCATCAGCGCGTGCGTCAGGGCGGGCGCCGCAGTCTGGCGCTGCTGCATATCAATCTGGATCGCTTCAAGTTGCTCAACGACAGCCTCGGTCACGAGGTGGCGGATCAGCTATTGCAGAAAATGGCTCGACGGCTGGTCAATGCGTTGCCGGAGGCCGACACCATCGCGCGGCTGTCCGGTGATGAATTTGCCGTGCTGTTCGATGCCTACGGCAACCTGTCGAGCCTGGCGCGGGTTGCCACGCGTCTGTCGAGCAAGCTGCGTCTGCCGTTGACGATCGAAGGGCATGAGCTGGTGGTCAGTGCCTCGATGGGCATCAGCATGCTGCCGGACAACGCCCGGGAGATTTCCGCGCTGGTCAGTCAATCGAACATGGCCATGCAACACGCCAAGCATCTGGGCGGCAACAATTTCCAGTTCTACACCGACAGCCTGCAGGCCAGCACCCTTGAGCGTCTGCAACTGGAGAACCAGTTGCGCAAAGCCATCGAAGACAAGCAGCTCAAGGTGTTCTACCAGCCGAAGCTGTGCCTGCAGACCGGGCGCCTGAATGCGGCGGAAGCGCTGGTGCGCTGGGATCACCCAAGCATGGGCCGGGTGCCGCCGGGGGACTTCATCGGTCTGGCCGAGGAAACCGGACTGATCGGCCCGATCGGCGAATTCGTGCTGCGCCAGGCCTGCTGGCAGGCGTGCGAATGGCAGCGCCAGGGGCTGGCGCCGATTCGGGTATCGGTGAACCTGTCGGTGCATCAACTGCGTCAGGGCAAACTGGTCAGTCTGGTGCGCCAGGTGCTGGAGGAAACCGGGCTGGCGCCGCACTACCTCGAACTGGAACTCACCGAGAGCCAGTTGCTCGACAGCGTCGAACACATCATCGCGACCTTCCAGCAGTTGCGCGATCTGGGGGTGAAGCTGGCAATCGACGATTTCGGCACCGGCTATTCGTCGCTGAGTTACCTCAAACGGATTCCGGTGGATTACGTGAAGATCGATCAGGCATTCATTCGCGGATTGGGGCAGGGCAGCGAGGATGCGGCGATCACTCGGGCGATCATCGCCATGGCTCACGGGCTGTCGTTGAAAGTGGTAGCCGAAGGTGTCGAGCGGCAAGAGCAGCTGGAGTTTTTACGTGCTGAACGCTGCGACGAGGTGCAGGGGTATCTGATCAGTCGTCCGGTGGAAGCCGAGCGTCTGGCCGGGCTTTTGCGCGAACAGGGAAATTCGTTTTAAGGGCTACATGCAGTCCATCGCGCCTGATACGGGGACATGGAGTTACGCATTGAGCAGGCAAAAAGCCAATTCATGTAGTATAACTACAAGCGTGCTACATCCTTGCCCATAAGAAGAGTCCAGCCCCTTGAATCTGCTGCAACACATCGCCCAGTCACGTCACCTGTTACGCAAGTCGGAGCTCAAGGTCGCCGACCACGTGCTGCTTGACCCTGCGGCCGTGATGCACAGTTCCATGGCCGACCTGGCTCACAGCGTCGGCATCAGCGAGCCGACCATCGTGCGTTTCTGCCGGGCCATCGGCTGCTCCGGGTTTCAGGATCTCAAGCTCAAACTGGCGCAAAGCCTGGCCGCCGGTGCCAGTTTCGGTCAGTTCGCGATCCATGAAGACGACTCGGTCGCCGACTACAGTCTGAAAATTTTCGACACCACGTTGCACACCCTGATGGAGGTTCGCGAGAAGCTCGATCCGGTGGAATTGCAACGCGCGGTGACGCTGATGTCTCAGGCGCAGCGTGTCGAGTTCTACGGCTTTGGTGCGTCGGGCGCGGTGGCGGCGGATGCGCAGCACAAGTTCTTCCGTTTGCTGCTGACCGCGGCGGCGTATTCCGACCCGCACATGCAGGCGATGTCGGCGGTGACCTTGAAGCCGACCGATGTGGCGATCTGCATTTCCCAGTCCGGGCGCTCCAAGGATCTGCTGATCACCGCCAACCTGGTTCGCGAGAGCGGCGCATCGTTGATCACCCTGTGCCCGAGCCAGACACCGCTGGCTGAACTGTCGACCGTCAACCTGGCGATCGATGTGCATGAAGACACCGAAATCTATACGCCGCTGACCTCGCGCATCGCCCATCTGGTGGTGATCGACGTGCTGGCCATGGGCGTGGCCATGGCGCGCGGGCCGAGCCTGGTCAATCACCTGAAGAGCGTGAAGCGCAGTCTGCGCAGCTTGCGGCTGTCCCCGAAAGCTGCAAAAGCGCTGGATGACTGAAGCCTGCTTTTGTGGCGAGGGAGCTTGCTCCCGATGGGGCGCGCAGCGGCCCTGAATGGCCGGGCCTGCTTCGCAGTCCAGCGGGAGCAAGCTCCCTCGCCACAATGAAACGCAATCGGCAAAGTTTCATCGCACTGTCATCCCCGCGCAGCCAAACCGTCATCCCCCACGCCTATCGTGAAACTCCCGTACTCGCCTTGGGAGACTCGAAATGGCTCAGCCCTACGAAGAACGCAACAGCGCCGCGAAAACCCGTCGTCAACAGGAAGACCAGCGCCGCATGGAATTCCGTCGCGCCATCGAAGATCGCTTCGAACTCCGTCAGCTTCAGAGCGAAATCAACGATTTTCCCGAGGACATCGAACTCAACTACTGGCAGGCAGCACCGGCAGCTTCCCGTCGAAGCGCTCAACCAGCGCGCTGATCTGCACGCGTTCGCTGCGGATAAACGCCAGGAAGGCGTGCGCCACCGGTGACAGCCGTTTGGCCTTGGCTTGCACCAGGCACCAACTGCGAAACAGCGGCAACTCTTCGACCGGCAGCTCGACCAGGCCGCCGGTAGCCAGCTCCAGGTTCAGGGCGTGGCGCGTCAACAGCGCCAGGCCCAAACCCGCCACCACGCATTCGCGCTGGGCTTCGGCCGAGGCCACTTCCTGAGTCTGGGTGAAGTGCACGCGTTTCTCTTTGAAGTATTCCTCGCAGGCCAGTCGCGTCCCGGATCCGGGTTCACGGATCAGCAACGTGTAAGGCTCGAGATCCTGCAAACGCAACGGCCCCATGTGCGCCAGCGGATGGTCCGGGCGCGCCACGGCGACGATCGGGTTGTTGAGAAACGGCAGAAATTCCAGGCCCATGTCCTGCGGCACCATCGACATGATCACCAGGTCGTCGCGGTTGTCCGAAAGACGACGAATCACCTGGCCGCGGTTGACCACGGTCAGTTGCAGGTTCACTTCCGGGTGCTGGCGCTTGAAGGCGGCGAACAGGTGCGGCACGAAGTATTTGGCGCTGGATTCCACTGCCAGTTTCAGCTGGCCCTGCAGCGAGCCCTGCATGTCCGACAGCTGCATGTCGAGGTTTTCCAGGCGCCCGAAGATGTCCCGGCTGGCGCGCTGCAGGGCTTCGGCAGCCTCGGTCATGTAGAGTTTTTTGCCGACATAATCGAATAATGGCTGGCCGATCAGCTCTTCAAGCTGACGAATCTGTAGGCTGACGGCCGGTTGTGTGAGAGACATTTCATCGGCGGCGCGGCTGTAGGAACGTAAATCACACACTTCGTTGAAGATCTGCAATTGGCGTAATGTCATACGCATCAAGGACTTACGCATTTTTTATGGGCTCTGACGGCAGGCTGATGGTTTAACTATAAGTCTTTGCTTATGCCTGACCCAATTTTTATTCATTTTTGTTAATCCCTTGCGAGGGCTAGTGTGGGGTCGCGACCAGATTGAAACATTTGGTCACGCGTCGACCTGGGTCTAGCAGGTCGTGGTGCCACCGGCTCAAGGGAATTTCCAAGTGATAAAAAAGATCCTGATCGCCAATCGTGGTGAGATTGCCGTACGAATCGTGCGAGCTTGCGCCGAGATGGGCATTCGCTCGGTAGCGATTTTTTCCGACGCCGACCGCCATGCCTTGCATGTGAAGCGTGCGGACGAAGCCCACAGCATCGGTGCCGAGCCACTGGCCGGTTACCTCAACCCGCGCAAGCTGGTGAATCTGGCGGTGGAAACCGGTTGCGATGCCTTGCACCCCGGTTACGGCTTTCTCTCGGAAAATGCCGAGTTGGCAGACATCTGCGCCGAACGCGGAATCAAATTCATCGGCCCGTCGGCAGAAGTCATTCGCCGCATGGGCGACAAGACCGAAGCCCGCCGCAGCATGATCAAGGCCGGTGTGCCGGTCACCCCGGGCACTGAAGGCAACGTGTCGGGTATCGAAGAAGCCCTGACCGAGGGTGACCGCATCGGTTATCCGGTGATGCTCAAGGCCACCTCCGGTGGTGGCGGGCGCGGCATTCGTCGCTGCAACAGCCGCGAAGAACTCGAACAGAACTTCCCTCGGGTGATTTCCGAAGCGACCAAGGCGTTCGGTTCGGCGGAAGTGTTCCTGGAAAAATGCATCGTCAATCCCAAGCACATCGAAGCGCAGATCCTCGGCGACAGCTTCGGCAACGTGGTGCACCTGTTCGAGCGTGACTGCTCGATTCAGCGCCGCAACCAGAAGCTGATCGAGATCGCCCCGAGCCCGCAACTGACCCCGGAACAGCGCGCCTACATCGGCGACCTGTCGGTGCGTGCGGCCAAGGCTGTGGGTTACGAGAACGCCGGCACCGTGGAGTTCCTGCTCGCCGAGGGCGAGGTGTACTTCATGGAGATGAACACCCGGGTGCAGGTGGAGCACACCATCACCGAAGAAATCACCGGGATCGACATTGTTCGTGAGCAGATCCGCATCGCCTCCGGCCTGCCGCTATCGGTGAAGCAGGAAGACATCCAGCACCGTGGTTTCGCGTTGCAGTTCCGCATCAACGCCGAAGACCCGAAAAACAACTTCCTGCCGAGCTTCGGCAAGATCACCCGCTACTACGCCCCCGGTGGCCCGGGCGTGCGCACCGACACAGCGATCTACACCGGCTACACCATTCCGCCGTTCTACGACTCGATGTGCCTGAAACTGGTGGTCTGGGCGTTGACCTGGGAAGAGGCGATGGACCGGGGCCTGCGCGCCCTCGACGACATGCGTCTGCAAGGCGTGAAAACCACCGCCGCGTACTACCAGGAAATCCTGCGCAATCCGGAATTCCGTAGCGGCCAGTTCAATACCAGCTTCGTTGAAAGCCACCCGGAACTGACCAACTACTCGATCAAGCGCAAACCCGAAGAGCTGGCCCTGGCCATCGCCGCCGCCATCGCCGCCCACGCAGGCCTGTGAGGAATACAACAATGACCAAGAAAATTTTCGTAACCGACACCATCCTGCGTGACGCCCACCAATCGCTGCTCGCCACCCGCATGCGCACTGAAGACATGCTGCCGATCTGCGACAAGCTCGATAAGGTCGGCTACTGGTCGCTGGAATGCTGGGGCGGCGCGACGTTCGATGCCTGCGTACGTTTCCTCAAAGAAGATCCGTGGGAACGCCTGCGCCAACTGCGCGCCGCGCTGCCTAACACTCGTCTGCAAATGCTCCTGCGCGGGCAGAACCTGCTGGGCTACCGCCACTACAGCGATGACGTGGTCAAAGCCTTTGTTGCCAAGGCCGCGGTCAACGGCATCGATGTGTTCCGCATCTTCGACGCGATGAACGACGTGCGTAACCTGCGTGTAGCCATCGAAGCGGTGAAGGCTGCGGGCAAACACGCCCAGGGCACCATCGCCTACACCACCAGCCCGGTGCACACCATCGACGCGTTTGTGGCGCAAGCCAAGCAGATGGAAGCCATGGGCTGCGACTCGGTGGCGATCAAGGACATGGCCGGTCTGCTGACCCCATACGCCACCGGTGAACTGGTCCGTGCGTTGAAAGCCGAGCAGTCGCTGCCGGTATTCATCCACTCGCATGACACGGCGGGTCTGGCGGCGATGTGTCAATTGAAAGCCATTGAAAACGGCGCTGACCACATCGACACCGCGATCTCCAGCTTCGCCTCGGGCACCAGCCATCCGGGCACCGAGTCGATGGTCGCAGCGCTTAAAGGCACCGAATACGACACCGGTCTGAACCTGGAACTGCTGCAGGAGATCGGTCTGTACTTCTACGCCGTGCGCAAGAAGTACCACCAGTTCGAAAGCGAGTTCACCGCCGTCGATACCCGCGTGCAAGTCAACCAGGTGCCGGGCGGGATGATCTCCAACCTCGCCAACCAGTTGAAAGAGCAGGGCGCGCTGAACCGCATGGGCGAAGTCCTGGCGGAAATCCCGCGGGTGCGTGAAGACCTTGGTTTCCCGCCACTGGTGACCCCGACTTCGCAGATCGTCGGCACCCAGGCGTTCTTCAACGTGCTGGCCGGCGAGCGCTACAAGACCATCACCAACGAAGTGAAGCTGTACCTGCAAGGCGGCTACGGCAAGGCGCCGGGCGTGGTCAACGAGAAGTTGCGTCGTCAGGCCATCGGCAGCGAAGAGGTGATCGACGTACGTCCGGCCGATCTGCTCAAGCCGGAAATGACCAAGCTGCGTGCTGACATCGGCGCACTGGCCAAGTCCGAAGAAGACGTGCTGACTTTCGCCATGTTCCCGGACATCGGGCGCAAGTTCCTCGAAGAGCGTGCCGCCGGCACTCTGACCCCGGAAGTGCTGTTGCCGATTCCTGAAGCCGGCAAGGTCGCCTCTGCGGGTGGCGAAGGCGTACCGACCGAGTTCGTCATCGACGTCCACGGCGAAACCTACCGCGTCGACATCACCGGGGTTGGCGTGAAGGCCGAAGGCAAGCGTCACTTCTACCTGTCCATCGACGGCATGCCGGAAGAAGTGGTGTTCGAACCGCTCAACGAGTTCGTCAGCGGTGGCAGCAGCAAGCGTAAACAGGCGTCTGCGCCGGGCCACGTCAGCACCACCATGCCGGGCAACATCGTCGATGTGCTGGTCAAGGAGGGCGATACCGTCAAGGCTGGCCAGGCGGTGCTGATCACCGAAGCGATGAAGATGGAAACCGAAGTCCAGGCGGCGATTGCCGGCAAGGTCACGGCCATTCACGTTGCCAAGGGTGACCGAGTGAATCCTGGCGAAATCCTGATCGAGATCGAAGGCTGAGATAACTGCCGCGATCAAACGCTTTAAACCTCGGGGGGGCATGTGCTCCCCTTTTTTTTGCCTGCAATATGCTGTTCGCTGTAGGAGCTGCCGCAGGCTGCGATTTTTTGATCTTCAAGAGCAGAGTCAAAAGATCGCAGCCTGCGGCAGCTCCTACACTAGCGTTGTGTCAGAACGCCATTCGCCACTGGCCTGTCACGCCGTAACTGCGGCTGTCGTTGCCGGCCTCGCCAGTGAGGCCAATGCCCAAGGTGTTGCGGGCGGACAGAGTCAGATCCAGACCGGCGTCCAGCGTAAAGCTGTTGCGATCCATCTCGGCTCCGGTGACTTCAAAGCTTTTGCCACCCCTGACCAGTTGCTGGCGCGTTTCGTTGTCGAGCTCACCGTAGGTGTGTTTTACGCTCGCGCTCAGGCGCGGCGTCAGCTGCATGCCATTGGACAGGTGGCTGGTGTTCGCCATGCGCAGGCCGAGGGTGCTGCTCGGATTCGCCCGCGTTTGCCCGTGAACCTTGAGTGCCGCATCGCCACCTTTCTCGGTGTAGCCGTCACGCTGGTAGCGTTGATAACCCACGCTGGCGAACGGTTCGATGCTGACGTTGCCGCGACCGAGGTTGTAGCTGACTTCGGCAAAGATCTGCTGGGTACTGGCGTCATAGCTGCTCTTCAGCCGATCACTGAAACCATTGAAGTCGACGCGACGTTTGCCGTTGCCGTCATGATGGCCGTACGAGGCCCCCAGGCGCAGGGCGAACGGGCCTTCCTGCCGCAGCGCGTAGGCACCGAGGTGCCAACTGTCGAGATCGCCGTCGAAGTGTCGGGCGTCGAAGTGGGTCTGCGCTTTTGCGCCCATCAGGCCGACATGCCATTGCTCGTCAAGCCGCCAGTCGGCACCCAGTACCAGACCTTGGGTGGAATGCTTCAGGACACTGTCGGCGTCACGATCGACCTTGCCGCCGTACCCCAGCGCTTGCAGCCAGACCCGCCCGTTGCCTTCGCTGCCAGCCGCCAGACGCGGCGCATTCCCCGATCCCTGCGCAGCATTACGGTTGTCCAGTTGATGCATCGCCGAGAGCATGCTGGCGCTGACCGGATTGACGCTGCTCAGTGTGGCTTTGGCGAGATTGGCGTTGCTGCCGGCGGCGAGTTGGTCGAGGGCGATGACGGTGGCGGTCTGGTCGGCCGTCTGCAGGGCCTCGACCGCCGCATTGTCCGGGGCAGCTATTTGCCGGGCGGGCTCAGGTGCCGGGGCTGGCAGAGTCTCTGGCTTTTTCGCCTGAACCGGATCGGGCGAGGAGGCTGGTTTTTGAATGCTTTTTTTGATCGCACTGCCGTTTTCTGTCGGGACGATTTTCTTCGGCGGAGCCTCACCCGGCGGATGGCCTGGCGCCACAGGCGTCTGCGCTCGGTCGGCGGCTTTTTCTGGAAGCGGATCGCTCTTTTCTGCCGTTTCCCCAGCGTCCATCGGCTTCGGCGTAACGGGCTTTTCCGTCCTCTTGCGCGGCTTCTTGGGCTTCACCTCGGCGTTGACCTGAGGTTCCGTTTGCTCGGCCAGTGAAAACTCTACGCACCCGACAGCCAATGCAACGGCCAGGACCAGATGTTGAAGCTTGTAGGTGTGAATGGGCATGCAGTTGGTCTCTCGAAGAATGAGACCAAACTCTAAAAGTCGATGCCGGTGCGCCGATGCCGGGCGATTCCGAGCAGAGTGCAGGTTTTGCGGGCTGGTTGTGTAGCCGGGTCACTGGCAAGTTTCGAATCTGCCTCGTTTACCCGACTGTCCAGACGCCTTTGCCTACAACACCTGCTGAAGTATCGATTGGCGAAATCTCAGAAACTCATCTGCCACTGCCCGATCAACCCATGGTTGCGGCTGTTGTTGCCGATCTCGCCGCTGTAGCCGACGCCCAGTGTGTGCCGGGCGGAAATCCCCAGATCCAGTCCGGCTTCGAGCACCAGACTGTCGCGATCCAGCGAACTGCCATCGACGTTGAATGCGCTGCCGCCGACCACGAATGCCTGACGCGTCGAGCTGCTGACATCGCCGTAGGTGTGCTTCCAGCCAGCGGCCATGCGCGGGGTCAGGCTCATGCCGTTGTCGAGGCTGTTCAGGTGCGCCAGGCGCAGGCCGAAGGTGCTGCTGAAGTTGTCCTGGGTCTGGCTGTCGACGTCCAGTGCGGCGGCGCCACCCTTTTCCTGGTAACGGTCGCGGTGGTAGCGCTGGTAGCCGAGGCTGGCGAACGGCTCGGCGCTGAGGCGGCCGCTGCCCATGGCGTAGCCGAGTTCGGCGAAGGCTTGCTGGCTGTCGGCGTCGTAATCGCTTTTGGGCCGATCACTGAAACCATTGAACGCCACCGTGCGTTGGCTTTCGCCCTGATGGCCACTGTAGGCGGCGCCGAGGCGCAGGGAGTACGGGCCGCTCTGACGCAGTGCGTAGACGCCGGCGTGCCAGCTCTCGACGTTGCCATCGACGCCGGTCGCGTCCAGATCAGTCTTCGAATAACCGCCGAGTACGCCGAGGCGCCACTGCGGATTCAGTGCCCAGTCGGCACCCAGTACGCTGCCCTTGGTGCGTTGCTCCAGGCCGCTGTTGCCGTGCTCGCCGTCGAGCTTGCCGTAGCCGCCGATGGCTTGCAGCCACAGGCGTCCGCGCGCGTTCGGGTCATTCAGATTGCGCGCTTCCGACGGTACGCCGTTGGCCGCCAGCACCGGGGTGTCGCGTTGATCAAGGCCAACCATCAACCCCGGGCTGCCGCCCATTTGCTGCATTGCCGACAGCATGCTGTTGCCCACCTGACTGCTGGCGCCGAGCGTGGCGCTGGTCAGGTTGGCGTTGCTGGTGCCGGCCAGTTGCTCGATCGCCGCGCCGGCCGTGCTTTGGGTGGTGTTGAGCAAGGCGTTGTACAGCGCGTTGTTCTTGCCCATCGTGGCCAGGCTGTTGGCCGCGTTGCTGCCGTTGCCGGTCGCCGCGAACTGATTGAAGGCCACGTCATTGCGGGTGTAGGTCAGGTCGACTTGTGTCGGTGTATAGGCCAGCGTCGGCGTGAGGAACGCGTAGTGGCTGGTGACGTTGCCGAAGGTGCCGTTGACGTTGGCGGCTTGCAGCACGGTGTAGTGGCTCTGCCACGGATAAGTGCCGCTGCCGGGGTTCACCGCCAGGGTCGCACCATTGAGGCTGGCGGTGCCGCCGACCTGAACCGGGGCGCTGCTGCCATCGGCGTTGACGCCGTAGACGAGGGTCGAGCCGCTGCCCATATTCAAGTCATGGACGATGGTTGCGCGACCGAGGCCGGTGTCGGTACGCAGCGTGCCGTTGACGTTGAGATTGCCCACCGAGCCGCCACCGGCATACACACCGCCGGCGTCTACGGTCAGGCTGCCGGCAATGCCGCCCTGGTTGATCAGGGTCGCGCCATTGCGCACCGCGCCGCCATCGCTGAAATCGCCGCTGCCGGTGAGTGTCCACGCACCTTGCCTGACCTCCAGCCATTCGAAATTGCGGCTGGCGCCGAAGCTGCCGCCCGCCGCATCGTCCATCACCACCCGGTCGTACCCGCTGCCGCCATCAACCACGCCGACGAAGCGACTGCCGTTGCGCAGGGTCAGGCTGTCGTCGCCGCCACCGAGGTCGAGTGCCAGGCCGTTGCTGCCGCTGATGATGCCGCCGTTGATCACGTTGTCGGCGAATTCGCCGACGAACTTCACGCCGAAGCCGTCGAGGCCTTGAATGGTGCCGTAGTTCTCCAGAGTGGTGGCTGCCAGCCCCGAACCACCGCTGCCGTCGTCCACCAGAATCGCGCTGTTGGCGCCGCTGATCAGTGCGTTGTTCGCGTTGAGAATGTAGCCGCCGCCGAGGGCGATGCCCTCGCTGCCGTTGGCGAATCCGCCCTTGTCCACGCCTCCCGCACCGACGCCCTGAATGGTGCCGTAGTTTTCGATGTGGGCGATCTTGTCGATGTCCACGCCATCACCGTCACCGTTCGCCTGCAAGCCTGAGTAAGCACCGGTGATGGTGCCGTGGTTGATCACCGTGCCATCGCCGTCGGAACCGAATCCGGAACCATTGCGGCCGGTGATCTGCCCATAGTTGACCAGCGTCGCACCGAGGTCGGTGGTGATGCCATGGCGGCCGCCGGAAATCACCCCGTAGTTGGTCACGCTGACACCGCTGGCCGAGTCGATGTCGATGCCGTCGAATTTCTCATCGGCGTTGTGCGAGTCGCCGGTGGAGATCTCGCCGTAGTTGGTAATCGTCGCGTTGGCGCCGGTCTTCATGCCGTCGCTGGCATCGCCACGAATCAGTCCGCCAGCGCGGTTGATGAGGGTGGTTTTGACTCCGTCGCTGCGCAGCGCATCGAGGTCCAGGCCCTGGCCGGTGGTCGAGCGAATCACGCCGCTGTTGTCGATCAACAGACTGCCGCTGACGAAGTTGCTGTCGATACGCAAGGCGTCATTGGCGCCGAGAATCTGCCCGCCGCTGCGGTTGAAGATCTGGTAATTACGCGCATGGGTCAGGTCACCACTGCTGTCGATGGCCCGGCCACCGCTGGAAACGATTTTCCCGGCGTTATCGATCACCACACCGGCGCCACTGGTGCCGTCCTTCAGGCTCACCGCCTTGCCGCTGTTGGTGATGCTGCCCGGTGCCGAGATCGTCAGCGTGTCACTGCCGCCAAGGGTTTGCGCGGCAGTAGTGGCAGTGTCGATCTGCACGGTCTTGCCGTGGGCGGTGCCGGCGGTGATCAGCAGAACGGCAGCAAGGGACAAGCGCTGAGGCGGGAAGGGCATGGACGGACGGCCTTTTGTTATAAGCGGGCCGTTCTGTATAGCGATGGGTTTTTACAAAATGATGTCGGAAGGTGACCAGCATTACTTGGTTCATATGATCTTAAACACAGTCGCATCTGCATTTTGTTGCATATTGCACCGGGCCATCTTAGCCGAGGTGCAATATATTGCATCTTTGAGCAATAAAATCCCTGCTTAAATGCATTTAAATGCAGCTGGGCTTGACTGACGCATCAGATCCTTTCGAGCGCTTGCGTGAAGATGCCCAGCGTCTGGCGGCGCTCCCCGACCTATTGACGGCGAGTGGTTTGCCCGACAGAACGATGAACCACCCGGGAATCCATCTGAAAAATCTGGAGCAACGCTTGAAAGAGTGGGATCTGAAATGAGCATGACGGTAGCCGAGCGCACGGTGCTCATCGAAAACATTCAAGAGGCACTGGCCCAAGGGACACTGGAGATCGGTGAAGCGGTTCGCCGTCTACGCCTGGAAGTGACTGGTTTGCATCAAACCCAGTTTGCCAGGATGTGCAAAATATCGGTTCGCACGCTGGTGCATATCGAGCATGGCGAGGGCAATCAGACATTGAAATCGTTGAATGCGGTGTTCCGTCCGTTTGGACTGAAAATGGGTGTGGTGCGGATACGACGAGAGACCAATTAAACCCGACGCTGCCGCAAGGTGCTGATTGCCCTAGCTACGCCGCACATAAGCCTTGCCGTAATGCCGCTCCATGCGCGCCTGGATCAGCTCCAGGCCGATCGACATCAGCCAGTAAATGATCGCCGCCGTGGTCAGCATCTCGATGTAGCGGTAGCTCGAGCGGCCGTAGGACTGCGCCAGAAACATCACTTCCCAGACGCCCATCACCGAGATCAGTGACGAGTCCTTGAGCATCGAGATGAACTGGTTGGTGGTCGGCGGGATGATCGTGCGCATCGCCTGGGGCAGGGTGATGCGCCAGAAGATCACGCTCTCGCGCATGCCCAGCGCCAGCGAAGCTTCGCGTTGGCCGTAGGGCACGCCGAGGATGCCGGCGCGGAAAATCTCGCTGAGGTAGGCGCCATAGTTGAGTGACAGGGCAATGATCCCTGCCACCACCGCGCCGGGTACGACACCCAGTTGCGGCAGGCCGAGGTAGATCAGCAGGATCTGGATCAGCAGCGGCGTGCCGCGAAAGAACGAGGTGTAGAAACTGGCGATACCGAACGCCACGGCGCTTTTCGACAGGCGCGCGAGGGCCGTGACGAAGCCCAGCAAGGACGAGGCGACGATGGCGCACGCGCAGAGAAACAGGGTCAGTGCCGCACCCTGCAGAAAGCCGTTGGGCGCCAGGTGCACGCCGAGCAGATTCGGCAGCTTGTCGAGGATGATCGAGAGCTTCAAATCGAAGCTCAGGAAAAACCCGGCGAACAGGCTGAACATCGCCGCCCATGTCAGGTACAGGCGCGTGCGGAAACCGAACAGCCGTCGCAGGCGCGATTCAGCCACCGGTTGTGGCGGCTGTGGAGGTGTCGGGAAGGCAGTCATTGGCTGATGTCGGCGCCGATCCATTTCTGCGACAGCTTGCTCAGCGTGCCGTCCTGCTTGAGTTGCGCAAACACCTCGCGCACTTTGGCGTCCCACTGGGCGTCACCCTTTTCGATGGCCACCGAGTTCGGCTCCGAGTACAGCGGCGCGCCGGCCAGTTTGAAGCGCTGGTCCTGATTCAGGCGCGGCTGCGCGGTCACCAGGTTGGTGAGGATGGCGTCCAGGCGCACACCGGCGCCCAGGCCCAGGTCCTGGAAGGCAACGTTGTCGGTATCGTACGGAGCGATCTGCACATCTTCGAACGGGTATTCCAGGTGCGTGTCTTCGGCGCCTTCGATGACCAGATTCTTGTTCAGATAACTTTCGTAGCTGCTGGCGCTGGTCAGGCCGACTTTCTTGCCGCTCAGGTCCTTGGCGCCGTGGATGCGATCGTCCTTGGCGTTGACCACGATCACGGCAGGCGAGGCGTAGTACTCGACCGGGAAATCGAACACTTCGGCGCGGGCCTTGCTCGGGGTCATGGAGCAGATGCAGATGTCATAGCGCCCGCTCCAGCGGCCGGCCGCAATGACGTCCCAGGACGGCGTTTCGAGGCGCAGCTTGACCCCCAGCTTGTCCGCGACGGCTTTGGCGACGTCCACGTCGAAGCCGTCGAGCTGGTTTTGCTCATTGAGAAACGAGAAGGGTGGGTAGCTTTCCATCAGCACGCCGACCAGTTCTTTTTTCTGTTCGACGCGATCGAGTGTGGCGCCGCCGAAGGCTTGAGTGGACGCGGCCAGAATCGTCAGGCCCAGGGCCAGTAGCGGTTGAAATTTCACAGTCGACACCTGAAAAAAAGGGGTTGTTATTAACCGGATGGTGCGTATTAAATAGTTATAAGAACTACTCTGGTAGTGAGTAATTTTCATAAGCATATGAGCGAAAAGCATATGGGCACAGCAAGCACGGTAATTCTCGATGGCGGCATGGGCCGTGAGTTGCAGCGCGCCGGGGCGCCGTTTCGGCAGCCCGAGTGGTCGGCGCTGGCCCTGATCGAAGCGCCGCAAGCGGTCGAAGCGGTACACGCCGCCTACATCGCCAGCGGGGCCGATGTGATCACCAGCAACAGCTATGCGGTTGTGCCGTTTCACATCGGCGAGGCGCGGTTTGCTGCTGAAGGGCAGGCACTCGCGGCGTTGGCCGGAGAGCTGGCGCAGCGTGCGGTGCAGGCGTCGGGCAAAGCGGTGCGGGTGGCCGGTTCGTTGCCGCCGCTGTTCGGCTCCTATCGTCCGGACCTGTTCGAAGCAGCGCGGGTGAACGAGTTGCTGGCGCCACTGGTGACCGGCCTGGCGCCGCATGTGGACCTGTGGCTGGCGGAGACCCAGAGCTCGATCATCGAGGCGCGCTCCATCCGCGCCGGTCTGCCGCAGGACGGCAAACCGTTCTGGCTGTCGTTTACTTTGAAGGATGAAGACACCGACGAGGTGCCGCGCCTGCGTTCCGGTGAATCAGTGGCAGAAGCGGCAGCCGTGGCGGCCGAGTTGGGCGTCGAGACGCTGCTGTTCAACTGCAGCCAGCCGGAAGTGATCGGCGCGGCGATTGATGCGGCGCGCGATACCTTCGAACGCCTGGGCGTGCAGATTCACATCGGCGCGTATGCCAATGCGTTCCCACCGCAACCCAAAGAGGCGACCGCCAACGACGGCCTCGACCCGTTGCGCGACGATCTGGATCCGCCGGGGTATCTGCACTGGGCGCAGGATTGGCAGCAGCGCGGTGCCAGCCATTTGGGCGGCTGCTGCGGGATTGGCCCGGAACACATCGCGGTGCTGGCGCAGAAACTGGGGTAAACAACAGATCAAAAGATCGCAGCCTGCGGCAGCTCCTACATGGGATTGACGTTCACCCTGTAGGAGCTGCCGCAGGCTGCGATCTTTTGCTTTGACGATTTAACTACGGCACTCGACCAAACCTTTCACCTGCCCGGTCGGCGTCTGGTTGGCATCGCTCAACCACTGCTCGAAACCTGCCGCAATCGCCGGCCACTCCGAATCCACAATCGAATACCACGCGGTATCGCGGTTCTGTCCCTTGACCACCATGTGCTGGCGGAACACGCCTTCGAAGCTGAAACCCAGGCGTTCGGCGGCGTATTTGGAGCGGGCGTTGCCGTTGTTGCACTTCCATTCCAGGCGCCGGTAGCCCTGTTCGAAGGCGTATTTGGCCAACAGGTAAACCGCTTCGGTGCTCTTCGGCGAACGTTGCATCGGCGCGCCGAAGGTGACGTGGCCGATCTCGATGCGACCCTGCGCCGGGACGATCGACATCAGGCTGAGGATGCCCTGCACCTGACCTGTGACGCGGTCGATGACGCTGAAGAAATACGGGTCGCTGCTGGCCGCATGATTGTTCAGCCAGTCATTGAAAACGCTGCGCTGCGGGAACGGCCCATAGGGCAAATAATCCCAGAGCTTCGGGTCGGCGCCGGGGCCTTCGAGGGCGTTGAACAACTCGTCGCCGTGGCGCACCGGGTCGAGGCGTTCCAGGCGGATGAACCGGCCTTCGAGCAAGGTGGCGGTGGGGGCGGGGACGCCTTTCCAGTCGGCAAGTGCAGTGGTCATGTACGCGGCTCCTTAAATGGCTTTGCGAAACTGGATGAATCCCGGGCGTTCGGCGATGCGCTCGTAGAGCTGGATCGCGGTGGCATTGGTTTCGTGAGTCAGCCAATGCACCTTGCAGCAACCGTCGGCCTTGGCGGTGGCGTAAACGTGTTCGATCAGCAAGCGACCGACGCCGTTGCCACGGGTCTCTGGCGCCACCAGCAGGTCCTGCAGGTAGCAGGAGTTTTCGATGCTCCAGTTCGAACGGTGATAGATGAAATGCACCATGCCCACCGCTTTGCCGTCGGCCCAGGCGAGGGCGGCGTGGGTCGGCTCGCTCGGGTCGCGGAAACGCTGCCAGGTGCTGTGGCTGACGGCGTCCGGCAATTCGCTGTTGTAGAAGCGCAGGTAGGCTTGCCACAGAGGCAGCCAAGCGGCGTGGTCGCCGGCAGTCACCGGGCGGATGTCGATCTGACTCATGCTGATTTCCTTAACGCATCAAGTGGGCGAGGGTCTGGTCATTGATGTCGGGGCTGGCAGCCAGGCCTTCACGCACGCCGGCAATGTCTTCGGCGCTGCGGTTCTGGCTGAGCTTGCGTTTGCCTTCGAGGCGATCGATGGGAATGGCGAAACCGACGATGGCCTTGAGCATGCCGTCGATATAGTCGGCCGGCGCATCGTCAACCTTCCACGGTTGCGCGCGGCCGGCTTCATGGCGATCAGTCAGCGTGCTGACGATGTCGAGCAGGCGCCCGCCGTCGCTGAACGTTTCGGCGTGACCGTAGGCGTGCACCGCGACGTAGTTCCAGGTCGGCACGACTTTGCCGTGCTCGGCCTTGCTCGGGTAAAACCCCGGGCTGACATAGGCGTCAGGGCCGGCAAATATCAGCATCGCTTCAGCGCCGTCGCGCAGGTCCTTCCACTGCGGATTGGCTTTGGCCAGGTGCCCGTACAGCGTGCCGTTCGGGCCTTGTTCGCGGTGCAGCAGTACCGGCACGTGGCTGGCTTGCAGGCCGTTTTCACCGTGGCTCACCAGAATCGCGAGACGGCTGGCGAGGATCAGTTCGTGCAGTTGCGACAGTTCGTCGATGGCAAAGGCGCGGGGCGTGTACATGGAGAGATTTTCCTTGGCGAATGCCTGCATCCTAGGCAGGCTATTGGTCTGTTGTAAGAGCCATTGATGACCAATTTCATAGGTCCATTGTCATGCACGAATCGCCCACGCTGTCCATGCCGTTCAATCCGGCCGGTATCGAGCTCGACCGCCGTCAGGGTTTGAGCCGCCAGCTCTATCAGGCGCTGCGTCTGCGCGTGCTGGACGGGCGTCTGGCCAGTGGCACGCGGCTGCCGGCCAGCCGTGATCTGGCGACGGCGTTGGCGATTTCCCGCAACAGCGTGGTGCGCGCCTACGATCAGTTGTACGCCGAAGGCTTCATCGAAGGCCGGGTCGGGGACGGCACGTATGTCGCCCAATTGCCGCAAAGCGTATTGCCCACGAAAAAACTATCCACAAAAGTATCCACAGGGTTTTCAACAGGCTTACCCACAGCCTTATCCACAAATTGGCTGGATTTACCTGTGATTCCATCCAGTAAAGTTATCCACAGCGGTGCTGCGCAGCGCCTGGAAAACAACCATTTATCGTTACCGCCAAGTGGCCCGCCGAAGGCTTTTCGGGTCGGTGTGCCGGCCTTCGATCTGTTCCCGTTCGAGGTCTGGGCCAAGCTCAACGCGGCTTTCTGGCGCAAACCCGATCTGCAGCAACTGTGTTACGGCGATCCGGCCGGGGATCAGCGTCTGCGCGGATTGATCGCCGCGTATTTGCGCAGTTCGCGCGGCATGCAATGCACCGCTGAGCAAATAGTGATCACCAGTGGCGCGCAGCAGGGCATCAGCCTTTGTGCACAGCTGCTGGTGGAGCCGGGCGATGCGGTGGGCATCGAGAATCCCGGCTACCGCGCAGCCGGCCATGCCTTTGCGGTAGCCGGGGGCCGGTTGCACGGTGTGCCTGTGGATCAGGACGGCATTGATTGCACAGCGTTGGGGCAAATTGCCGACTGCCGGCTGGCCTATGTCACACCTTCCCACCAGTACCCGACCGGTGTGGTCATGAGCCTCGCCCGGCGGCTTGAACTGCTGGCCTGGGCCGAGCGCAGCCAGGGCTGGATCATCGAGGACGATTACGACGGCGAGTACCGTTACAGCGGCGCACCGCTGGCACCGTTGGCGGCACTGGATCGTCAGGGCCGGGTGCTCTACGTCGGCACCTTCGGCAAAGTCGCCTTTCCGGCGCTGCGTCTGGGCTATCTGGTGTTGCCGCAGGGACTGGTACAGGCCTTCGCCCGACGCCGCGCGGTGGACGTGCGGCATTCGGAAGTCAGCACCCAGGCGGTGATGGCCGAATTCATGGCCGCCGGACATTTTCAACGGCATATCCGCCGGATGCGGCGCGCCGCCCTGAGTCGGCGCAACTGCCTGCTGGCGCACTGGCCGGAGTCCATCGAAGGCGTTGGCGGGCTGCCCGCCGTGGCCGCCGGTTTGCACCTGACGGTCGCCGTGGACAGCATTGCCCGTGAGCGTGAGCTGATTGCCCAGGCCGAGAGCGTCGGTGTCGAGGTCAACGGCCTGAGCAGCTACTGGTTGCCTGACTCGCGCACCCCGATGGATCGGCGCGCGGGTCTGGTGCTGGGTTTCGCCGCCGTGCCGGAGGCCGATATTCAAGCGGCTCTGGCACGGCTGCACCGGGTCTGGTGCGACTGATCGCGTCGACGCTTTTCAGCCAGCGGCCGGGTCCTGCTGGCGGGGGTGGATAAACAGGTCCCTGATGGTCGGGCTGACGATCCGCCGCAGCGCGTTATCCACGGCATCGAAGCGCTCCAGCTCCAGCCGGGATTTAGCCGGCAGTTCCTGCAGATAGCCATCGGCGATTTTCAGGTGTGCGGCGGTGAAGCGGTCGCTCGGATCGGTCAGCGAGTTGTAGTGGAAATGGGCGACCCACAAGGGTTTGTTCTGGCGACGCTGGTCGAGAATCTGATACTCCTGAAAGTAGTCCTTGCGCTTTTTGGTACGGATCCGCCCGTGGTCGTTTTTGACGATCTGTACCAGACCGTGTTGATGCAGCCATTGCAGATAACTCTCCCGGGGTCTGCGCCCGGTGAGCATGCTGCCGTAGACGCTGATACCTTCGCGACGCAGGCGCGCCGCCGCCTCGCGCAGTTCTGTAGGGAGACTGCCCACCGGCAGTTCGGCGCGCCGCCGGGCGAGTATCGCGTCGATATCTGCCGCCCGCTGATCGAGGCGGGTGGCCTGCTGGTCGAAGAGATCCTGCATGTCGGCGGGAATGCGCGACGGGCGCTGGGCATCGGTGCGCCAGCGCCGGATCAGCGGCTCAAGTTCCTGGAGCATCTGCATGGCACTGCCGACCATTTGCTCATCGCTGAGGTTTGGGGTCGTAGCCGGTTGTTTGTGAATGGTCCTGATCAGCGGCAGTTCTTGCTGTGCATGCGCCGTGGAGGTTGCGCTGGACGCGGGCCTGGGGGTTTCGATGACCCGCGGCCGGGACTTGTTGACCTTGCCGGTGGCGCGGGAAGTGGAGGGCGTGGGTTCGGCTCTGGCGGTGACGGTCGCCGGCAACTCTTGCGGTTCCGGCAGGAGCTTGAGCAAGTGCTCGCGCGCGATCTGGTGAAAATCGCTGACCAGATACTGAATGCGCTGGAAGCGAACCGGCTCCAGCTGTGCGGACGAGCTTGCAAATACATCCTCAAGGCGGCGCTCTGCATCGGCGAGCCGGTCGACCACGCTGCTCAATTTCTCGACGTTCGGCGTGAGCTGGTGACGCCGCTCGACCAGTTGATGGCCGGCGTCCGCCGCGCTCTCGAAAATCGGTCCGATCAGTTCCCGTAACGGCTCCAGCACGCTGTCCGGCGCCTCCAGCATCGACAGCTCGATGGACATGCCGATCTCATTGGCGTGCAGGTCGCGGCGGCTGAACGAAGGCATCAGCCGCTTGAGATCAGCGGCCACCTTGCGCGTGGCTGAGGTGTGCTTTTGCAAGGTGTTCAGCGAGCTGTACAGATGCTCGAGACGCTCGACCATTTCGTCGCTGACGGCGATGGCTTTGCTCGCGGCTTGCATCTGCACTGACCGCGAACGGGTCTGTGCCGGCTCCAGCGGGCTGATTTGCGGCGCGACAATGTGCGCGTATTCGCGCAATTTCATGCGCATCCAGCCGCTGAGGAAGCGGTGCTGTTCGACGGTCATGCGCATTAATTCAGCTTGATAAACACCTCCGGTGCCGCCCGCCTCGCGCCACTTTTCCAGCTCTGCCAGGGCCTGACGGTAGCCTGTGGACAAATCGTCGGCCTTGGCGATGTAGGTGCTGATCGCCTCTTCAGACAACGGCGTGTTCTGGTCGCCGGTGTCCAGAGGCAACAGGGCCTCGTCCAGACCGGCCTTGCGGGGGGCCTCCTGTGCGAAGAAACGACGCAGTGCCGCCCAGGCTTCGTCCTTGCGCGCCTCCCGTTCCCGGACAAAGGCGTCGATACGCCGCGTGGGGCCACCACCACGCAGGCGCAGGCGCAAATCCCAGTGCCAGCGCAGGGTCTTGGGGTCGAGCCGGATGCACAGGCCGGGGCGCGCCGGATGCTCCGGGTCGAGGATCTGCACCGGCTCGTCCGCCTCGGCGCGGACCTGGAACCAGCGTTCGCCGACCTGGGCGTACAGCTTTCCGGCGAACTCGTAGAGATGACGGGCGTTGGCCTGAGCGTTGGCGGCAAGGGCCGGCCTCGGCACTTTCAAGCGCTCGATCGTCAGCAGGAACGAGGGCTGCGTGTTGCGCGTGAGCGGGGTGGATACCAGCAACGACGGCTGTGGCGCGGGATCGACGGACGTCAGTTCCACGGGGTCGTGAACGACGCGGGGTGGTGCCTCGTGGGGCATCGCCATCGCCGGCAATCGGTCGGAGCGCAGGCGGTATCCCGCAGTATTTTCGCTGCGCGGGCCGGAGGGCTGGATGCGCCGAATCGCCACCTTCTGCACCAGCAGAATGCTCAGTGTCAGCAGCACGTCGCCGATCGACGACCATTCAACCGAGGTTGCGCCTTGTTCATGGGCATCCAGCGCCTGCTGGATCTGGCTGATGGTTTGCCAGACCCAGACCGCCGCGCCCGCCGGGCCGCTGAGGAAGTTGGCGGCAACGCCGAACAGCGCCCAGCCGCTGTCCACCAGCAGGGCCCAGCGGCGCTCGGCGTTGGAGGTCGACTGGCGATCGGCAAGGTCGGCCATCGCCTGACTGTTACTGGCAAACAGCGTGGCGAAAATATCGCCGCTCAGGGGAGTGTTGGCCAAGTCGACGGCGGCGGTCAGGTCGAGGTGAATGAACGGCTCGAAGGCCAGTTCGGTCACGGTCCATGGCGAGGGCAGGCCGCTGGAAAACACGTACTGAGCGTACTCGAAGCTCAGTGCCCGGGTCGGCAGCCAGGCGAGTATCGAGTCCTGCAGTTCGCCGGGCTGGTAAAACGCGTACAGCAGGTTCTGCGCGGAGGGGAACTGGCGCAGCGGTTGCTCGAGCAGCGGTCGATACAGCAGACACGGACCGCTGCTGCCGTCCCGTGGGCCGATGATGTACATGTTCGCCACGGTGTCGGACGTGTGCCCCAGACGAAAGCGCGGGACGAACGCCAGCGGACGGATCTGCACCGGCCACTGCGCGACGGGCGTCTGCGCGGTGATCGAATCGAGCAACTGGCGAACCAGACGATAACCCTGCTCGTCGACATCGCCCTGATGCTTGAGTTTGCACTCCAGCGCCAGGATCGACAGCAGCCATGGCAACTGGCGGCAGTAGCGGGTCTTGTGGCGCCGGGCTTGAACCGGGTCATCAATCAGGGTGCGCTTGATCAACTGCGGGTAGTGTTCACCGATGTTCACCTCACCGGCGATGCGTTGCAGCAGTTTGACGGTCAGCCAGGCTGGCGCGGACGTGCCGTCGGCGTAGTCGATAGTCGTGAGGTAGGCAGGCGTGTTGCGCAGGGCAAATTCGCCGAGGCTCAACTCGCGGATGCTGTGCGGATCGGGCAGAACGAATCCGCCGGCCTCGAAGCTGTCAGTGAGGGTGATCCGCAGGTCATCCAGGCGCAGCAGTGAAGCCTGTTCAGGAGGCTGCTCGGCGAGGATGGCGGCGCGCATCTTCTGCTCGGCATAGTCGAGGATCAGCGGGACTTCCCGGACATCGAACGCGTCGCTGTCGGGGCCGCCCCGCAAGTTGCCCAAGGCGCTCAGGTCACTGCTGTAGCGCTGGATATCTTCAAGCGATGCGTTCTTGAGCCATTCGGGGATGGCCTGCTCCAGTTGTTCGAAGCGTGCGTTGTCCTGCGACTCGATGACCTCGCCATAGGGCTGGCGCGCACCGAACCGGGCCAGCGGCGAACGGCTGGCGGGATCCAGAGACTCGATCGCGTCGAGCTGGCAACCCACCAGCGCCTGAACCATGGCATCGAAAATATTGCCGTCGGGTTCATACAACCGCCACTTCAGACCCCGGCCGCTCAAATCCATGTCGAGGCGTTCAGGCAACGTGGCGGCCAGTTGCGCCAGTGAACTGAACGATTCGTAGCCATCTTCGATGGTGTACAGCGCGATCAGCTCTCGATCGCCGGCTGTTGCGGTCAGCACCAGCGCACCGGCGAGCATCAGGTGCCGGGTGCGGCTGCTCTCCGCGAGGTCGAAGACCAGATCGAGGTCAACCAGACGCGCGCGTATGTTGGTCAAACCGCCACTGGCCGTCGCGCGCAGCGTCTTCTCCGGCTGTTGTGCGACGTGCCGGGCGAGGCTGCACTCATCGACCGTCCAGCCGTTGGCGGTGCGTACGTTCAGGGCATTTCTCAGGTTGTCGGACAGCTGTTGCCAGCGCGGCTGGCGGTCAACGGTTTCATTCCAGTAGTGCAACTGGCTTTTGGCAAAACCGAGGAACAGTGCCGGGGCCGTTTCGTTGAGGATTGTGGTGATCGCGTCCATGCCGACCGGCAGGTGCACCGGCTCGGCGTCGTTCGGGGACAGGGTGAGGAAATGCTCGCCTTCGATGTAATTGGCGCTGTCCTGGGTGAACGCCTGCCGCGCCAGCGCATGGGTCAGCGATTCGAAGTGGCTGCTGTGGCTCACCAGACGTTCTCCCTGCGCCTGCCAGAGCGGGGTGATCAGCATGGCTTTGTCCGGGTCGATCGGCAGTTGCGGAATATGCTGCTTCAGGCTGATGCGCAACAGGTGTGCGGCGGCGTCGTGGAGGATCGGTCCGCCGCTGGTCTGCTCGATCAGGCGACTTTTGTTCTGCAGTTGGGGGACAACGTTGGTTCGGGTTGTGTCACTCATGGAATCTGCACCGGTAGGAGGGTGGATGGCGCGGCACCTGCCGCATGCAACCGACAGTAGCGAGGCCTCCACCGGCCCGGGTGGTAGATATGTATAGGGTGCATCCAGACCCGCGCGCGGTGTGCGCGGGCCTGGATGCCGGTCAGGCGAAGAACACCGCAGCGGCTTGCGTATGGCTGATGCTGCTGCGGTGAATCGCGATCAGCTCCTGGTTGCTGCGGTTGTCGCGTTCGACGTAAGCGCCGCCCAGGAGCCGTTGCTCAACGGTTTTCAGGTGCGCGGCGGTGAAGGCGGTCAGCGGGTCTGTCGGGGCAGCGTAGTGAAAGTGCGCGTACCACAGGACTCGGCCGCTCGGTCGGTCGAGAATCGAGTATTCCAGCAGGTAATCCTTGCGCGGCCCTTTGAGGCGCCGGCGCTCGGTGGTTTTGCCGATGCTCACTTCGCCCTTGCCGAGCAGCCACTCGACGCGCGCGGCCGTGGGCGGTTGTTGTTTGGTCAGGCTGATTCGGGCGCTGCGCCCCGTGGCATACAGTGCCTTGGCCTCGGTATCGAGTTGCTGGCGCAGCGCCGAAGCGGAGACCGTGCGGCTCTCGGTGTGGTTGCCGGCGACCAGGGCCTGATCGACTTTTTCCATGGCCTCGTGCAATCGCGTGGCGTGCAGATAGTAGGTTTCCTCGATCTCCGTCGGATTGCGTTGCGCCCGATCAATGTGCGCCTGGGTACGCCGGCGAAACACCGGCAAGCCGTCGATCAGGGCTTGTCCGTCCTGCAGGCTTTTCGCCAGATCGGGGCTTGGGCGAGGCGACGTACCTGGCCTGGCCGGTACCCG
Source organism: Pseudomonas sp. MWU16-30322 (assembly GCF_020515535.1). Lineage (NCBI taxonomy): Bacteria > Pseudomonadati > Pseudomonadota > Gammaproteobacteria > Pseudomonadales > Pseudomonadaceae > Pseudomonas > Pseudomonas sp. MWU16-30322. The sequence goes on from NZ_JAIWYL010000007.1 coordinate 220,416, forward strand.
TTCGACCCAGTTGCCCGGGGTCTTCTCGTGGAACGTGGCGATCACGCGGCCGGTCAGCGGCGCGCGCACGTCGACCAGATCGCTGTCCTTGCCGTCGGCACTGCGCCGGGGCTGGCCGACCAGCGTGCCCTTGTAACGGGTTTTGATGATTTTGCGCGCCGGGGGTGTCGGCGATTTCGAGGGGCCGGCCACCGGTTCCACCAGGCGTTGTTCGCGCAGCAGGTTGGACAGCTGCTGCACGGCGTCCTGCTGGAATCCGCCCACGCGTTTTTTGATGTCCTCCAGCCGTTCGGTCATCAGCTCCTGCGGATACTCGGTGACGAGATCGGTGAAGCGCTGTTCGATGACGTCGAACTGTTCCACCAGATTGTTCATCGCGTCGATACGTTCGCCGAGCTGTTCCAGGCTCTCTTCAGCGCTCAGGTCCAGCGCGCTCTGAATATTCAGCGAGGCATCTTCGATCAGGCTTTCCAGATCGACACGGGCTTGTGCGCGAAACTCACCCGGCTCGGCCGTCAGGCACAGCTCTTGCCCCAGCGTGATCTGCAGCAGCTTCAGGTCGTCGAGGGAAAATTGCGGCAGCCGTGGCTTGTACTGCCGGATGGTATCCACCCCCTCTTTGCCCAGCAGGCTCAGTTCGGCGAAGCGCTCGTGGGCGAACTCGATTTTATCGATGATGCCTTTGGTCAGTTCGGCCATTCTCTCGAAGGGATCACTGCGATCGCTGGCCGCGTTGTCAGCGGTTTCATCGAGCAATCCAAGGGTGACTTCCATGCTCTGGCGAAAGGCCGGGTAGGTTTCTTCGATCCATGACTGCATCAGAAACAGTTGCAGGGAGATGCGGTCGACCATCGCGGTACGGTAGTTGGGCACCGCTTCAAGAATGTTCAGCTCTTTGAGGCCGTCGATGTGCACGCTGTAGGCCTGCATCTGGCTCTCGAGGGTATCGAGAAACTGCTGGCGCGCGGCTTCGGCTGTCTGCGGCGTGGACTCGAGCATGGCGCGGCGCACCGTGACAAGTTGGCTGCGCTGGGCTTCCAGGCTTGCTTCGAAGTCGCGGATGGCCTGTTTTTTCTGGCGTAAATTTTCCGCGTTCGCCTCCTGCAACTGCTTGCGCCGGCTCTTCAGGCCGCCGGCGCGCAGGCGCAGGCGCAGGTCGATGAACCATTCACCGCGGGCATTGCCGATCAGCAGTGGGCCGCTGCGGGGCGGTTGCTGACGGCTGTCGATGATCTGCACGTCATCGTTGTCGTTGAGTGCGACCTCGAACCAGCGGCTGCCGACCTCGGCGTACCATTTTTGTCCGGCACTGCGCAGATGGCGATGCGCGCCATCGCTGGCGGGAGCGGACAGGGTTTCGGGCCGGCTGACTTTCAGGCTGTCGAGGAAGGTGCCGAGGTCCGCGGGTGCAGGGTGCAAGGCCCCGAGAATGTGCAATGACAGTTGATGGTCGTCCGGCAGTTGCGCACCGCCGATGTCCGGCAGGCGGGAGACGCGGATCAGCGGGCGGGTGGTGGGGCTGCTGATCGGGCGAGTCTGTTCATGGGGGCGTTCCACAGCCTTGTGCGGTACCGGTTTGCGGGTGGCGGCGCGATGGGCCAGGACCATGCCCAGCGACAGCAGCAGGTCGGTCAGCGCTGTCCAGTCCAGCGTCTGCTGTTGGTCCTCGGTGTCGGCGAGGCTTTGCAGGTCATCGAGGATTTGCCACACCCATGCAGCAGTGCCGACGCCGCGTCCCAGAAATGGCAGCGCCGCATTGAACAGCGCCCAGCCGCCCTGCTTGAGGCTGGCCCAACGCGCCTCGGCATTCGAGGTGCTGCTGCGATCGGCCTGGGTCACCAGTGCTTCGGCGTTGCGCTGAAACAGGGTCGCCAGCAGGTCGCCTTCAAGCACGCGGGTGCCCAGGGTCACATTGGCATCCGGGTCGGGCGCCGCCGTCGGGTCGATCAACAGCTGCGGGATCGTCCATACCGAGGGCAACGCCCCGGGGAACACATACTGTGAATAGTTGAAGCGCACGCGGTCCGGCAACCAGGCCAGCACCGACTGGCGCAACGTTCGCGAATGCTTGATGGCGTACAGCAGGTTGGCGGTTGACGGGTACTGCAACAGCGGTGCTTCGAGCAGCGGGCGATACAGCAGGCACGGGCCGGAGTCCGTCGCGCGCGGACCGATCACGAACATGTTGAGCACTTCGTCGCTGTTGCCGCCCATGACGAAGGCGAGCGGGCGAATCACGATGTCCTGGCCGTCGACCTGGCGGTCCGCCGGCTCAGCGGCCAGCGCGGCGGCCACATAGCGATAACCCAGCTCATCCACACCGGCTTCGCCGCGGATCTTGTGTTGCAACGCCAGCAGCGGCAGTTCGATCGGCAACTGACGGCTATAGAGCTGGCGCAGGCGGGCAGCCTGGGTCGCGTCGGTGATCAGCCGGTTTTGCAGAAACTGGGGGTAGGCCTTGCCGATGTTCACCTTGCTCACCAGGGTTGTCAGATACACCGGGGTCATCCAGGACGGAACTGCGGTGACGCCATCGCGATAACGCACGCTGAAATTTCCCAGCGGCAAGCCCGACAGATTCTGCAACGCCAGTTCAACCAGGGACAGGGTCAGGGTCTGTTCATGCTCCGGTGCCACAAACGTGCCCCAGACCACGACACTGGTGTCGGTGAGTTCCACATCCTGCAATGCGAACTTCTTGTCCGGTGCCAGATGGATGGCGTCGTTCAACTTTTCCAGGGTGAATGCCTGAATGCCCGGCACCTCGGTCTGGAAGGTCTTCCCGGCGTTCTGTTGCTGCACGGCGACCAGATCCAGCAGATGCCGGCTGTAGCGAGCCTGATCGGCGGGCGCAGCGCTGGCCAGCCATGCCGGCAACGATTGCTCGACGCGGACGATGGCGGGCGAAGGATGGGGGGCGACGCTGTCGTCATCGCGACGGGAGCGCGATATCCCGCGCCCGGTACGCTGGAAGAAGTCGATGTCACCAATCGCCTGGGCTTCCAGCGCAATCAGCGCGCAGGCCTGGTGAGCAAAAAAATTGCCCTGGGGTTCGAACAGTCGCCACTTCACATGGATGTCGCCAACGCCGCCTGCCACGGGCCAGTGCAGTGATTGTTGCAGCTCGGCGAAGCTGTCGAAACGCTGGAAACCTCGGGGTAGCGAATGGCTGATGATCAGGGTGCGCGGGCCGACGGTTCCGACCAGCACGACCGTGTCGAGAATGTTGAGGTGGCGGCGGGTGGATGCTTCATCCAGGTCCAGATCAATCAGGCAGGCGCGGGTCTGATAGGGGTCAGTGGGGGCGCGCAGGCGTTTGTCCGGTTGATTGAACACGGCACGCGCCATGGCACGCTGATCGGCGTCCCAGCCGTTGTCGTCGCTGACGTTCCACAGCTGCTGCAACGACTGCGAGAGCTGATGCCAGCGCGGTACGGAGGGGCTGACGATATCGTTCCAGTACTCGATCTGTTGCTCCTCATAGGCCTTGAACAACAGCGGGGCGAGTTCGTTGAGCAGGGCGCCGATGGCCTCGATCTTCACGGGCAACTGGATACCCGATTCCTGGGTCAGAAAGTGTTCGCCGCCGATGAAGGTGACCGCTGTGCCCGACAGGCTCAGGCGAACCAGCGCATCGGTCAGCGATTCGATCTGGTAAGGCCCGACCTCGATCCCGTCGTCATCGACCAGCCAGGTCGGGGTGGCAATCAGCGCCAGCGCCGGGTCGATAGTCACCGGCGGATCCATCCCGGCGAGAGCGGGGCGCAGGGCCCCTGAGGCGACTTCGGTGAGCGAAGGGCCGCTGACCAATTGTGTGAGTACATCGACAGCGCTGGGGGCGGTGCTTTCGGGCATGACCAAATCCTTGTCTGACGTTGGCGGCCTGCGGTGTGCAGTGCCGGACAAGGGCGAAGGTAGGGCGCTGGTCAGGACGTCGGGTGGTACATAGATATCGCCGGCAAAACAAGACCCGCAACGGTGCGGGTCTTGGGTTCGGCGGCGGCTCAGGTGCCGGACTTGATCTTGGTCCAGGCCCGGGTGCGTGCCCGCTCGGCATCCCGCGGCAGCGGTTGCAGGGTGTAGAGCGTGCCCATTGCCGCATCGGTCGGGTACAGATTGGGGTTGTTACGGATCGCCGGATCGACCAGTTGGGTGGCGTCCTTGTTCGGGTTCGGGTAACCGACAAAATCGCTGACTGGCGCAATCACCGCCGGTTGCAGCAGGTAGTTGATGAAGGTGTAGGCGTCCTCCGGGTTCTTCGCGCCCTTGGGAATGGCGAGCATGTCGAACCAGATCGGTGCGCCTTCCTTGGGCAGGCGCATGTCGACCACGACACCGTTCTTCGCTTCTTTGGCGCGGTTGGCCGCCTGCGAGAAACTGCCGGAGTAACCGACCGCGACGCAGATGTCACCGTTGGCGATATCGGCCATGTATTTGGAGGAGTGGAAGTAGGTGATGTACGGCCGGATCTTCATCAGCAGCGCTTCAGCTTTCGCATAGTCCGCCGGGTTTTTGCTGTTGGGGTCCAGACCCAGGTGTTGCAGGGCCAGTGGCAGGATCTCCGACGGCGAGTCGAGCAGGGCGACGCCGCACTGCTTGAGCTTGCTGATGTTCTCTTTCTTGAAGATCAGGTCCCAGCTGTCCACCGGCGCGCTATCGCCGAGCGCGGCCTTGACCTTGGCCGGGTTGAAACCGATCAGGATCGTGCCGTACATGTACGGCACGGCGAACTGGTTGCCCGGGTCGTTGGCCTCGATCAGCTTCATCAGTTTCGGATCGAGGTGATTCCAGTTCGGCAGCTTGCTGCGATCCAGCGGCTGAAATACGCCGGCCTCGATCTGCTTGGCGAGGAACACGTTGGACGGCACCACTACGTCATAGCCGGAGTTGCCGGTCAGCAGCTTGGCTTCCAGTGCTTCGTTGGTGTCGAAGATGTCGTAGACCAGTCTGGTCTGGGTGTTCTGTGCCTTGAAGTCTTCCAGCGCCTTGGGCGTGATGTAGTCGAACCAGTTGTAGACGCGCAGGGTGCGTTCTTCGGCGTGGGCGCCGACGCTGAGCAGCGCCGCGCACAGTGCTGGCGCAATGCAGTGCTTGAGTCGGCTCATTGTGCAAAACCTTCCAGCACATTTACTGCGTTGATGCCGATTTCTTCCACCGCGTAGCCACCTTCCATGACGAACAGCGTCGGTTTGCCGAGGGCGGCGATGCGCTTGCCCATGGCCAGGTAATCCGGGCTGTCGAGTTTGAACTGCGAGATCGGATCGTCCTTGAACGTGTCGACGCCCAGCGACACGACAATGATGTCGGCGCCGTAGCTGTCGATCTCGTTGCAGGCCTGTTCCAGCGCCGCGCTCCAGGTGTCCCAGCCGGAACCGGCCGGCAGCGGATAGTTGAAGTTGAAGCCTTCACCGGCACCTTCACCGCGTTCATCTTCGTAGCCGAGGAAGAACGGAAACTCGGCTTCCGGGTGGCCGTGGATCGAGGTGAACAGCACGTCGCTGCGCTCGTAGAAAATCGACTGAGTGCCGTTGCCGTGGTGATAGTCGACGTCGAGGATCGCGACTTTCCTGTGGCCGGCATCGAGGAATGCCTGGGCGGCGATGGCGGCGTTGTTGAGGTAGCAATAACCGCCCATCAAATCGCCGGCGGCGTGGTGGCCCGGTGGCCGGCACAGGGCGAAGGCGCTGTGCGCGCCGCGCTGGATTTCGGCCTGGGCGGTGAGGGCGACTTGCGCTGCGCTGTAGGCTGCTTGCCAGGTGCCGGCGGTGATTGGCGCACCGCCGTCGAAGCTGTAGTAACCGAGCTGGCCGTGCAGGCTGGTCGGTTTGATCTGCCGCAGGGTGCGCGCTGGCCAGGTGTAGGGCAGCAGGTCACCGTCGGTGTTGAATTCGGTCCAGCGCGCCCATGCGCCTTTGAAGAAGTCGAGGTAGTCGCGGCTGTGGATGCGTGCGATCGGTTCGAGACCGAAGTCCTTCGGCGCTTCCACCGGGCCGAGATTCTGATTCTTGACCCGTTGCAGCACGTGGTCGGCGCGCGACGGCATTTCGAAGCACGGCTTGAGCTGGCCGTCGATGAGTTCGCAGCGGCCGTGGTGCAGGTGGTGATCGTCCGAGTAGATCGTCAGCATTTGTTGTTCTCCGCAGGGGGCTGATTCGGTTGCCCCCAGTGTTGCGGCGCGCGGCGAATCGGAGAACGGCAGGAAAGGCCAAAAGGGGATCGATATGGCCAAAAACTCTGACCGCAATTCGCCCCTCTTTTCAGTACAGCCTTGCTTCGATTCAGGCATGAAATGCATCCCGGTGGGAGCGGGCTTGCTCGCGAATACGGTATGTCAGATAAATTGCTCGCGACTGACACTGCGCATTCGCGAGCAAGCCCGCTCCCACATTGGAACATCAATGAGGGCGAAACTGGCTCGGCGCAACACCGCTCCAGCGCACGAACGCATGGCGGAAGCTCGCGGTCTCGCTGAAACCCAGCGTTTCGGCGATGCGGTAGATCGGCAGTTGATCCTCACACAGCATCTGCTTGGCCCGCTCGAAGCGCAGTTCGTCGAGCAGTTCCTGATAACTGCTGCCCATGTCCTTCAAATGGCGGCGCAAGGTGCGCGGCGAACATTTCATCTGCTGGGCCAGTCCCTCAAGCCCCGGTGCGGCATTGAGCTGGGCACTGAGCAACTGGCGAATCCGCCCGAGCCACGCTTGCCGTCCGGTGAACTCGATGTTCTGTTTGCGGCAGCGTTCGGCCATGGCCTGGTGGGTGATGCTGTCGGCCAATGGTAACGGTTGATCGAGCCAGCGCCGGTCGAAGGCGAAGGCGTTGTCCTTGGCGGCGAAATGCAGTGGGCTGTTGAAGTGCTCGGCATAGCTGTCGCGATAATCCGGCGCGGCATGTTCAAAACGTGTCGCCCGCAACGGCAGCGGATGCCCGAGCAAGTCGTCGCAGATGACCTTCAACGACACCAGGCAGAATTCCGCGTTGAACACCGCCATCGACGGACTCTCGCGGTAATCGGCGGCGACGAACCAGACCTGCTCGCCATCGTCTTCCAGGCTCAGTTCGAAAAGTGTTCCCAGCAGCGCCGGATAGCGAATCGCCAGGCGCAAAGCGTCACCTAAGGTGGCACTGGTGAGCAGCGCGTAACCGAGGATGCCGTAGCAGGAAACGTGCATCCGCCGCCCCAGTTCCAGGCCAATGTCATGCTTGAGCGCGACGGCGTTGGCGCAGACCTGCATCTCCTGATTGGTGGTGATGCGCGTGTCGGCGCGGGCCAGATCTGCCGTGCTGATGCCGCTGCCGGCCAGCAGCGCGTCGCTCGACAAGCCTTCAGCCTTGAAGGTGTTGAGCACCAGCGAGACGGCGTTGAGCGTGGTGAGGTGGGAGTGCAGCATAAGATCTTCCAGCCTGGGGGATGCTGGAAACGGCAGCAAGTTATATGCCGTACGCGGATCAACCAGTACGAGGGCTGTTGTGGCGAGGGAGCTTGCTCCCGCTGGGGCGCGCAGCGGCCCCAAAACACTGCGACGGCTGCGCAGTCGAGCGGGAGCAAGCTCCCTCGCCACAGGGGCTCACTCCTGCAGGGTATTGCGTTGCGTCAGATCAGTTCGCCACACAGGTCGAGCTCGATCAGGCGCCGCACTTCGGCCGATTCCAGGCCTGCACCCAGCAGTGCCTGCAATTTGCCGAACGCTGCTTCGCGGGTCATGCCGCCACCGGACAGCACGCCAACGCCGCGCAAACGGCTGCCGGCTTCATACACATCCAGCTCGACACCGCCTTCATGGCACTGCGTGACCGCGACCACCACCACACCGTTGTCCCGCGCGCGGCCGAGGCTGGCGAGGAATTCTGGATTGTCGCTCGGCCCGGTACCGCTGCCGTAGCACTCCAGCACCAGACCTCTGATACCGCTGGCCAACAGGCCATCAACCACCTCGGCGCCGATGCCGGGGAACAGTGGCAGCACAGCAACCTTGGCCAGTTGTTTCGGCTGGTTGTAGTTCAGTGCGGCCGGAATCGACGGCGCTTTCACCCCGCCGCCCTGACGCTCCAGGCGCTTGAACGGATGACGACCGAAGCTGCGCACTTTCGCGCAGCGGGTCGGCGCCAGCAGCTCGCCATGGAAGTACAGGTGCACGCCCGGCGCCAGACCCTGACCCAGAGCAACCAGCGCGCCACCGAGGTTTTCCCAGGCATCGCTGTCGGTGACGCCGGCCGGCAGCATCGAGCCGGTGAAACACACGCGGGCATGCAGGCCGAGCAACTGGAAACTCATCGCCGCAGCGCTGTAGGCCAGGGTGTCGGTGCCGTGCAGGATCAGCACGCTGTCGCAGCCTTGCACGTCCACCGCATCGACCACTGCTTCACGCAGTTGCTGCCAATAGGCCGGGGTCATGTTGGCGCTGTCGATCAGCGGCGCCATTTCCCGGAAGCGCCACTGCGGCACCACCAGCTCAGGCTGGCTGTGCAGGTAGTCGCGCATGCGGGCTTCGAAACCGGACGCCGGGGCCAGACCGTTGGCGCTGGCCTGCATGCCGATGGTGCCACCGGTGTAGAGCACCATGACGTGTTGGGCGGCGGGGAAGGAATTGGCAATCATCTGAGGGTCTCCACAAGAGATGACATTGTAGGAGTGAGCCTGCTCGCGATAGCGGTTCATCATTCAACATGAATGTTGGCTGAAAGACAGCTATCGCGAGCAGGCTCACTCCTACAGGTATTGCATCACAATAACTGACGGGCGCAGGGGATGCGCCCGTCATTCACCTGTCAGCGTTGCGCTGCAGGCACGCCTTGCGGCTCGGCTGCGGTCTTGCCGGCGGCTGGCGCCTCGGCCGGCCAGGCCTTCAGGTCCAGGTCCAGATCGGCAAATTTGCTCGAGTCGAACACGGGCTGCTTGATGCCGGCGCGGCGCTGCTCATCGTAGTCGCGCATCACGCGCATGCCGACCTTGAACAGCATGGCCAGGGCCATCAGGTTGACGAAGGCCAGGCAGGTCATGGTGATGTCAGCGAAGGCGAATACGGTCGAGAGGTCTTGCATCGAACCCCATACCACCAGCGCCAGGACCAGACCGCGGAACACCATCAGCAAGGCGCGGTTGCGGCTGAGGAACTGCAGGCTGTTTTCGCCCAGGTAGTAGTTGTAGAGGATGCAGGTGAAGACGAACAGCGACAGCGCGACGCTGACGAAGATGCGGCCCCAGTCACCGACCACGGCGGCCAGCGAGTTCTGGGTCAGGACGATGCCGTCACCTTCGAAGCCCGGGGTGTAGAAGCCCGACAACAGAATCAGCAGCGCGGTGCAGGTGCAGATCACGAAGGTGTCGAGGAACACGCTGAAAGCCTGAACCACGCCCTGAGCGCCCGGGTGTTTCACCGAGGCCACGGCGGCGACGTTCGGCGCACTGCCCAGGCCTGCTTCGTTGGCGAACACGCCACGCTTCACGCCCATGACGATGGCGCTGCCGAGCAGGCCGCCGAAGGCCGGGTCGAGACCGAAGGCGCTCTTGAAGATGGTTTCCAGCATGGCTGGCACGTGTTCGATCTGGGTGCCGATCACGTACAGGGTCACGCCGATGTAGGCCAGGGTCTTGACCGGTACCAGCAGGTCGGACACCGCGGCGATGCGCTTGATGCCGCCGATGAAGGTGATGGCCAGCAGCACCGCCAGGACGATCCCGGTGTGGCGTGGGTCGAAGGCAAAGGCGTTCTGCAGCGAGTGGGTCACGGTGTAGGACTGCAGGCCGATGAAGGCGAAGCCGTAGGTGACCAGCAGCAGGATCGAGAACACCACCGCCATGCCTTTGAGTTTCAGGCCGTGCTGGATGTAGTAGGCCGGGCCACCACGGTACAGACCGTCGCCATCGGCGCGCTTGTAGACCTGAGCCAGGGTGCATTCGAAGAAGCTGCTGGACATGCCGACCAGTGCGGTCACCCACATCCAGAACACTGCACCTGGCCCGCCGAGGGTTACGGCGATGCCGACACCGGCGATGTTGCCTGCACCGACACGGCCGGCAAGGCTGAGCATCAGGGCCTGGAACGAGCTGAGTTGTCCGCCGCTGCTTTTGAGGCTGTCGCGGAACACCGCGAACATGTGGAAGAAGTGCCGCAATTGAACGAAACGCGAGCGAATCGTGAAGTAGCTACCGAGCCCGACAATGAGCACGATCAGTACTTTCCCTGAGAGGAAGTCGTTGATGACTTCGAGCATGGATTTTTCCTCGCTGTTTTTTGTGTAAGCAAATACTGGACGGTGGAAACATCGTGTTACACCGGTGTGCACGCGGCACGACAGGTGAGGCGATGGTTTCGTCCCGGATCCATTTCGCGGGTTTGTTATTAGTTCGGGTTTCGCATGGGTTATGGCCTCGTTACCGACGACCGCTCACGCGAAGAGGGGCGGCACTATACCGATCAGTGCGGCGCCCGTCTGCACGCTCGTGGTGCAAGCGACGAAACGAAGCTTTGAAACACCCGGCGTTACCGGCGCCGGGCTTGTGCGGGAATTGCTCTTTTGTGGGAGCGGGCTTGCTCGCGGATGCGGTGTGTCAGATTCATTCTGGTCGACTGACACGACGCCTTCGCGAGCAAGCCCGCTCCCACATGAAGCAGTCCCCAGACATACGGGTCTCAGGGTCGGAAAGTTAAAAAAAAGGGCTTGGGGACTGATCCCCAAGCCCTCAAAAGGTGAGAGGTGTCTAGTCCCTCGACCTGGTGAGCGGTGCTACAAGTAACGCGTCGGCTCAGGCTTTGAGCGGAACCAGACGCGGGGCAATCATGTTTTCCGGGCGCAGGATGTCGGCGAGCATCGCTTCGTCGAGCAGGCCTTCTTCGCGCACCAGTTCCAGCACGCCGCGGCCGCTTTCAAGGGCGATACGGGCGATGCGGGTGGCGTTTTTGTAGCCGATGTACGGGTTCAGCGCGGTGACCAGACCGATCGAGTGCTCGACCAGTTCGCGGCAGCGCGCTTCGTTGGCGGTGATGCCGACGATGCAGTGCTCGCGCAGCATGTCCATGGCGCGTTGCAGCAGGCGGATCGAGTCGAGGATCTTGAACGCGATCAGCGGCTCCATCACGTTCAGTTGCAGTTGGCCGCCTTCGGCTGCCATGGTCAGCGCCAGATCGTTACCGATGACCTGGAAGGCCACCTGGTTAACGGCTTCCGGAATCACCGGGTTGACCTTGCCGGGCATGATCGAGCTGCCTGGCTGACGCGCTGGCAGGTTGATTTCGTTGATGCCGGTACGTGGGCCGCTGGACAGCAGGCGCAGGTCATTGCAGATCTTCGACAGCTTGACCGCGGTGCGCTTGAGCATGCCGGAGAACAGCACGAAGGCGCCCATGTCGGAGGTGGCTTCGATCAGGTCGGCGGCGGGCACCAGCGGCTGACCGCTGATCAGTGCCAGGCGTTGTACGGCCAGCGCCTGATAACGCGGGTCGGCGTTGATGCCGGTGCCGATCGCGGTGCCGCCCAGGTTCACTTCAGTCAGCAGTTCCGGGGCCAGCGTCTTCAGACGGGCCAGGTCTTCGCCCATGGTGGTGGCGAAAGCACGGAACTCTTGACCCAAAGTCATCGGCACGGCGTCTTGCAGCTGGGTACGACCCATCTTCAGGACGTGGTTGAATTCTTCACCCTTGGCCGCGAAGGCCTGAATCAGGCTGTCGAGGCTGGCCAGCAGCGCGTCGTGACCCAGCAGCAGACCCAGGCGGATCGCGGTCGGGTAGGCGTCGTTGGTCGACTGCGCCATGTTGACGTCGTCGTTCGGGTGCAGGTACTGGTACTCGCCTTTCTGGTGACCCATTGCTTCGAGCGCAATGTTGGCGATCACTTCGTTGGCGTTCATGTTGGTGGAGGTACCGGCGCCACCTTGAATCATGTCGACCACGAACTCTTCGTGGAAATCACCGCGGATCAATCGGGCACAGGCTTCGCTGATGGCAGCGTGCTTGGCTTCGCTCAGATGACCCAGCTCACGGTTGGCGTCAGCGGCGGCCTGTTTGACCATGGCCAGACCGACAACCAGTTTCGGGTAATGCGAAATCGGAACGCCGGAGAGACGGAAGTTGTTCACCGCTCGCAGGGTCTGGATGCCGTAATACGCTTGAGCCGGTACTTCGAGGGCGCCAAGCAGGTCATTTTCTGTGCGGAAAGATGCAGCGGAGGACATGATAGAAATCATCTCGATATGGACCCGGTCTATGCCGGAACGCTGCGAATGCTAGGCTTCCGGGATTTTTTGGGCCAATGCTGTTAAACACTGGCCTATGCACATTCGGCATAATGCCGGTGTGACGCCGCGTGCGCGGCAGACGTGTGACCTGTTTTGGTGCGTGTCCGGGAGGACGTGATGAATCTGGAAAGCAAATGGCTCGAGGACTTCAGTGCCCTGGCCGCCACCCGCAGCTTCTCGCAGGCGGCCGAACGGCGCTTCGTGACCCAGCCGGCCTTCAGTCGGCGAATCCGCAGCCTCGAGGCCGCACTGGGGCTGACGCTGGTCAACCGCTCGCGCACGCCGATCGAGCTGACGGCGGCCGGGCAACTGTTTCTGGTGACTGCGCGCACCGTGGTCGAACAGCTCGGCGAAGTGCTGCGTCATCTGCATCATCTGGAAGGCGGGCAGGGCGAGGTGATTCAGGTCGCGGCGGCGCACTCGCTGGCGCTGGGCTTCTTCCCGCGCTGGATCGCGCAACTGCGCAACGAAGGCTTGAACATCGCCACGCGGCTGGTGGCGACCAACGTCGGCGACGCGGTGCACGCGCTGCGCGAAGGTGGCTGCGACCTGATGCTGGCGTTCTACGACCCGGACGCGGCAATGCAGATGGACCCGGAAATCTTCCCGTCGCTGCACCTGGGCCAGACCGAAATGCTGCCGGTGTGTGCAGCGGACGCCGATGGCAAACCGCTGTTCGATCTGGAAGGCGAAGCCAGTGTGCCGCTGCTGGCCTATAGCGCCGGGGCGTTTCTCGGACGTTCGGTGAATGGTCTGCTGCGCCAGCGTCAGTTGCGCTTTACCACCATTTACGAAACCGCCATGGCCGACAGCCTCAAGAGCATGGCGCTGGAAGGCCTCGGCATCGCCTGGGTGCCGCAATTGAGCGTGCGCGCCGAACTTGGCCGAGGTGAACTCGTTGTTTGCGGCGGCCCGCAATGGCATGTGCCGCTGGAGATTCGTCTGTATCGCTGCGCACTGGTGCGCAAGGCCAACGTGCGCTTGTTGTGGCGCAAGCTTGAGGGCGGGGCAGCCGGCCCGGCGACTTGAGGGGCCCAGGCGTGAAAGTCCCAATGGGCTTTCACGCTGTTGTTCATGATTTAAAGCGTTTCAAGCATTTTCTTCGAGATACTTGCGGATTCTTTCCCGGTTTTTATCACTGAAGCGTTTGGCATTGCCTCTGAGAGAGGATTCAAGCGATCCGGAGGCCATGATGGTTTCATCCCACCAACCGTTGTAATAAACCTCGAAGTCTTCATGGCGTGCGCCGAACATATGCCCCACTTCATGCGCGGGTGTCTGGTCACCGTTAATGGATGCAATGGCAACAAAGCCCGTTTGACTTGCAATCCCTGCAACCGTGCTGCTGAGATTGTCGCGTGTCAGCAGAAGATACTTGCGCGTGTGGTTGGTATAAGTGTCGGCGGGTTGGGTCTGTTTATGCTGTTCGACTTTTTTAGACCAGGAAAGAAGTGTCTGTTCCGGGCTGTCAATCTTGTAGCTCAGGTCCGTGAGAGCCGGCGCGTCTGAGGGTGACTTGAAAAGGATTGCGAGCGGCCGTCCGGAAAGTGTTTCGAATTCCTTGGCCAACCATTTGAATTGTTTTTCGTAAATATCATCAGCGTCATGATCTGCCAGATCCTTATGAACAAACACTAATAACAACAATGGGTGTGGCATTTAAATGCTCCAATGGTTTCTGGATTCGGTGGTGGGTGCCGAAAATATTGATAATTTAATAAGGGCGAAATATTTTATTAAGTTGAAGTTCGCAAGTTGCCGGGACTTCACGTTGTTTATATAACATTGGTAGCGTGTGACGCGGCTGGTTAGTGTTTTAGCTTTTATTTCCTGATGCTCTTTACTTGGCGTTTATCGGGTGCAGTTCAGGGGCGATGTTCTTGATTCTCGAGTCAATAAAACCGCTGTATTGCCTCGGCTGACAGATGGTCGAATCGGGGGCTGTTTATTGCTTTCTTTGCGGTATACTGCGCGGCCTTCGGCCGGCACGTCCGGCCATTTTTCGTACAATCAAGCCACGCAATCCTGCGTGGCTTGTTGTTTTTGACGCGCCTGCGGGCGCCCAGAGAGAAGAGGCGCGACGATGAGTGCACTGGTTGGCGTGATCATGGGCTCCAAGTCCGATTGGTCCACCCTTAGCCACACCGCCGATATGCTGGAAAAGCTCGGCATCCCGTACGAGGTCAAGGTGGTTTCTGCCCACCGCACCCCGGATCTGCTGTTCCAGTACGCCGAAGAGGCTGAGGGCCGCGGCATCGAGGTGATCATCGCCGGTGCCGGTGGCGCAGCCCACCTGCCAGGCATGTGTGCGGCCAAGACCCACCTGCCGGTGCTGGGCGTTCCGGTGCAGTCGTCGATGCTCTCGGGCGTCGATTCGCTGCTGTCGATCGTGCAGATGCCGGCCGGCATCCCGGTTGCCACCCTGGCCATCGGCAAGGCCGGCGCGATCAACGCTGCGCTGCTCTCGGCGAGCATTCTCGGCGCCAAGCATCCACAGTTCCACGCGGTACTGAAAACCTTCCGTGCCGAGCAGACAGACAGCGTCCTGGACAATCCAGACCCACGTATTGCCTGAGGTTGTTGAGATGAAGATCGGTGTAATCGGTGGCGGCCAGTTGGGCCGCATGTTGGCGCTGGCGGGTACTCCGCTGGGCATGAACTTCGCTTTCCTCGACCCTGCGCCGGACGCTTGCGCCGCGGCACTGGGCGAACACCTGCGGGCCGATTACGGCGATCAGGATCACCTGCGCCAGTTGGCCGATGAAGTCGATCTGGTGACCTTCGAGTTCGAAAGCGTCCCGGCCGAAACCGTGGCGTTCCTCTCGCAATTCGTGCCGGTGTACCCGAGTGCCGAAGCCCTGCGCATCGCTCGCGACCGCTGGTTCGAGAAGAGCATGTTCAAGGACCTGGGCATTCCGACCCCGGCCTTCGCCGACATTCAGTCGCAAGCCGACCTGGATGCCGCCGTGGCTGCCATCGGTCTGCCGGCCGTGCTGAAAACCCGCACCCTGGGTTACGACGGCAAGGGCCAGAAAGTCCTGCGCAAGCCGGAAGACGTGGTCGGTACGTTCGCTGAACTGGGCAGCGTTGCCTGCCTGCTGGAAGGCTTCGTGCCGTTCACCGGCGAAGTCTCGCTGATCGCCGTACGTGCCCGCGATGGCGAAACCAGGTTCTATCCGCTGGTACACAACACCCACGACAGCGGCATCCTCAAGCTGTCGGTGGCCAGCACCGATCACCCGCTACAGGCGCTGGCTGAAGACTATTCCAGCCGCGTGCTCAAGCACTTGGATTACGTCGGCGTGATGGCGTTCGAGTTCTTTGAAGTCGACGGTGGCCTGAAGGCCAACGAAATCGCCCCGCGCGTGCACAACTCCGGGCACTGGACCACCGAAGGCGCCGAGTGCAGCCAGTTCGAAAACCACCTGCGTGCCGTTGCCGGCCTGCCGCTGGGTTCGACGGCCAAGGTCGGCGAGAGCGCGATGCTCAACTTCATCGGCGTGGTTCCGCCGGTGGAGAAGGTCATCGCCATCGAAGATTGCCATCTGCACCACTACGGCAAAGCCTTCAAGGCCGGGCGCAAGGTCGGTCACGCCAACCTGCGCTGCGCCGACATGGCCACGCTGCAGGCGCAGATCGTCAAGGTCGAAGCGCTGATCGCCGAGTAAAAGCAGTTTCATCTGGCCGCGGCGGAACCATTGCGGGGCCGCCGTTCTCTGATGGCAGGATGCGAAAGTCTGACTAGGCTTTCGCATATCTACTATTCAGAGGGAAATGCCATGGGAATTATCGGAACCATCTTTATCGGCTTGATCGTCGGCCTGCTGGCACGCTTTCTCAAACCGGGCGATGACAGCATGGGCTGGATCATGACCATCCTGCTCGGTATCGGCGGTTCGCTGGCAGCCACCTACGGCGGCCAGGCCCTGGGCATCTATCAGGCAGGTCAGGGCGCAGGCTTCATTGGCGCACTGGTCGGCGCGATCGTGCTGCTGGTGATCTACGGCCTGATCAAAAAGAACTGATCCAAAGCGACAAAGCCCTCTCTGCCAAACCGGTGGGGAGGGCTAGAATGCGCGGCGACTGTTCGTCCCTTCTTTTTTACCGAGCTCCTCCATGCGCCGCATTTTGTTGACTCTCCTTTTTCTGGGCAGCGGTTTGGCCCACGCCGGCGAACTGCCGGAAACCGACTGGCTGGAACTGATGCCCAAGTCGGACCAGAAAGCCCTCGAGGCCATGCCTGAAATCGATCACAACTCCCCGGAAGCCACCGGCACTTTCACCCAGAAGGGTGGCATGAAGCAGGCCAAGGGTTTGCCGGCGGTGATGTATTCGACCAAGACCGTGGCGGCGATGAACGACAAGCACATTCGTATCGGTGGTTATCCGGTGCCGCTGGAGTCCGATGCCAAGGGCCGCAGCACGGTGTTCTTCCTCGTGCCGTACCCGGGCGCTTGCATCCACGTGCCGCCACCGCCGCCGAACCAACTGGTGCTGGTGCGTTATCCCAAAGGCTTGAAGCTGGATGACATCTACACGCCGCTGTGGGTGACCGGTACGCTGAAGATCGAGAAGGTCAACAACGATCTGGCGGACGCGGCGTACGCGCTGGATGCGGACAAGGTGCGGGTGGTGCAGGAGTCCGATCTCTAAACACCTGTCGCAGAACCCAATGTGGGAGCGGGCTTGCTCGCGAATGCGGTGTATAAGAGAGATTAATGTATCTGACACACTGCATTCGCGAGCAAGCCCGCTCCCACAGTTTGTTTCGCACCAGGGTTTAAAGCGGTTTGCTGCCGACGCTGACACCCATCGTATGGCTCACACCCGAGCCCAGCGTGAACACGTCATCCATCACATTCGCCGTCTCGATGCACAGCATGCGCTGCCAGCCATCGTTGTCCATGTCGCTGAACGCCGCTGCGCGGTCGATCCACGGGTTCCAGATCACCGCCGTGCGTGAGCCAGTGGCGGTCAGCACGATGCGCCGTTTCCAGGTCGGATCGACGATGCTCAGTTGCGGCGGAGCGTCGAGGTAGATGCGGTCGGTTTCCCCGGCGAAGCGTAGTTCGCCCTGCTGTTTGTGGGTATTCCAGTTGTCCAGAGTCTCGATGTAGTCCAGGCCGTCCACACCGTCGACGTGCACGTTGCGCACATCGCTGACCGCGAAGTAGCTGTGCAGCGCCTGGCTGATGCTGACGCTTTCGGCGCCCCGGTTGTGGCTGGTCAGGCTGATGTGCAACTGATCATTCAGGTGCAGGGTCAGGGTCAGGTCGACCTGGTGCGGCCAACCCGGGAAGCCACCTTCGGGGTAGGGCAGCTTGAACTCGACCTTGATGCCATCGTCCTCGGCTTCGATGCCGCCCAGTTGCCAATCCATCGCCCGGACGAAACCGTGGGACGCTGCCGGTTCTTCGCTGACGCGCATGGCTTGCACGCTTTGCGGGTTGCGATCAAACACACCGAACCACGGCCAGCACACCGGCACACCGGCGCGGATGCTCTTGCCAGTCTTGAACAGCGCCTTGTCGTTGAGCCAGATGATCGGCGGCTGACCGTCAACCTGATAACTGAGGATGTGCGCGCCTTGCTGGGCCACCAGCACTTCGGCCTGACCGTGGCGGATGCGCCAGCAGTTCAGTTCATCCAGTTTCACGGCTTCAACGTTGGGCGTGTTCATGGGACAGCTCTCGATCAGACACTTGGGACGACTATCGACCGCAAAACCGCGGCGAGGTTTAACGCGCGCGTGGCGGTACCGAACGGGTACGACCGCTGCCGTCAATGGCGACGAAGACGAACACCGCTTCGGTCACTTTACGCCACTCGCTGGACAGCGGATCGTCGCTCCACACCTCGACCATCATCTGGATCGAGCTGCGGCCGATTTCCAGGGTCTGGGTGTAAAAGGACAATTGCGCGCCCACAGCGACCGGCACCAGGAACGCCATGCGGTCGATGGCCACGGTCGCCACACGGCCACCGGCAACGCGGCTGGCCATCGCAGTGCCGGCCAGATCCATCTGCGCCACCAGCCAGCCGCCGAAAATATCGCCAAAGCCGTTGGTTTCGCGGGGGAGTGCGGTAATTTGCAGGGCCAGGTCGCCTTGCGGGATCGGATCTTCTTGTTCGAGCTCTATCATGCCGGGGGTGCCTCTGACCCGTGACTCTTCTTTGGTATTGCTGGTGGTAGCCGTCTTCGGGAAAAACGATTCAGCACCGAACATACTGCGTTCGTCACGTTTTCCATAAGGCAACTAAAGGGGAAACTCTGCGAAACCGGCTGATCCCGTTCAAAGGCCGGGCCAACGACGTTTTCGCACAGCAACCCCCTACAAACCGGAGCAAGGTTGCGAGTATATCGGTCGGTAGACTCCGCGACGACCATCGGGTTCTGATTTTGACCGTCAAATACGCGCCTCTATGTGCTTTTTCGAACAATTTGCTATGGTGCCGAACCTGCCGAAGCCACAGCCAGCGTTGTTGTGGCGGCGGATCCGACTATAAGAGAAGCCCTTGCCATGACCACAGCGCCTTCGAGCCTCGCGCAGCCCGAGCAACCTGCACGACCCCTGACCCGCAATGACTACAAGACTCTGTCGCTATCGGCCCTGGGCGGTGCGCTGGAGTTCTACGATTTCATCATCTTTGTGTTCTTCGCCACCGTGGTCGGCAAGCTGTTCTTCCCGGCCGACATGCCCGAGTGGCTGCGCCTGATGCAGACCTTCGGCATTTTCGCCGCCGGTTACCTGGCGCGGCCGCTGGGCGGCATCGTCATGGCGCACTTCGGCGACCTGCTGGGACGCAAAAAGATGTTCACCCTGAGCATTTTCATGATGGCCGTGCCGACCCTGATCATGGGCCTGCTGCCAACCTATGCGCAGATCGGTATGTGGGCACCGATCTTGCTGCTGCTGATGCGGGTGATCCAGGGCGCGGCGATTGGCGGTGAGGTGCCGGGGGCGTGGGTCTTCGTTTCCGAACACGTGCCGCAAAAGCACATCGGCTACGCCTGCGGCACCCTGACCAGCGGCCTGACGGCGGGTATCCTGCTCGGCTCGCTGGTCGCTACGGCAATCAACAGCATTTATACGCCGGGGGAAGTCGCGGATTACGCCTGGCGCATCCCGTTCCTGCTCGGTGGTGTGTTCGGTCTGTTCTCGGTGTATCTGCGCCGCTGGCTGCACGAGACCCCGGTGTTCGCCGAACTGCAACTGCGCAAGGCGCTGGCCGAAGAAGTGCCGCTGCGCGCGGTGCTGCGTGACCATCGCGGGGCGATTGCGATCTCGATGCTGCTGACCTGGCTGCTGTCCGCCGGGATCGTCGTGGTGATCCTGATGACCCCGACCGTGCTGCAGACGGTCTATCACTTCTCGCCAACGGTGGCGCTGCAATCGAACAGCCTGGCGATCGTGTTCCTGAGCGTTGGTTGCATCATCTCCGGTGCTCTGGCGGATCGTCTCGGCGCCGGCCGGGTGTTTGTCTTCGGTTCGCTGGGCTTGCTGATCAGTTCCTGGACCTTCTATCACAGCCTCGCCGATCACCCGAACTGGCTGTTCCCGCTGTATGCGCTGACCGGTCTGCTGGTCGGCACCATCGGTGCGGTGCCATACGTGATGGTCAAGGCGTTCCCGCCGGTGGTGCGCTTCAGCGGATTGTCGTTCTCGTACAACGTGGCTTACGCGATCTTCGGTGGCCTGACGCCGATGGTGGTCAGCCTGCTGCTTAAAGAAAGTGCGATGGGCCCGGCTTACTATGTGGCCGTCCTTTGCACGATGGGGATTCTGGTGGGGGCGTGGCTCTGGAAGAAGGGGCGCTGAAAATCTTCACCTGTGGGAGCGGGCTTGCTCGCGAATGCGTTGTGTCAGTCTGCATATGAATAGGCTGACACGGCCTCTTCGCGAGCAAGCCCGCTCCCACATTAGTTCTGTGTTGTTCTCTGAGATCTTCGAATCATCCTGCAAAACCCCGATACTGGCCTTTCATCCAATTGTCATATTTCAGCCATAGAGTGTTCACACGGCCTGCTGATACTTGGCCCCGACTTAACACCCCCTATCTGCTAGGAGTAAGGCATGAAACTGAAGCGTTTGATGGCGGCAATGACTTTTGTCGCTGCTGGCGTTGCGACTGCCCACGCGGTAGCCGCTGGCGTTGACCCGGCAATTCCGGCTTACACCAAAGTCACCGGTGTCTCGGGCAACCTGTCCAGCGTTGGTTCCGACACTCTGGCCAACCTCATGACCCTGTGGGCTGAGAACTACAAGAAAGAATACCCGAACGTAAACATCCAGATTCAGGCCGCTGGCTCTGCAACCGCGCCACCTGCGCTGACTGAAGGCACCTCCAACCTGGGCCCGATGAGCCGCAAGATGAAGGACACCGAACTGGCGGCCTTCGAGCAGAAATACGGCTACAAGCCAACCGCAATCCCGGTTGCCGTGGACGCCCTGGCGGTGTTCGTGCACAAGGACAACCCGATCCAGCACCTGACCATGGAACAGGTTGACGCGATCTTCTCGTCCACCCGTCTGTGCGGCGCCAAAGCCGACGTGAAAACCTGGGGCGACCTGGGCGTAACCGGCGATCTGGCCAACAAGCCAGTGCAACTGTTCGGTCGTAACTCGGTATCCGGTACCTACGGCTACTTCAAGGAAGAAGCCCTGTGCAAAGGCGACTACAAGCCTAACGTCAACGAACAGCCAGGTTCGGCGTCGGTCGTGCAGTCGATCAGCTCCTCGCTGAACGGCATCGGTTACTCGGGCATCGGCTACAAGACCGCCAGCGTGAAGACTGTTGCTCTGTCGAAGAAAGGCAGCACTGACTTCATCGAAGACACCGAAGAAAACGCCCTGAACGGCAAGTACCCGCTGTCGCGCTTCCTCTACGTTTACGTGAACAAGGCCCCGAACAAGCCTCTGGCCCCGCTGGAAGCCGAGTTCGTGAAACTGGTTCTGTCCAAACAGGGCCAGGAAGTCGTAGTGAAAGACGGCTACATCCCGTTGCCAGCCAAAGTTGCTGCAAAAGCACTGGCTGACCTGGGTCTGCAGGAAGGCGGCGCTGAAGTCGCAAAAAAGTAACAAATTGAGTCAGGGGTGAGCCCCGCCTGACTCAAGTGTGGGGCCCGGCCCGCAAGCGGCCGGCTCCCACACCCTCCGAATTTTTCTATCCACTGCCAGTACCCCGCTGGCGGCGGATTTGGTGCGTCACTGCATTGTCATCTTTCTGTCATACAGGATCGCTAGGGTGTGCGCATGAATGATCTGGCCAATTCCCCAATGACTACGACTTCCCCTCCCAAGCGCATTGATTTCAATACGCCTGAGCTGCAACGCAAGCGCCGCATTCGCGCGCTCAAGGATCGCTTCACCCGCTGGTACGTCCTCGTCGGCGGCCTCGCCGTGCTGGCAGCCATCACCCTGATCTTCTTCTTCCTCGCCTACGTCGTTGCACCGTTGTTCCAGGGTGCGAGCCTGACCGCGAAAGATGCCATTACCCCAGCCTGGATGCAGGACGCCGGCAAGCCGCTGATGATTTCGCTCGAAGAGCAGAATCAGGTGGCGATGCGCGTTTCCGACAAGGGCCAGGCGCTGTTCTTCGATATCGACAGTGGCGCTGAATTGAAGCGCGTCGATCTGCCTGTGCCAGCCGGCACCACCGTGACCTCCATTGGCGAAGACCAGCCAGGTCATCCGCTGGTAGCCGTGGGCCTGTCCAACGGCCAGGCGCTGGTGTTCCGTCACACCTATAAAGTCAGCTACCCCGATGGCAAGAAAACCATCACTCCGGCCATCGAATACCCGTATGGCGAAGCGCCGATCGCGGTGAACGAGGGCGGTGGGGCGCTGGAGCACGTCAGCCTCAACGCGACCGATTCGACCCTGATGCTGGTGGGTTCGACCGGTTCGCAGCTCAATGTGCTGGCGCTGACCAGCGAAGAAAACATGATGACCGGCGAAGTCACCAACGAGCAGAAGCGTATCGAGCTGCCGCAGATGACCGAGCCGGTGAAGAACATCTTCGTCGACCCGCGCCAGCAATGGCTGTACGTGGTCAACGGGCGGGCCCAGGCCGACGTGTTCAGCCTGCGCGACAAGAGCCTCAACGGTCGCTACAAACTGCTGGAAAACGCCGACGCCCAAGTCACGGCCTCGACCCAACTGGTGGGCGGTATCTCGCTGATCATCGGTGATTCCACGGGGGGGCTGGCCCAATGGTTCATGGCTCGCGATACCGATGGCGAGTTGCGTCTGAAGCAGATCCGCACCTTCCAGATGGGCACTGCGCCGATCGTTGAAATCACTGCCGAAGAGCGTCGCAAGGGCTTCGTTGCCCTCGATGCCAGCGGCAAGCTCGGCGTGTTCCACAGCACCGCGCACCGCACCCTGCTGGTCGAGCCGGTGGTCGAGGGTCAGGGCCTGTTCGGTCTGTCGCCGCGTGCCAACCGGGTGATCGTCGAGGCCGGCGGCAAGCTGCAACCGCTGCTGCTCGACAACCCGCACCCGGAAGTATCGTGGAGCGCGTTGTGGAGCAAGGTCTGGTACGAAAACTACGACGAGCCTAAATACGTCTGGCAATCGACTGCGGCCAACACCGATTTCGAACCGAAACTGAGCCTCTCGCCACTGACCTTCGGCACCCTGAAAGCCGCGTTCTACGCGATGTTGCTGGCCGCGCCACTGGCGGTTGCCGCAGCGATCTACACCGCGTACTTCATGGCCCCGGGCATGCGCCGCAAGGTCAAACCGGTGATCGAGCTGATGGAAGCGATGCCGACGGTGATCCTCGGTTTCTTCGCCGGTCTGTTCCTCGCGCCCTATGTGGAAGGGCATCTGCCGGGCATCTTCAGCCTGCTGATGCTGCTGCCGATCGGCATTCTGGTCGCCGGTTTTACCTTCAGTCGTCTGCCTGAGTCGATTCGCCTGAAAGTCCCGGATGGCTGGGAAAGTGCGCTGCTGATTCCGGTGATCCTGTTTGTCGGTTGGTTGTCGCTGTACATGAGCCCGTACATGGAGAACTGGTTCTTTGGCGGTGACATGCGCATGTGGATCTCCCACGACCTAGGCATCACCTACGACCAGCGCAACGCTCTGGTGGTTGGGCTGGCGATGGGTTTTGCGGTGATCCCGAACATCTACTCGATCGCCGAAGACGCCGTGTTCAGCGTGCCGCGTGGCTTGACCCTCGGTTCCCTGGCACTTGGTGCCACACCGTGGCAGACCATGACCCGCGTGGTGATCCTCACCGCCAGCCCGGGCATTTTCTCGGCACTGATGATCGGCATGGGCCGTGCGGTCGGCGAAACCATGATCGTGCTGATGGCTACGGGTAACACCCCGGTCATGGAAATGAACCTGTTCGAAGGCCTGCGCACCCTGGCCGCCAACGTCGCGGTGGAAATGCCCGAGTCGGAAGTCGGCGGCAGCCACTACCGCGTGCTGTTCCTCTCGGCGCTGGTGCTGCTGTTGTTCACCTTCGTCATGAACACCCTGGCAGAACTGATTCGTCAGCGTCTGCGCAAGAAATACTCGTCGCTTTAAGAAAGGTAGAAGTCTGTGAAACAGAACTCCCTGAATGGATGGTTCAAGAGCGGCGCCCCGGGCGTCTGGATCAGCGGTGGCGCGGTGTCCATCGCGGTCATCATGACCATTGGCCTGCTGGCGGTGATTGCCGTGCGCGGTCTGGGTCACTTCTGGCCGGCGGACCTGATCCATGCCAGCTACGACGTACCGGGCCAGGCCAATCACCTGGTCATCGGCGAAGTGGTACAGAAAGAAGAAGTGCCGCGTGCACGCCTGAAAAGCGCCGGCCTGCCGGTGCCTGATCAGGGCCCGGAATTCATGACCCGCGAGCTGATCAAGGTCGGCAACCGTGACCTGAACGGCAACGACTTCACCTGGGTGGTCGGCGAGTGGCTGACCAACCAGACTACGCCGCCGGAACTGATGGCGATCGAGCGTCGCGAGTGGGGCAACTTCTACGGCTACCTGGTCAACGTCAAACAGGACGGCAAGGTGATCGCCGAAGGCGAAGCGGCCTGGCCTGAGCTGCAAGCGCGGATCGACCGCGTGAACAAGCTCGCCGCGCAGCTCAAGTCGCTGGAAAAGACTGATATCGGGGCGATCAACGCAGGCCTGGAACGCATCCGTCTGCACGGTCGCAAACTGGAGCTGGACGGCAAGCTTGATGCCACTGCGCAAGCGGACATGGACGCCGAACGTGCCGAGCTGAACGCGCGTTATCAGGACATCGAAGCGCGTCTGGCCGATCTGCATGCGCAGTTCAACCGCGACGCTTTGACCGCTCGCGATGCCAACGGCAAAGAGATCGAAATCGGCCTGGGCAAAGTCGTTCACGCCTATCAGCCGAACGCGATGAGCACCTTCACCAAGGTCGGTTTCTACTTCAGCAAGATCTGGGAATTCCTCTCGGATGACCCGCGTGAAGCGAACACCGAAGGCGGCATCTTCCCGGCGATTTTCGGCACCGTGATGATGACCCTGATCATGGCGATGATCGTGACTCCGTTCGGCGTACTGGCGGCGGTGTACCTGCGCGAATACGCCAAGCAGAACACCCTGACGCGGATCATCCGGATCGCGGTGAATAACCTCGCCGGTGTTCCGGCGATTGTCTACGGCGTGTTCGGTCTGGGCTTCTTTGTTTATGTGTTGGGTGGTTCGGTCGACCGTCTGTTCTTCCCGGAAGCTCTGCCGGCACCGACCTTCGGTACGCCGGGCCTGCTCTGGGCGTCGCTGACTTTGGCGCTGCTGGCGGTACCGGTGGTGATCGTGGCGACCGAGGAAGGTCTGGCGCGTATCCCGCGTACCGTCCGTGAGGGCTCGCTGGCCCTTGGTGCGACCAAGGCGGAAACCCTGTGGAAGATCGTTATTCCGATGGCCAGCCCGGCGATGATGACCGGCATGATCCTCGCCGTGGCCCGCGCCGCCGGTGAAGTGGCGCCGCTGATGCTGGTGGGTGTGGTGAAACTGGCGCCGTCGCTGCCAGTGGACGGCAACTACCCGTACCTGCACCTGGACCAGAAGATCATGCACCTGGGCTTCCACATCTATGACGTCGGCTTCCAGAGCCCGAACGTCGAAGCGGCACGGCCACTGGTGTATGCCACGGCGCTGCTGCTGGTGCTGGTGATCGCGATCCTCAACCTGTCGGCGGTGTGGATTCGTAACCACCTGCGCGAGAAGTACAAGGCTTTGGACAGTTGATATCCCTGTGGGAGCGGGCTTGCTCGCGAAAGCGGTGGGTCAGGCGACATTGATGTTGAGTGTGCCGGCCTCTTCGCGAGCAAGCCCGCTCCCACCCTAGATTGAGTACAGCCGCACCAAGCGGCTAACCGAACCGAATTTGTTAGCACAGGGAGCCTCCCATGCAGCACGAAACACCTACCCACGGCATCAACATGTCGGCCCTGGGGCGCGACAAGCAGAGCCTGAATCTCGAGCAGGAAACCGTGGCCATCGAAGTGCCGGGCCTGAGCCTGTACTACGGCGACAAGCAAGCCCTGTTCGACGTCAGCATGAACATCCCGAAACAGCGCGTGACCGCGTTCATCGGCCCGTCCGGCTGCGGCAAGTCCACGCTGCTGCGTACTTTCAACCGCATGAACGATCTGGTTGACGGCTGCCGTGTCGAAGGCGCGATCAACCTGTACGGCAACAACATCTACCGCAAGGGCGAAGACGTCGCCGAACTGCGTCGTCGCGTCGGCATGGTGTTCCAGAAGCCCAACCCGTTCCCCAAGACCATCTACGAAAACGTGGTCTACGGCCTGCGCATCCAGGGCATCAACAAGAAGCGCATCCTCGACGAAGCGGTCGAGTGGGCCTTGAAAGGCGCGGCGCTGTGGGACGAAGTCAAAGACCGTCTGCACGACTCGGCACTTGGCCTGTCCGGTGGTCAGCAGCAGCGTCTGGTGATTGCCCGCACCATCGCCGTTGAACCGGAAGTGTTGCTGCTCGACGAACCGTGCTCGGCCCTCGACCCGATTTCGACCCTGAAAGTCGAAGAGCTGATCTACGAGCTGAAGTCCAAGTTCACCATCGTCATCGTCACCCACAACATGCAGCAGGCCGCGCGGGTGTCCGACTACACGGCGTTCATGTACATGGGCAAACTGGTGGAATTCGGCGACACCGACACCCTGTTTACCAATCCGGCGAAGAAGCAGACCGAAGACTACATCACCGGTCGTTACGGCTAGCAGACGCTGGTTGTCGCTCACTGAATTGACTGCGGCCCGCCGCACCTTACCGGACGCTCCAAGGACGCCAACATGATTAGTAAAGAAGGCCTTACCCACCACATTTCCGCGCAGTTCAACGCTGAACTGGAAGAAGTGCGCAGCCACCTGCTGGCCATGGGCGGGCTGGTCGAGAAGCAGGTCAACGACGCGGTCACCGCGCTGATCGAGGCCGACTCCGGCCTGGCCCAGCAGGTGCGCGAGATCGACGACCAGATCAATCAGATGGAACGCAACATCGACGAAGAATGCCTGCGCATTCTCGCCCGTCGTCAGCCGGCGGCGTCCGACCTGCGTCTGATCATCAGCATCTCCAAGTCGGTGATCGACCTGGAGCGCATTGGCGACGAAGCGACCAAGATCGCCCGTCGCGCCATTCAACTGTGCGAAGAAGGCGAAGCGCCGCGTGGTTACGTCGAAGTGCGTCACATCGGCGACCAGGTGCGCAACATGGTCCGTGATGCGCTGGACGCGTTTGCCCGTTTCGACGCCGATCTGGCGCTGTCGGTGGCGCAGTACGACAAAGTCATCGACCGCGAATACAAGACCGCGCTGCGTGAGCTGGCCACCTACATGATGGAAGACCCGCGCTCTATCTCGCGGGTTCTGAGCATTATCTGGGTGCTGCGTTCGCTGGAGCGGATCGGCGACCACGCGCGCAACATCTCGGAACTGGTGATCTACCTGGTGCGCGGCACCGACGTGCGTCATCTGGGCCTCAAGCGCATGAAGGAAGAAGTTGAGGGCACAAGCGGCGAAACCGCTAATGTTCCGGGCAATGCTGACGATAAGTAAGATTGCCTGAGAAAAGCGCCCGGCCCTTTGGCCGGGCGTTTTTGTTTGGGCGCTTGAATCAGGAAACCGAATTAAAAAGCAGCACCCGCGAACGAAAAGTCCCGGCGTGACTGAAGATTGTTGGCAATGTGCCATCAGCAAAGCGGTATGCTTGCCGGGATTTTTATAGGGGTGTTGGATGAGCAAGATCAGTGTGTTGGTCGTGGACGACGCTTCGTTCATTCGCGACCTGGTGAAAAAGTGCCTGCGTAACTACTTCCCGGGGATTCGTACCGAGGACGCCATCAACGGCAAAAAGGCCCAGGCGATGCTGGCCAGGGAAGCGTTCGACCTGGTGCTGTGCGACTGGGAAATGCCGGAAATGTCCGGCCTGGAACTGCTGACCTGGTGCCGCGAGCAGGACAACCTCAAGACCATGCCGTTCATCATGGTCACCAGCCGTGGCGACAAGGAAAACGTGGTGCAGGCGATTCAGGCTGGCGTTACCGGCTACGTCAGCAAGCCATTCACCAACGAACAGCTGCTGACCAAGGTCAAGCAGGCGCTGAACAAGGTTGGCAAGCTCGATACCCTGATGAACAGCGCGCCGACCAAGATGAACTCGGCATTCGGTAACGACTCCCTGAGCGCGTTGACCGGCGGCAAGCCTGCCGTGGTCGGTACTGCGCCGGCGGCCGCTGCTGCGGTGAATCCGTTCGCCAAGCCTGCTGTTGTCGCGCCGTCGCCAGCCGCTGCGCCGTCGCGTGGTTTGCTCAACAGCCCGCCGGTACAGGCACCGGCTGCCTCGAAAGCGCCGGCCGGTGGTCGTGGCCAGGGCCAGTTGCGCCTGCCGAGCGGCACCCAGCAATGCGTGATCAAGGCCCTGAGCATCAAGGAAGCGCTGTTGGTGGTGAAACGCACCGACACCCTGCCACAGATCCTCGACAGCGCCGTGCTCGATCTGGAGCAGGGCGACAACGCCGAAATCGCCCGCCTCAACGGCTATCTGCACGCCATCGTTGCCCACGAGCAGAAGGCCGACAGTGACTGGCTGCAACTGACCTTCCGCTTCGTCGATCAGGATGCGCAGAAGCTCGATTACATCTCCCGCCTGATCGCCCGCGGCACGGCGCAGAAGCACTTCGTTCCGGGCGCTTGATCCTCGTCGCCTGACACACCGCCTTCGCGAGCAAGCCCGCTCCCACCTTTGAAATGCATTCCAAGGTGGGAGCGAGCTTGCTCGCGAAGGGGTCATCACTGACGACGTCCATTTTCCAGACTGCCCAATTTGAAACATCTGTCGACTAGCCTGGTCTGTCTCAGCTGCTAGGCTCTTTTCCAGGCCTTACTCGACAGAACCTTTGCCCATGCTCGCGCGCCTGCTGTTTTTCTGTGGTCTTTTCATGGCCTCCACCTCGACTGTGGCCATGACCATCTACAAATCCACCGATGCCAACGGCGTGGTCTCGTACAGCGACCGGCCGAGCAAAGGCTCGCAGGTGTTCGTGTTTCAGGACCGCATGGTCGAGCACCTCGAGCGCCAGGTGTACCTCGATATCAAGAAGCAGAGGGGTACCGACGTGGTGTTCGTGCGCAATGACCTGTATGCGCCGGTCGAGGTGGCGCTGGCGTTCACCGGCATGAGCAATGTGCGTGGCGCCCCGGCGCAAACGATCCGCCGGGTGCTGCCGGCGCGCAGCAATACCCGGTTGGCACTGCTGACGGCGATTAGCGGTAGCCAGCCGCTGGTGTATACGCCGCAGTTCCAGTACTCGCTGGGCGACCCCACTGGCGCCGCGCAGAGCTATCGCTATCCGTTGCCGTGGCGGGGCGGGCCGTTCCGTCTGAGTCAGGGCGCCAACGGCCAGTACAGCCACTACGGGCCGAAGAACAAGTACGCGATGGACATCGCCATGCCGGTGGGCACGCCGATCATTGCCGCACGGGCCGGGGTGGTGGTGAAAACCGAAAACTCGCAGAGCGGGCGCGGCAATGATGCGTCCGGCAATTTCGTCCGGGTGCTGCATGACGACGGCACGATGGGCGTGTACCTGCATCTCAAGCAAGGTTCGGTGAGCGTACGTGAGGGGCAGCGAGTGACGGTCGGCAGCCCGCTGGCGCTATCCGGCAACACCGGCAACAGCAGCGGCCCGCACCTGCACTTTGTGGTGCAGCGCAATACGGGGCAGGGGCTGGTGTCGATTCCGTATCAGTTCAACCAGCCGCTGGGGGCGCTGCCCAACTTTGCGTTGGGCAAACAGTAAAGGCAGTGGAGCTCAACTGTGGCGAGGGAGCTTGCTCCCGCTGGGCTGCGAAGCGGCCCCAAAACCCTGAAACCGCGTTCGATCAGATACACCTAGCACACAGTTCTGCGACTGCTGCGCAGCCGAGCGGGAGCAAGCTCCCTCGCCACAAAAGCTGTCCTGCAATCGCGATCAATCCAGCATCAACACCTTCGCCAGCACAATCTTCGGCCCTTTCATCTTCTTGATGATGATTCGCAGGCCTTCGACTTCCAGCACTTCTTCCTCTTCCGGCACCCGTTTCAGGGTTTCGTAAACGAGGCCAGCCAGGGTTTCGGCTTCGATGTGGTCCAGGTCGATCCCCAACAGGCGCTCAACCTTGAACAGCGGCGTATCGCCACGCACCAGCAGCTTGCCCGGCTGATACGCGAGGATCCCGCGCTCGGCCTTGCGGTGTTCGTCCTGAATGTCGCCGACCAGCACTTCCAGCACGTCTTCCATGGTCAGGTAGCCGATGATGTTGCCGTCGGCCTCCTCGACCACGGCGAAGTGCGAGCCGCCCTTGCGGAACTGCTCCAGCAGCTGCGACAGTGGCATGTGCCGCGACACGCGCTCCAGCGGACGGGTCAGTTCAGCCAGGTTGAACGACTCCGGAATGTGGTCCAGCGCCGCCAGTTCCAGCAGCAGGTCCTTGATGTGCAGCAGGCCGACGAACTCCTGACGCTCGCTGTCGTACACCGGATACCGGCTGAACTTGTGGCGACGGAACATCGCCAGAATTTCTTTCAGCGGCGCGTTGAATTCGAGGGTGATCAGGTCTTCGCGGGAGTTGGCCCAGTCGACCACTTCCAGTTCGCCCATCTCCACCGCCGAGGCCAGCACGCGCATGCCTTGGTCGCTCGGATCCTGACCACGGCTGGAGTGCAGAATCAGTTTCAGTTCTTCGCGGCTGTAATGGTGTTCGTGGTGCGGGCCGGGTTCGCCTTGGCCGGCGATCCGCAGAATCGCGTTGGCGCTGGCATTGAGCAGGTAGATCGCCGGGTACATCGCCCAGTAGAACAGGTACAGCGGCACCGCCGTCCACAGCGACAGCAGCTCGGGTTTGCGGATCGCCCACGACTTGGGTGCCAGCTCACCGACGACGATGTGCAGGTAGGAAATGATGAAGAACGCGGTGAAGAACGAAATGCCCTTGACCACTTCCGGCGAGTGCACGCCGACCGCGCTCAGCAGCGGTTCGAGAATGTGCGCGAATGCCGGCTCACCGACCCAGCCGAGGCCGAGGGAGGCGAGGGTGATACCGAGCTGACACGCCGAGAGGTACGCATCGAGCTGACTGTGGACGGTGCGCAGGATGTGCCCGCGCCAGCCGTTCTTGTCAGCGATGGCCTCGACCCGGGTCGAGCGCAGTTTGACCATGGCGAATTCCGCCGCAACGAAAAAGCCGTTGAGCAAAACCAGGATCAGAGCGAAAAGAATCATGCCGAAGTCGGCGAAAATCGTAGCGAGGGACAAGCCAGGGGAAGGGTCCATGATGGAGTTTTGCAGGTTCCGTGTGATTCGTAAGAGAGAAGAAATCGCGCCTGAAAGGCAGACGCAAGTCAGCCAATGTAGCGGCTGACATGGCGATTGCCTAGTGGCGCGTGCTGGCCGGTATCACTCGGCGGCGCTGATGGCCCGTGCCTGGGCCACCTGGGCCGGGGCGAAATGGCAGGTGAACGTGCTGCCATGACCGGGCACGCTGCTGATCTCCATCCGCGCGCGGTGGCGCAGCAACACGTGTTTGACGATCGCCAGGCCCAGTCCGGTGCCGCCGGTGTTGGAGTTGCGGCTGGAATCGACGCGGTAGAAGCGTTCGGTCAGGCGTGGCAGGTGTTTGCTGTCGATACCGATCCCGGAATCCTGCACGCTCAGGTGCGCGCCTTGCTCGTCGCCCCACCAGCGAATGCGGATGTTGCCCTCGGCCGGGGTGTACTTCACCGCGTTGAACACCAGATTGGAGAAGGCGCTGCGCAGTTCCGCCTCGCTGCCCTTGAGCAGGATGCGCGCATCGGCTTCGAGGGTGATTTTCTGGTTCTTCTGCCCGGACAACTGCTGGGCGTCGCTCTTGATCGATTGCAGCAGGGAATCGATCTGCACCGGCTGGTTGTCCGACGGGTAATCGGTGGCTTCCAGTTTCGCCAACAGCAGCAGGTCGTTGAGCAGCGTCTGCATGCGTCCGCCCTGTTGCTGCATCTGCTGCAGGGCGCGGCTCCAGCGCGGGTTCACTTCCTCGACGTTGTCGAGCAGGGTTTCCAGGTAGCCGCAGATCACCGTCAGCGGTGTGCGCAGTTCGTGGGAGACGTTGGCGATGAAGTCTTTGCGCATCTGTTCCAGCTGATGGATGCGCGTAACGTCGCGCACCAGCATCAAGTGTTCGTTGTTGCCGTAGCGTGTGAGGTACAGCTGAATGCGCACGCGATCATTGGTCGGCGAAGGGATTTCCAGCGGTTCGGCGTAGCTTTCCTGCTCGAAGTATTCCTTGAAGCGCGGATGCCGTACCAGGTTGGTCACCGGTTGGCCGCTGTCCTGCGGGGTCTTGAGGCCGAGCAGGGTTTCGGCGGCGCGGTTCCACCACTCCAGGTTGCCGTCGCTGTCGAGCATGATCACCGCGTCTTTCAGTGCGGCCGTCGACTCCTGCACCCGGTCGATCACCGCTTGCAGGCGCCCGCGCACCCGTTGGTCGCGGCGTTGCAGGTGGTAGATGCTGTCGAACACCTCACCCCACAGGCCGTAGCCGTCGGGCGGTGCTTCATCGGGTTGGTGCAGGCGCAGCCATTCGTGCAGGCGCAGCAGTTGCTTGAGCGTCCAGGCCAGGTAAAGGCCCAGGCCTGCAGCGAGGCTCCAGCCGTAATAGCCGGTGATCAGGCCGATCACCAGACACGCTGT
The DNA here is from genome assembly GCF_020515535.1 of Pseudomonas sp. MWU16-30322. NCBI lineage: Bacteria > Pseudomonadati > Pseudomonadota > Gammaproteobacteria > Pseudomonadales > Pseudomonadaceae > Pseudomonas > Pseudomonas sp. MWU16-30322. The sequence goes on from NZ_JAIWYL010000007.1 coordinate 252,856, forward strand.
GACCAGCAACAGCATGTGGCGAATCAGGGTGCCATGCCAGTTTTGATTCACGGAAAATACGGTCCTTGTCAGCGAGTCTGGCGGTCGGATCAGGCCTTGGTGGAAAACCGGTAGCCGGTGCCGCGCACGGTTTGTACCAGATTTTCGTAGGCGTCGCCGAGGGCCTTGCGCAGGCGGCGGATGTGCACGTCGACGGTGCGTTCTTCAACATAGACGTTGCCGCCCCAGACCTGATCCAGCAACTGCCCGCGCGTGTAGGCGCGTTCCTGGTGGGTCATGAAGAATTGCAGCAGACGGTATTCGGTCGGGCCCATCTCGGCCGGACGGCCGTCGATGGTCACGCGGTGGCTGATCGGGTCGAGCAGCAGGCCGCCGACTTCGATCGGCGCTTCGCCATCGGTCGGACCGGCGCGGCGCAGCACAGCCTTGAGGCGGGCGACCAGTTCGCGTGGGGAAAACGGTTTGGTGATGTAGTCGTCGGCGCCGACTTCAAGACCCTGGATCTTGTTGTCCTCTTCGCCCTTGGCGGTGAGCATGATGATCGGGATGTCCCCGGTCAGTTCGTCACGCTTGAGGCGGCGGGCCAGTTCGATGCCGGAGGTGCCTGGCAGCATCCAGTCGAGCAGGATCAGGTCCGGTTTGCGGTCAACGATGATGGCGTGTGCCTGCTGCGAGTTCTCCGCCTCGAGGCAGTCATAGCCGGCCATTTCCAACGCAACGGCGATCATTTCGCGAATGGGCGCTTCGTCGTCGACGATCAGAATGCTCCTGCCAACCATGCCTTAATCCTCTTGTCATTTAACTGTCTTGCGCCGCATTAGATAACGGAATTATTGCAGTCGTGTGACAGTATTTTAGTCGCCCGGCGGTTGGCGTGATCCTGGACTAAGCTCTAAGTCCGAATCCTGACAACCACAAAAGAAGGTTTCCATGACACAAATGACTGCTTCTTTCAAAGCTCTGCTGCTGGCTGCTGCACTGGCATTGCCTGGATTAGCCATGGCGGCCGAGCCCGCCATGATGAAGGACGGCATGATGGTCGACCACAAAGGCATGACCGTTTATACGTTCGACAAAGACGCTGGCGGCAAGTCGATGTGCAACGGTGATTGCGCCAAGAACTGGCCGCCGATGATGGCGCCGGCGGGTGCCAAGGCTGAAGGCAAATGGACGGTCATCAAACGCGATGACGGCATGATGCAATACGCTTATGACGGCAAGCCGTTGTACACCTTCATGAAGGACGAAAAACCTGGAGAAATGAAAGGTGACGGCATGAAGGAGATGTGGCACGTGGTGCACGAGCACAAGTAAACGCAAACCCCCTGTAGCAGTGACCCTGCTCGCGATGACGGTGTATCAGTTAACAGCAATGTGGCTGATACACCGTCATCGCGAGCAGGCTCACTCCTACAGGTTTGTGTTTAGAGCAGCGCGTAATCCAGCACGATCCCGACAAAAATCGCCAGCCCAGCCCAGTGGTTGTGCAAAAACGCCTTGAAGCAGCGCATGCGGTCGCGATCACGGGTGTACCAGAACTCCCACGCATAGCATCCAGCGGCCACCAACAGGCCGAGATGGAACCAGATGCCCAGCTCGAACTTCGACCCGGCCAGCAACAGGCAACCCAGCGACAGCGCCTGCAACGTCAGGATGATCACCCGATCCGCATCGCCGAACAGAATCGCCGTGGATTTCACGCCGATCTTCAGGTCGTCGTCACGATCAGTCATCGCGTAATAGGTGTCGTAACCCACCGTCCACAGCAGATTGGCGATCCACAGCAGCCACGCCGCCGCCGGCAACTCGCCGGTTTCGGCGGTGAATGCCATCGGCATGCCCCACGAGAACGCCGCGCCGAGTACCACTTGCGGGTAATAGGTGTAGCGCTTCATGAACGGGTAGGTGAATGCCAGCGCCAGGCCGCCCAGCGACAGCCAGATGGTCGGCGCATTGGTGCACAGCACCAGCAGGAAGCTCACGCCCATCAGCAGCGCGAAGAACACCAGCGCCTCTTTCGAACTGATCTTGCCGCTGGCCAGAGGGCGTTGCGCGGTGCGTTTGACGTGGCCATCGACCTTGCGGTCGGCCCAGTCGTTGATCACGCAGCCACCGGCACGGGTCAACACCACGCCGAGGACAAAAATCGCGATGTTGGCCAGCGATGGCGAACCCTTGCCGGCAATCCACAGCGCCCACAGCGTCGGCCACAGCAGCAGGTAAATGCCGATCGGCTTGTCCATGCGCGTCAGCTGAATGAAATCCCAGGCGCGCGGGTTCAAGCGGTTCAGGGACTTGAGCAGACTCTGGTACATCAGCAGATCTCCGGATGGGCGCGGGCGGCAATCCACAGGCTTGGCAGGAAGATTTCCGCGACCAATACGCTCAGTGCGCCACGGTCGAAACGCGAACGTCGGCCCCACAGCTCGGGTGCTTTCACGTCTGGCGGCAACCATTGTTCAGGGTAGTGACAAACTTCGAGGGCACGACGCTGGAAGGCCTGGTCGCAAAACAGCAGTTCGCCCAGCGAGCGGCTGCCGAGTTCGTCCATGTGCAAGCCGTCGCCTTGCAGGGCGGCGCGTGAAGCCACGCTGCGGGCGAACACCCAGGCTTCGCCGTGACCGCGCAGATACACCTCGCGCACCCAGCCTTCGCTGCCTTCGGCCAGATCCAGCGCCGCGCATTCGTCGCTGCGCAGGGTGTCCCAGCCTTCGAACAACGGCGTGACGCTGAAGCCGTCATTCGACAGCCGCGTCAGGCGGCGGGTCAGTGAGCCTTCGTCGAACAACCAGTCCAGGGTCAACGAATCGGGAAGGGGCGTCAGTCGGCTTTGAGTCAGCCAGAGCGGGGCCGGGCAGGCATTTGAATGTTGCACAATGAGTCATTATTGGCCGCAAATGAGGCGGCGAGCTTAACATGGCGTGCTGCGAATTTGATGGATCCGGGGCGCCGTTGCGCCGAACAGGCTTGCATCTGCCCGGCACCCTCAGTACAAAACGCCCTGAGCCGGATGGCAGCGCTCCCACCATCGACCGTCCGCGCCGACAAAAGCCTGAATCCTGAGGAAGTACCTGAATGAAAAAGTGGCAATGCATCGTCTGCGGCCTGATCTACAACGAAGCTGACGGTTGGCCGGATGACGGCATCGCGCCGGGCACCCTGTGGCAGGACGTGCCGGAAGACTGGCTGTGCCCGGACTGCGGCGTGGGCAAGTCGGACTTCGAAATGATCGAAATCAACTGAGAAAAACCAAGGAGTAAGGTATGAACGCACCTGTCGTAATCGTCGGCACCGGGCTTGCGGGTTACAACCTGGCCCGGGAGTTTCGCAAACTCGATGGCGAAACCCCGCTGCTGCTGATTACCGCCGATGACGGGCGCTCTTACTCCAAGCCGATGCTTTCCACCGGTTTCGGCAAGAACAAGGACGCCGATGGCCTGAGCATGGCCGAACCCGGCGCCATGGCCGAGCAGTTGAAGGCCGAAGTGCGCACCCACACGCGCATCAGCGGCATCGACGCCGGCCACAAGCGCCTGTGGATCGGCGAAGAAGCGGTGTACTACCGCGACCTGATCCTCGCCTGGGGCGCCGAAACCGTGCGTGTGCCGATCGAGGGTGATGGCTCCGAGCTGGTATTCCCGATCAACGATCTCGAAGACTATGCGCGCTTTCGTGCAGCCGCTGCGGGCAAACGCCGCGTCTTGCTGCTGGGGGCGGGCCTGATCGGCTGCGAATTTGCCAATGACCTGATCCTCGGTGGTTACGAGGTGCAACTGGTGGCGCCGTGCGAGCAAGTGATGCCGATGCTGCTGCACCCGGCCGCTGCGGCCGCCGTGCAGGCCGGGCTGGAAAGCCTGGGCGCGCGTTTTCACCTCGGCCCGGTGCTGACCCGCCTGCAAAAAGTCGCAGACGGGCTGGAAGCGCATCTGTCCGACGGGCAGGTGATTGCCTGCGATGTCGTGGTGTCGGCCATCGGCCTGCGCCCGCGCATCGATCTGGCCGCGGCGGCCGGGGTGCAGGTCAATCGCGGTGTCGTAGTCGACCGCTACCTGAAGACTTCCCACGCCAATATCTACGCCTTGGGCGACTGCGCCGAGGTCGATGGGCTGAATCTGTTGTACGTGATGCCCCTCATGAGCTGTGCGCGTGCGCTGGCACAAACCCTGGCGGGCAATCCGACGGCCGTGAGTTACGGCCCGATGCCGATCACGGTGAAAACTCCGGTGTGCCCGTTGGTCGTTTCGCCACCGCCACGGGGCAGCGAAGGCGTCTGGACCGTCGAAGGGCAGGGCGCCGACATCAAGGCCCTGTGCCACAGTGCCGATGGTCAGTTGCTCGGCTATGCGCTGACCGGCGCGGCGGTGATGGAAAAACTTGCTCTGAACAAACAGCTTCCGGCCCTGCTGGCGTAAATACCGGTCGTTCTGTCGGAATCACCCCGCTTTTGCCCCTACAAAGGTCGCGGGGAGACTGGCGCCGCCGGTATCCGCGTGCCATTCTCACTCCCGTCTGCCGCAGAGTAGAGCCTGCGGCGCCTTGGGCGCTGTTCCAACGAGAACAGCACGGACATAACAACAAAAAACCGTCAAAGGGGCTTCACTAATGCGTAAACCAGAACTCGCCGCTGCAATCGCTGAAAAAGCGGATCTGACCAAAGAACAGGCCAACCGCGTTCTCAACGCCGTCCTCGAAGAAATCACCGGCGCTCTGCACCGCAAGGACAGCGTCACGCTGGTGGGCTTCGGCACCTTCCTGCAACGCCACCGCGGCGCCCGCACCGGCAAGAACCCGCAAACCGGTGAGCCGGTGAAGATCAAGGCCAGCAACACCGTGGCATTCAAGCCAGGCAAGTCGTTGAAAGACAGCGTCAATCCTTGAATTGCGGCGAACTCCCTGTGTAGCGGGGAGAACTGCAATAAAAAATGGGCACACCGATTGCGGTCGGGTGCCCATTTTTTGTAGCCGTAAATCGGCTTATTGACGCCGGAAGCAGGCCTTGCCGTTGCCGAAATCCACGGCCAGACAGTTCGGTTCGATCGCCAGTTGCAGATCCTGAAACAGGCCGGACAAATCGCTGTCCGACGCCGGTTTGGTATCGCTCTTCAGCGTCACGGTGTTGTTTTGCATCTGCCAGGTGCCTTTGGCAAAGCCGTCTGCGCTGCCATACGACGCGCCGGCGTCAAACGTGCCGTCCTTGTGCAGCAGCAACTCGGCGCCCATCTCCATTGCACCGGTCAGATAGTAATGACCGTCCAGTGGCGGGGTGTCTGCAGAGGCGTGAGTGACGGGAAGCCACAGCAGTGCTGCGAACAACAGGGGTTTCAATTCCATGAGGTAAAGCTCCTTGGCGGCTCCGGGGTCAGGAGCCGAATGAGATGCAGGCTCCGGACCGTGGCTCAACAGTCAGCCGGCCTAGTTGACATTGCCGGGCGAAAAGAATTTACCAAGGCAAGCTGGCAACGTGGGAAATAAAACGATGTAAGAATTATCCCTGACATTTGTCAGAGTATTTTCGGCGTGGAAGTGTTGCGTAAGTGGTGGAAAAAGACTGTTGGATCGCACTTCGATAATTATTGAGTTGGCACTGAAGTACAGCATTCACGAGATGAATAAAGTTTCAGAAAAATGAATTGCCATCAAATTGATGGCACTTTTTTTGTTGAGCGTTGTCGCCGCTGAATTGTTTGTAAATCCAGCGGGTTTTCGGAAAAATCCTACTTCTATTTTTTTCGAGAGTTGTCATGCTGGCCCCCGTGTAATAGGACGGATGTTCGACGCGATTCGCGCAGGCTGGATCGGGCCGCTCTGGATCAAGGGTTCTGAGGGGGCAGGGCAGATGCGTGCAATATAAATCGATATCAGGGATTCCCCTGCCACATATAGGGCGATCTCCTACACGGCCCAATGAACACTTCGTCTTGTTGTTTAACCAGATGCTTGCTAGTGGCCATCATAGTGATTACGATGCGCCCACTTGAAAGAGCACATCTCAATTGGATGAGTCGCTTCACCGCTCTTCGATACTGTCCCGCGCCGTGGCAACTCCAATAGGCGCATGACTGTAATCCTAATTAAAGGCCATGGATGTCCTACTCAAGCAAACTTTCCGCCCATTACCTCGAACTCGCAAAAGTCTCTGTTTCCAAAGAGAATTTCGCGGGCGAAGACGTTCGTTTTTCGAGCGAATTCGAGGCGCTGGAAAGCGAGCTGGCCAAGGCTTCGTCGATGCACGAAAGCGGGCAGATCGACTGGCTGAAAATCCGTGAAAACAGCGAAAATCTGCTGCGCACCCAATCCAAGGATTTGCGCGTCGGCGCCTGGCTGACCTGGTCGTTGTACCAGCGTGAATCCTTCCCCGGGCTGCTGGCCGGCCTCGGTCTGCTGCACCATCTGTCGGAAAATCACTGGGCCGACGTTCACCCGCTCAAACCACGCACCCGTGCCGCCGCCATCGGCTGGCTGGTGCCGCGTCTGGAGCAGGTGCTCACCGAAAACATCGCGATCAAGGAACAGCTGCCGATGTTCCGGCAGTTGTCCGAGCATCTGGCCGGCCTCGATGCCGCGTGCACCGAGCACTTGGGCGATGACGCGCCGCTGTTGCTGCCGCTCTCGCGTCGCTTGAAAACCATGATCCAGCGCGCCGCGGACAACCAGCCGGCCCCCGGTGTGGTGGGCGCAGCGGTGGCGCAGGTCAAACAGGCCGCGAGCCAGTTGCTGACCCCCGGCGCACCGATCGACAACGAAAAAGACGCCTACAAGGCCCTGCGCGCCCAGCAGGAAAGCGCGCGTCCGTTGTGTGCCTGGTGGCTCAAGCAGAAGGCCACCGACCTGCGCGCTCTGCGTCTGAACCGCACTTTGCTCTGGCTGCCGATCGACGCGGTGCCTGAGCGCAATGCCGAGCAGATCACCGTGCTGCGCGGTCTGCCTGTCGACAAGCTCAAGCAGTATCAGGATCGCTTCGATCAGGGCAAATACGCCGACCTGCTGGTGGAACTGGAGGCGAGCCTGGCGAAGGCGCCGTTCTGGTTCGATGGCCAGAGGATGGTCTGGGAATGTCTCCAGAACCTCAACGCCGAGATGGCAATGCGCGAAGTGGAAATCCACTTCGCGCTTTTGGTTCAGCGCTTGCCCGGCATCATCGAATGTCGTTTCCATGACGGCGCGCCGTTTGCCGATCCGTCCACCCGGGCGTGGATCGCCGGCAATGTCATGCCGCACCTGCAAAGCGCCAGTGCGCCGCGCAAGGTCGAAACCGACGCCGTCGAAACCCAGCCCGCCTGGGAAAAGGCCCTGCAGGAAGTGCTGCCGCTGCTGCGCAAGGAAGGCCTCAAGCCTGCCGTGCAAATCCTCAAGCAGGGGCTGCAATCGGCCCACGGTGGCCGCGAGCGGTTTTTCTGGCAGTTCGCCCTCGCGCGACTGTGCTTCATGGCCAAGAAGTACGAACTGGCCAAGAACCAGCTGGAAACCCTCGATCAGACATTACAGGACTCAGGCCTGCACGCCTGGGAGCCCGATCTTGCATTGGAAGTGCTGCACCTGCTGCACAGTTGCTGCGAGTTGTTACCGCAGAACCATGCAGTGCGTGAACGCAAGGAAGAGATTTATCGCAGGCTGTGCCACCTCGATCTCGAAGTGGTACTCGAATAGGCCCCAGGGCCACAACCGCAAGGAGAAAAGCCATGGCCAAAGAAGGCTCGGTAGCCCCCAAGGAACGCATCAACGTCACCTTCAAACCCGCCACCGGCGGTGCTCAGGAAGAGATTGAACTGCCGCTGAAGCTGCTGGCAATCGGTGACTACACCCACCGCAAGGACGATCGCAAAATCGAAGATCGCAAGCCGATCAGCATCGACAAGATGACCTTCGACGAAGTGTTGGCCAAGCAAGAACTGGGTCTGACGCTGAGCGTGCCGAACCGTCTGCAGGAAGATGGCGAGGCCGACGAGCTGGCTGTGCAACTGCGCGTCAATTCGATGAAGGACTTCAACCCGGCCAGCCTGGTCGAGCAAGTGCCTGAGCTGAAAAAACTGATGGAACTGCGCGATGCGCTGGTGGCCCTCAAAGGCCCGCTGGGTAACGCACCTGCGTTCCGTAAAGCGATCGAAGGCGTGCTCGCCGACGACGAATCCCGCGGTCGCGTACTCGGTGAGCTGGGCCTGAACGCCGCAGCCCCGGACGCCTGAGACTCCAGCCAAGGAAGCCAACACAATGAGCACTAGCGCAGCACAAGAGAAGAGCGCCGAAAGCGGCGAGTACAGCATTCTCGACAGCATCATCGCCGAAACCCGTCTGACTCCGGACGACGAAGCCTACGACATCGCCAAGCGTGGCGTGTCGGCGTTCATCGAAGAACTGCTCAAGCCGCAGAACAACGGTGAGCCGGTCAAGAAGGCCATGGTTGACCGCATGATCGCCGAGATCGATGCCAAGCTCAGCCGTCAGATGGACGAGATCCTGCACCACCCGGACTTCCAGGCTCTGGAATCGTCGTGGCGTGGCCTGCAGTTGCTGGTCGACCGCACCAACTTCCGCGAAAACATCAAGATCGAAATCCTCAACGTCTCCAAAGAAGACCTGCTGGACGATTTCGAAGACTCGCCGGAAGTCATGCAGTCGGGCCTGTACAAGCACATCTACACCGCTGAATACGGCCAGTTCGGTGGTCAGCCGGTGGGCGCGATCATCGCCAACTACTTCATGTCCCCAAGCTCGCCGGACGTGAAACTGATGCAGTACGTGGCCAGCGTTTCGTGCATGTCCCACGCGCCGTTCATCGCTGCGGCCGGCCCGAAATTCTTCGGTCTGGAAAGCTTCACCGGCCTGCCGGATCTGAAAGATCTTAAAGACCACTTCGAAGGCCCGCAATTCGCCAAATGGCAGAGCTTCCGTACTTCGGAAGATTCCCGCTATGTCGGTCTGACCGTGCCGCGTTTCCTGCTGCGTAACCCGTACGATCCGGAAGAAAACCCGGTGAAATCGTTCGTGTACAAGGAAACCGTCGCCAACAGCCACGAGCACTACCTGTGGGGCAACACCGCTTTCGCGTTCGGCACCAAGCTGACCGACAGCTTCGCCAAATTCCGCTGGTGCCCGAACATCATCGGCCCACAGAGCGGTGGCGCAGTTGAAGACCTGCCGTTGCACCACTTCGAAAGCATGGGCGAAATCGAAACCAAGATCCCTACCGAGGTTCTGGTCTCCGACCGTCGTGAATACGAACTGGCCGAGGAAGGCTTCATCTCCCTGACCATGCGCAAAGGCTCCGACAACGCGGCGTTCTTCTCCGCCAGCTCGGTGCAGAAGCCGAAGTTCTTCGGCATTAGCGCAGAAGGCAAGGCGGCAGAGCTGAACTACAAGCTCGGCACCCAACTGCCGTACATGATGATCGTCAACCGCCTGGCTCACTACTTGAAAGTGCTGCAGCGCGAGCAACTCGGTTCGTGGAAAGAACGTACCGACCTCGAGCTGGAACTGAACAAGTGGATCCGCCAGTACGTGGCCGACCAGGAAAACCCGAGCGCCGAAGTCCGTGGCCGTCGTCCGCTGCGTGCTGCGCAAGTGATCGTCAGCGACGTTGAAGGCGAGCCGGGCTGGTACCGCGTCAGCTTGAACGTGCGTCCGCACTTCAAGTACATGGGTGCCGATTTCACCCTGTCGCTGGTTGGCAAGCTGGACAAAGAGTAAGAGCAGCTCATGGACGGATACGGCAGCCTTTTCGAACGCCTCAACGGCGATGCGGAACTACGCAAGGGCAGGAGCCTCGAGGCTTCTGCCATGGCGTCGGTGGCTGCCCATCTGGCCAAAATGCTCAGCACCCGGGCGGGCAGCGTGCAAACGCTGTCCGACTACGGGTTGCCCGATCTCAATGACATGCGCCTGAGCCTGCACGACTCCCTGAGTCAGGCCCGCCTGGCCATCGAAAGCTTCATCGAAGCCTACGAACCGCGCCTGAGCAACGTGCGTGTCATTTCCCTGCCGCGTGACCACGACCAGCTGCGGCTGGCCTTCAGCATCGAAGGCCTGCTGGAAGTCGAGGGTTTCAAGCGTCAGGTCAGTTTTTCCGCGCGCCTGGATGGCAGCGGTCAAGTGAAGGTCACCTAAGGAGATTCCCGATGTCTGGCAAACCCGCAGCACGCGTATCCGACCCCACCGCTTGCCCACTTCCAGGCCACGGTACCAACCCGATCGCCGCCGGTTCCGGCGACGTGTTCTTCGACGGCCTCGCGGCCGCCCGCCAAGGCGATGCCTCGGCGTGTGGTGGTGCGTTGGTCGGCGATCTGGCGACTACGGTTTTGATCAATGGCAAACCAGCTGCGACCGTAGGTTCGGTTGGTGCTCACGGCAACAAGGTCACGGCAGGTTCCGGGACAGTGATTATCGGTAATTCGCACTCGCCGGCGCCGTTTGTGCCGCCGTTGCCGGTCGAGATTCAGTGGCCGTTTAACGAGCACTTTGTGATCAATTGCCAGGACAGCGGTGAGCCCTTAGCCGGTGTTGAATACACGATCAAAACTGCTTCAGGAAAAATCATTCAAGGGGTGACGGACAAAAGTGGTCGAACACAAACCGTGTTTTCCGAAGTGCAGGAGGCGTTCGAGTTGGTGATTGAACCGCAATCGAGAGTCTTGATCGCCTGATGGTCGCGCCCGTAAGCGGGATGTTTTTGAACAGGAGTTTGATATGGCCACCACTACAGTTAGTTCAACGATGACTCCCGCCAGTAACAAGGTGGGGCGGTCGGTGGCCGTGCGCCTGTTCAAAGTGACCGATATTCCCGATGCCATGAGAAAAATGAACTGGCATGTGGCGGCTGATTTGATGCGGCACTGGTTTGACGGAAATCCATGGCCGAACACTGACGATGGTGGAATGGCAGAACTTGTAAAGTCTCATGATGAATTCGCTCCCGCCGAGTACATCAACGAAACTATCGTCACGATGGATTGGGCGATGACGTTCGATAGAACCAAAGCGGCTGTTGATATCTTGCGCAATCGCTGGAATAACCAGGCCGCCCGGAATCACCTGCGCAGAAAGGTAATACTAGGTTTTAAAGATGCAGCGCCTGGCGTGTACCCTTTCAAATTTGAAAAGGCAAGTGATGTCGAAAGATTTGGTTATGCCAATAGTACGAAGATTGAGTTCAATCAAGGCGGTGATGATGAAGTTAACGAGCTGCGGGCGGCACTCGCTAATTTTAACGTGCATGTTTTTGCGGACGGGAATATTAGAGTCACCGAGGAAACCATCACACTTATCCCAGAGCGGATTGGTTTTTATGTAGAGGATTCCTACGATTTCAATGATAGCTGGTTCGAACCTAGCCAGGCATTGGGTTACTGGAACTTCGACGGCCTGGAAACCAGTCTTAAAAAGGGGCTTTCTCAAAACGCAGATATCCGGGTCAAGCAGAACAACATTGCTTTTCAAGCCAGAGGCGGTTTGAGTCCTGAGCAGGCGAAGGAAATGAACGCGCTAGAGCATAAACATTATATGTTTGTGCAAAATGGAGACTTTAAAAAGTACCGGAAGGAGAGCGGTAAAGGCGGAGATTTCCGTGTCTACTCCGATATCTTGTATGAGAACGTCAGTGCAGAACCGATAGAGTTTCAAAAAAATGACGAAAAATAATAAAGTCATTAATTGTTTTTTTGCGCTGGTAGCCAGCGTGGCTATTGTTTTTTTTGTTCTTGTCGCCGATGTGCTTGATCGTGAAGCGTACGTGTCGAACGTCATCAAGTCTGGTAGTTATAAAGTCGAAGCTGTTAGAGCGGGTCCGGTGCTGGTGTCGTCTAATCTGATTTATCTCCGGTTTACCGATTTGAAGCAACCCGGGCAGATATACCGTACACCGCTGATGTCGAAAACTTCGTTGGACATGCAGTCTTATGAGGATAAAAAAGTCGCGGGAGTTACTTGGGTTGATTTCGATAAGTCTCGTCGTATTTTTATATTGTCCATTCCCGACTGGAAAGAGCATTGGGCGAATTTTTTCATCAGTAATACGGCCTATGAAGTGATACCTAACTAATGGTGCTTTATTGGAATTCTGCGCCCATGAAAGCTGATGTATATCTTGAGAACTGAGACCCGTATGAGCGATTACGCCAGTCCAAGCCAGCCTGCAGGCGTCATTTTATGATCAGGTCGCATATCGCGCGTAATGCACAGGACAATCGGAAATACGAATCCGGCATGAACATCTACGTCCGCGTTGCGATGTGCCTGGCTTTCCACGCTGCAGGATGCGTCACGTTGCTGGCAATTGTGGCCACGCAGGTCATTGAGTTGCGCTGGGAAAAGCGCACGTTGGCCGCGGGTGTTGTGCCGGAGGTGTTCGCATGACCCGCTCAGTTGGCCTCGTAAGGTTCTGGCCACAACGCTTCTTCATGGTGATGGGGGCGCTCGCCTGCATGCTCTTTATCGTGCTCAGTAGTTTTGCCATGCAGATGCTTTCCAACGCCTTGCTGTTGCTCATGGACCGCGCCAACTTCATCCCGGCGGAGTCGTCCATCTGGACCTTCGAACCTTACGAAATCAATCAAGGCTCCTCGTCCTACTGGCTCCACGGTGAAGATCGGGACAACTTTTACTACTTTGCCTACACCTCCGAAAACGCTTACCGGGTGATCGCCAAAAGCAATCAATGTGCGGGCTTCGACAAACGTGATGTGCGCACATGGTGCACACCATGATGACGTGGCTGCGAGTGGGGAAATGGATCAATCACCTGCTGAGCCTGATTGGTGCGTTGGCCATTATTGTGGTCATGACGTTCTGGATCGGGTCGAGCCGGGATAGCTCGAAGCCGGTATTGCCTGAGTATCCCGATGCGGTTTGGCGCGGTGCAGAGGACGGTGGCGACTTCATCGAGATCACCCAATCGGCGCCGCCAGACTACTTCGTTCAGGTCCGCGCAGTGGACGGTAGTCTCGTCAAAGAAGGCTGGACTCGATTCAGCACGCCCGACGGCAATCCACTCACAATGAATCGCGTCAGTGGGGCCGACAGCGAGTACCTCTTCATAGACTCGTATGTACCGATCACCGCGAGCAAGGGAGGGCAGAGCCAGTGAAATTTCGCTCTTGCCAGACAATGGTGCTGCCGGTTTGCCTAGCTGAGGATGGAGACTCGCCAATGATCGACGCAGCGGAAGAGATGCCCACGCTCAGTCGCGCGCAACTGAGCTTCTTTATGGGCGCCTTGTGGTGGCCATTGCTGGCGGTGTTGGCGATCAGTTCCTATGACCTGTGGAAGGGCGAGTACTCGTCGTTCGATTCGTCCGAGATCTATTGGCAGTACCCGTTGTGGTGGGGAATTCCCGGGCTTCTGGGCTTTTCGCTTTGGATGTCCCGATCGGCGAAGAGCCGCAACGAGCAACAGGCACTGCGGATGGTTTGGTGGGCGCCGGTGAAGTTCATCCCATTCTACGCCGTGCCCTGGATGCTGTATGGCTTGCTCAGTCTGGTCGTCGGTCAGCTCAGTGATGCCTACATGGCGTACGGCTGGATCACGATTGTGCCGTTCCTGCTGATTGGCGGTTATGTCTGTGCCGGCGTGACGGTCGCGCTCTACAGGATATTTTTTTGATGAGTTCCACTACCAGGCAGGTAACCCGTGTCCTTTAACCACTACTACCAAAGCGAACTCACCGCACTGCGCCAACTGGGCCGCCGTTTCGCCGAGCGTAGTCCGGCGTTGGCGCCGTTCCTGGGCCAGGCTGGGCGGGATCCGGATGTGGAGCGGTTGCTGGAAGGTTTTGCGTTCCTCACCGGACGGCTGCGACAGAAGCTCGATGACGAGCTGCCGGAGCTCAGCCATTCGCTGATGCAGTTGTTGTGGCCGAACTACATGCGCCCGCTGCCGGCGTTCAGCATTTTGCAGTTCGATCCGCTGAAGCGTTCCGGGCCGGCGCTGTTGGTCGAGCGCGATACGCCGATTGAAAGCAAGCCGATCGAAGACGTGCGTTGCCGTTTCCGCACCTGCTACCCGACCGAAGTATTGCCGCTGGATCTGGCCGCGCTGAACTACTCGGTGAAGGGCGACGGTTCGCTGCTCAGCCTGCGTCTGGAGATGAGCGCCGACGGTCACCTCGGTGAGCTGGAGTTGAGCAAACTGCGCCTGCACTTTGCCGGCGAGCGCTACATCAGCCAGATGCTGTATCTGAGCCTGCTGCGCAACCTGGAAGGCATCGAGCTGATCCCGCTCGACGGCGCCGGCAAGCCAATCGATGGCGTGGCCGGCAAACCGATGGCGTTCAAGATTCCGGGTGACCGGGTCAAGCCAGTGGGCTTTGCCGAAGAAGAAGCGTTGATCCCGTATCCACTGAACACCTTCCGTGGCTATCGCTACCTGCAGGAATACTTCGCCTTCCAGGACAAGTTCCTGTTCGTCGACGTCAACGGTCTGGACATCCTCAAGGCGCTGCCGGAAGACACGCTCAAGCAGATGCGCGGCCTGGAGTTGCGCTTCGATATCCGCAAGAGCGGCATCATGCGCATGCGTCCGACCCTGGATAACGTGAAGCTGTTCTGCACGCCGATTGCCAACCTGTTCGCGCACGACGCCTTGCCGATCCGCCTCGACGGCAAACAGGATGAATACCTGCTGCTGCCGGCGGAATACGATCTGGAAAACTGCGGCGTGTTCTCGGTGGAAACCGTCACCGGCTGGAAGCCCGGCGGCCTCGGTTATCAGGAGTACGTGCCGTTCGAATCCTTCGAGCATGACCCGAGTTTCGACGTGCCCAACAGCCGTCCGCATTACAGCATCCGCCAGCGTTCATCGTTGCTGCATGACGGCCTCGACACCTACCTGAGCTTCGGTATCCGCCACACCGAAGCCCACGAAACCCTGTCGATCGAGCTGATGTGCACCAACCAGAACCTGCCGCGCAAGCTCAAGCTCGGCGACATCTGCATGGCCTGCGAAGAGACCCCGGAGTTCTTGAGTTTCCGCAACATCACCCCGGCCACTTCGAGTTTCGCGCCGCCGCTGAACCGTGACTTCCTGTGGAAGCTGATCAGCAACATGTCGCTCAACTATCTGTCGTTGGCCGACGTCAACGCGTTGAAGGTGATTCTCGAAACCTACGACCTGCCGCGCTACTACGACCAGCACGCGGAGAAGGTCAGCAAACGCCTGCTCGGCGGCCTCAAGCACATCAAGCACCACCACGTCGACCGGCTGCACCGTGGCTTGCCGGTACGTGGTCTGCGCACCGAACTGACCATCGACCCGGAAGGGTATATCGGTGAAGGCGACTTGTTCGTTTTCGCTTCGGTTCTTAACGAGTTTTTCGCGCTTTACGCCAGTCTCAATTCGTACCACGAGCTGCGGGTAAAAAGCACACAGGGAGAGGTGTACCAATGGACACCACGTATGGGCCTGCAGCCCCTGCTTTAAGCGGGCTGACCAAGGTAATACGCGAGTACTCGCTGTTTCAGGCCGTGCTGCTGGTGATCGACCGGCTGCGCGAGGCGCACCCGTACCTCAGCGAAGACGATTTGTATGATCAGGTGGAGTTCCAGGCCAACCCGAGCCTGGGCTTTCCGCGCAGCGACGTCGATCGCGTGGAGTTTTTCGAAGAGCACGGGCAGATGCGCGCGCGCATGCGTTTCAACCTGATCGGCCTGGTCGGCTCCGGTTCGCCGCTGCCGGCGTTCTACGGCGAACAGGCCTTGGGCGACAGCGAGGACGGCAACCCGACGCGCAACTTCCTCGACCTGTTCCACCATCGCCTGCAACGGCTGATGCTGCCGATCTGGCGCAAGTACCGCTATCGCGCCAGCTTCCAGAGTGGCGCGATCGACCCGTTCTCGTCGCAGCTGTTCGCGCTGATCGGTCTGGGTGGCGACGAGATCCGCAAGGCCAAGGAACTGAACTGGAAACGCCTGCTGCCGTACCTCGGTTTGCTCAGCTTGCGCGCGCACTCCGCAGCGCTGATCGAAGCCGTGCTGCGTTACTACTTCAAGCACGAAGACCTGGTCATCGAGCAGTGCATCGAGCGTCGCGTGGAGATCCTCGACGAGCAGCGCAACCGCCTCGGTCGCGCCAACAGCCTGCTCGGTGAAGACCTGGTGCTGGGCGAACAGGTGCGCGACCGCAGCGGCAAATTCCGCATTCACATCACCGAACTCGACTGGGAGCGATTCCACGAATTCCTGCCGATCGGTTTCGGTTACCAGCCGCTGTGCGCGCTGGTGCGGTTCACCTTGCGTGACCCGCTCGATTACGACATTCGCCTGGTGCTGCGCCCGGAAGAAATCCGCGAACTGCGCATTGGTGAGAAGAACGACTGTCGCCTGGGGTGGACCAGTTGGCTGGGCTGCGAAAAAGCAGACGGCGTGGTCACCCTGGGCAGCAAAATTCATTAAGGACGTGAGCCATGATCAACGTAGACCTGCAACAACTCATCCAGGCGCTGGACGCCGAAACCCGTCGCGATCTGGAGCGTTCGGCTGAACGTTGCGTGGCCCGTGGCGGCAGCAAGATCCTCGTCGAAGACCTGCTGCTGGGTCTGCTGGAACGGCAGAATGGCTTGCTGTCCCGCGCTTTGCAGGATGCCGATGTCGACGCCGGTGAACTGAGCGCCGCGCTGCAATCTCGCGTTGAACACAGCGCCTCGCGCAACCCGGTGTTTGCCCCGGAACTGGTGCAGTGGTTGCAAGACGCGCTGCTGGTGGCCAACCTCGAACTGGGCCAGACCCAGGTCGAAGACGCCGCGTTGATCCTCGCGCTGCTGCGCAACCCGATGCGCTACGCCGGCAGCCGTTACCAGCCGCTGCTCGCCAAACTGAACATCGATCGCCTGAAGGAATTTGCCCTGTCGCAACAGGAGCAACCGGCCGCCAACGGCAAGCCGGCGGCGCAGGGCGAATCGCTGCTGCAGCGCTTCACGCACAACCTGACCCAACAGGCCCGCGACGGCAAACTCGACCCGGTGCTGTGCCGCGATGGCGCGATCCGGCAGATGGTCGACATTCTCGCCCGTCGCCGCAAGAACAACCCGATCGTGGTCGGTGAGGCCGGCGTCGGTAAAACCGCCATCGTTGAGGGCCTGGCCTCGCGCATCGCTGCCGGTGAAGTGCCGCAGGTGCTCAAGGGCGTCGAGCTGCTGTCGCTGGACATGGGCCTGCTGCAGGCCGGTGCCAGCGTCAAAGGTGAATTCGAGCGTCGTCTCAAAGGCGTGATCGACGAGGTCAAAGCCTCGCCGAAACCGATCATCCTGTTCATCGACGAAGCCCACACCCTGATCGGCGCGGGCGGCAATGCCGGCGGTTCCGACGCGGCCAACCTGCTGAAGCCGGCACTGGCCCGTGGCGAACTGCGCACCATCGCCGCCACCACCTGGGCCGAGTACAAGAAATATTTCGAGAAGGACCCGGCGCTGGCCCGTCGTTTCCAGCCGGTGCAGTTGCATGAGCCGACTGTCAGCGAAGCCGTGACCATTCTCCGTGGTCTGGCGCAGGTCTACGAGAAGAGCCACGGCATCTATCTGCGCGACGACGCGGTAGTTTCCGCTGCTGAGCTGTCCGCCCGCTATCTGGCCGGTCGCCAACTGCCGGACAAAGCCGTCGACGTGCTCGACACGGCGTGTGCCCGCGTGCGCATCAGCCTCGCCGCCGCCCCGGAAAGCCTCGAACGCCTGCGTGGCGAACTGGCCGAAGGTGGCCGTCAACGTCAGGCTCTGCGCCGCGATGCCGAGGCTGGTCTGCTGATTGACCACGAAGCGCTGGATGCGCTGGAAGCGCGACTGGACGAAGCCGAAAGCGAAATGGTCGCGCTGGAAAGCCTGTGGACCGAACAGAAACAGCTGGCCGAGCGCCTGCTGGAACTGCGTCAGCAACTGGCCAAGGCCCGTGAAGCTGCCGCTGTCGAGCCGACCGTCAGCGTTGAAGAAGACGCCGAAGGCACGGTGATCGAAACCCTCGTTGCCGAGGTCGAGGAAGGCCAGAGCGTCGAAGCGCTGGAGGCCGAGCTGAATAAGACCCACAGCGCCCTGACCGCTGCGCAGGTCAAGGAGCGTCTGGTCAGCTTCGAAGTCTGCCCGCGTCTGGTAGCCGAAGTGATCAGCGCCTGGACCGGCGTGCCGCTGGCGCAACTGGCCCGCGAGCACAACGCCAAGGTCGCCAGCTTCGCCACCGACCTGCGCACGCGTATCCGTGGTCAGGAACAAGCCGTGCACGCTCTGGATCGCTCGATGCGCGCCACCGCCGCAGGCCTGAACAAACCGGACGCGCCGGTCGGCGTGTTCCTGCTGGTCGGCCCGAGCGGCGTCGGCAAGACCGAAACCGCGCTGGCCCTCGCTGACCTGCTGTACGGCGGTGACCGTTTCATCACCACCATCAACATGTCCGAGTTCCAGGAGAAGCACACCGTCTCGCGTCTGATCGGTGCGCCACCGGGCTACGTCGGTTATGGCGAGGGCGGCATGCTCACCGAAGCGGTGCGGCAGAAGCCGTATTCGGTGGTGCTGCTCGATGAAGTCGAGAAGGCCGATCCGGACGTGCTCAACCTGTTCTACCAAATCTTCGACAAGGGCGTGGCTAACGACGGCGAAGGTCGCGAAATCGATTTCCGCAACACCTTGATCCTGATGACCTCGAACCTCGGTAGCGACAAGATCAGCGACCTCTGCGAAGACGGCGCCCGCCCGACCGCCGAGCTGCTGGAAGAGACCATTCGCCCGGTGCTGAGCAAACACTTCAAACCGGCGCTGCTGGCGCGGATGAAAGTGGTGCCGTACTACCCGGTCGGCGGCCCGGTGCTGCGCGAGCTGATCGAGATCAAGCTCGGTCGTCTCGGCGAGCGCCTCAACCGTCGTCAGCTGGATTTCAGCTGGTGCCAGAACCTCGTCGATCACCTGTCCGAGCGCTGCACGCAAAGCGAAAGCGGCGCGCGCCTGATCGACCATCTGCTCGACCAGCACGTGCTGCCGCTGGTAGCCGATCGTTTGCTCGATGCGATGGCCACCGGTGAAAGCCTCAAGCGTGTGCATGCCACGCTCGACGGTAACGCCAGCGTGACGTGCGAGTTCGCCTGAGGTGGGTGTGATGTTCACTCAAGTGCCGCAGCCACTGGTCTATGCCGAAGCCTTGCTGGCGCAGTTCGCCAGCTTGTCGCGCGCGGCGGACGGTGCTGCGCTGCTGGGTGACTTCGTGCGTGGTCTGGCCGAGCTGAGCGGTTGCGAACTGACCCAGCTGTACCTGCTCGACGCCACCCACACCTGCCTGGGGATGAACGCCGAATGCCTCGACGGCGCGCTGCAACCGCGCGCCGCCACCAGCCTGCCGGCGGACTACAACGGTGAGCAACTGCTGCAGTTCGCTCTGTGCCAGAACCGCGTGGTGTGCCTGGATGATCTGGGTGCCAGCCTGCACGAAACCAGTTTCCTGCCGGCCACCGCCGGAGCCTGGCAATCGCTGCTGTGCGTGCCGCTGGTCAATCAGCAGAAGGCGGTAGAGGGCCTGTTGCTGTGCGCCAGTCGCCGTCACGTTGACCTGCAGGGTTTTGCCGATTCCCTCGGCCAGCTCGGCTCGTTCGTCCTTGGTCAGTTGCACTTGCTGCAACGCCTGCGTCAGCCGGTCGGGGTCGAGACGCCAGTGAGTCGTAGCGTGCCGAGTCTTAACGGCTATGGCCTGATCGGCAAAAGCGCGGCGATGCGCCAGACTCACTCGCTGATCAGCAAAGTCCTGCACAGCCCGTACACCGTGCTGTTGCGCGGCGAGACCGGCACCGGCAAGGAAGTGGTGGCGCGGGCGATTCACGATTGCGGTCCCCGTCGCTCCCAGGCGTTCATCGTGCAGAACTGCGCGGCGTTCCCGGAAAACCTGCTGGAAAGCGAGCTGTTCGGCTACCGCAAGGGCGCCTTCACTGGCGCTGATCGCGACCGCGCCGGACTGTTCGATGCGGCCAACGGCGGCACCTTGTTGCTCGATGAAATCGGTGACATGCCGCTGTCGCTGCAGGCGAAGATTCTGCGGGTGTTGCAGGAAGGCGAGATCCGCCCGCTGGGTTCCAACGACACGCACAAGATCGACGTGCGCATCATCGCCGCGACGCACCGCGACCTGGCGGTGCTGGTCAGCGAAGGCAAATTCCGCGAGGACTTGTACTACCGCCTGGCACAGTTCCCGATCGAACTGCCGGCCCTGCGTCAACGCGAAGGCGACATCCTCGATCTGGCCCGGCACTTCGCCGACAAGGCCTGCGCTTACCTGCAGCGCGATCCGGTGCGTTGGTCCGACGCGGCGCTTGAACACCTGTCCGGTTACACCTTCCCCGGCAACGTGCGGGAACTCAAGGCATTGGTCGAGCGCGCGGTGCTGTTGTGCGAGGGCGGCGAATTGCTGGCCGAGCATTTCTCCCTGCGCATGGAACCGATGCCCGAAGACCACAGCGGCCTGAACCTGCGCGAACGCCTGGAAAAAGTCGAACGGACTTTGTTGCTCGACTGCCTGCGCAAGAACGACGGCAACCAGACCCTCGCTGCCCGCGAACTGGGCCTGCCGCGCCGCACGCTGCTGTACCGCCTCGGGCGGTTGAATATCAACCTGGGTGACTTCGATGGTTGATCTGAAATTGATCGCTGCGTCGAGCCGTATTCCTGTGGCCAATGATTTGCTTGGGGCTTGCAGATTACCTGTGGCGAGGGAGCTTGCTCCCGCTCGGCTGCGCAGCAGTCGCAACCCGATGAACTCGGTTTCCCTGAGGCACCGCAGTGTCTGGTTTTGGGGCTGCTGCGCACCCCGGCGGGAGCAAGCTCCCTCGCCACAAATTGCTCATTTGCCACAAGACGTACTTGTACCTCGCTGGTCTGGCTCAAGGCCCCGATGTAGAGCCTTCGAGACCACCCAAAGAATTAATTTCAGCGCCGCCCGCAAGGGTCGGCGCTTTGTGCTTTGTCTACCCCTGGAGACCCTCTGATGTCTGTTCGTCACTGGCACGCTGTCCTGCTGACCCTCGTCGTTCTATGCGGCCTTGGCGGCTGTAGCGGCAATTACAAATTCAACGACAACGACTATCGCCCGTTGGGTGATCCGCAAGCGGTCAATCGCGGCAAGTGACCGCAAGGAGCATCAAACATGGAATTGGTTTTCGAAATGCTGAACACCAAGCAGTTCGTGCCCACCGAGTTGTGCCAGAAGACCTTCAAACAGGCTGGTGGCGTGATCGGGCGGGGCGAGGACTGCGACTGGATCATTCCTGATCGCAAGCGTCATCTGTCCAATCACCACGCGATTGTCAGCTACCGCGAGGGCACGTTTTTCCTGACCGACACCAGCAGCAACGGTGTCCAGGACGGCGACAGCGGCGCACGCCTGCACAAGGGCGAACCGGTGCGCATCGAGCACGGCAGCACCTACGTGCTGGGTGACTTCGAGATTCGTGCGCGGCTGGTGCGTGACCCGGCGACCTTCGATGGTGAAGTCGGCCGTCCGCGTGCCGCCGGCAGCATCATTCCGGACGACGCCTTCCTCGATCTTGATCCGCTGAACGCGATTGAACAGCAAGAGCGCGTCTATTCGGAAATCGACGAACTGTTGGCCCCGACCGCCAAGCCCGAAGACTCCCGTCAGCGTGCCGACTATGCACGCATCGACATGGAAAGCCTGATGGTGCCGGAGCTGATCGCCCCGGTTGAACCCGAGCCAGCACCGGCCCCGAAGGTCGTCGAGCGGCAGAGCGAAGGCTTCTGGGAGCATTTCGGCGCGGCGCTGGGCGTTGACGTCAAAGGCCTGGATCACGACGCTCGCGAAGCTTTGGCACTCAACGCCGCGCGTCTGCTGCGGCAGAGCATCGGCGGTTTGCAGCAGAGCCTGCGCACCCGTTCGGAGCTGAAAAACGAACTGCGTCTGGCCCAGACCACCGTGCAAGGCACCAACAAGAACCCGCTGAAATTCGCCGTCGATCCGAGCGAAGCACTGGAGATTCTGTTGCAGCCGCACAAGCCTGGTCATCTCCCTGCCGAGCAGGCGATCTCCCGTGCGTTCCGCGATCTGCAAGCGCATCAGGTCGCGCTGCTCACCGCCAGCCGCGCCGCCGTGCGCGGCACCCTGGAGCACTTCTCGCCGGAGCAACTGACCCTGCGGTTCGAGCGCGACAACAAGCCGTTGATCGCTACGTCGGGCGGGCGCTGGAGAGCGTTCGGCCGTTACCACCAGGCCCTGCGTCAGGACGATGACTGGAGCGAGCGCCTGCTGGCCCGCGATTTCGCCCAGGCCTACGAAGAACAGATCCGCCTGATCTCCACCCTCCACACCGACCACCAAGGATGATGCGCATGTCTCGCCGCTCGACCGCTTTTTTCAAGACGCTGACTGCGCTCACCGTACTGGTGCTGCTCGCCGGTTGCTCGTCGCTGTCGCCGTACTCGAAAGTGACCAAAGTCAATCTGAAGCTGACCGGCAGCGATCAGCTCAACCCGGACCTCAACGGTCGTCCGTCGCCGATCGTCGTGCGCCTGTTCGAACTCAAGCACCCGGTGACTTTCGAGAACGCTGATTTCTTCAGCCTCTACGAGCGCGCCAAGGAATCCCTCAACCCGGATCTGGTGGCCAGCGAAGAACTCGAACTGCGCCCGGGTGAGACCGTGGAAATGAAGCTCAGCGTGGAGGAGGGTAGCCGCTACGTCGGCGTTCTTGCCGCGTACCGTGATCTGCCGGAAACCAAGTGGCGCTACACCGTGCAGGTCACGCCGCTGGAACTGACCGATGCCGATCTGACCCTGGATCAGGCCGGTATCCGCAACACCCATGAAGCGCTCGCCAAGGCGGATGACTGAACATGAATACCCATAAAGTCATTTGGCAGGAAGGCATGCTGCTGCGGCCGCAGCACTTCCAGCACAACGATCGCTACTACGATCACCAGATGAAAACCCGCACTCAGTTGCTGGGTGGCTACACCTGGGGTTTCCTCAATCTGGAGATCGACCTGCAGTTCCTCAACATGGGCAAACTGGTGATCAGTGCCGCCTCTGGGATCCTGCCGGACGGCAGCCTGTTCGAACTCGGCGGCAACACCGAGCCGCTGGCGCTGGACGTACCGCCGAACACCGGCAACACGCCGATTTACCTGGCGCTGCCGTTGGTCACCGGTAATCACATCGAGGCGCGCCGTCCGGAGCAGTCCGATGTGCTCGCGCGGTACACCGCGTATGACGCCGAAGTGACTGACTCCAACGCCGGCGACGATTCCGCCAGCCAGGTCAGCTGTGGCCGCCCGGACTTCAAACTGTTGCTCGGCGAGCAGCAGAGCGATCAGGCCTACGTGAAGCTGAAGATCTGCGACGTGCTCGACACCACGCCGGACGGCGTGATCAGCCTCGACCCGGATTTCGTGCCGACTTACATTCAGGCCCACGCTTCCAGTTATCTGCTGTCGTGCCTCAAAGAAGTCATCAGCATGCTCAACCACCGGGGCGACACGATCGCCGAGCGGATTCGCTCCAACGGCAAGGTCGGTGGCGCGGAAGTCGGCGACTTCATGATGCTGCAACTGATCAACCGTACCGAACTGCTGCTGCGCCACTACCTCGGTCTGGAGCAGGTGCACCCGGAAGAGTTGTACCGCACGCTGCTGACCATGCTCGGTGATCTGGCGACCTTCTCCAGCGACAGCAAGCGCCCGCGTCTGGACAGCCGCTATTCCCACGCCGACCAAGGCGCGAGCTTCCGCAAACTGATGGAAGCGATTCGTCAGGTGCTGTCGATGGTGCTGGAACAGCACGCCATCGAACTGATCCTGCAGGCGCGTCAGTACGGGATCATCGTTTCGCCGTTGCACGACCACAAACTGCTCGGCTCGGCGTCGTTCGTGCTGGCGGCAAGTGCCAACTGCGACTCCGAAGAACTGCGCCACCGCTTGCCGGCGCACCTCAAGGTCGGCCCGGTGGAGCGCATCCGCCAACTGGTCAACCTGCACCTGCCGGGGATCAAGGTCAAACCGTTGCCGGTGGCCCCGCGGCAGATCGCGTTCCACTCGAACAAAACCTACTTCATCCTCGAACTCAGTTCCGAAGACCTGGCGCAACTCGAGCGCTCCGGCGGCTTCGCGTTCCACGTGTCCGGCGAATTCGCCGAGCTTGAACTGAAATTCTGGGCCATCAGGAACTGACCGACATGATCAAGGAAACGGATTACAACCAGGACGACAAAACCGTCCTGCTCGATCGTCAGGGCCACGGACCGGCAGCCAGTCCGCTGACCGACTTCGCCGCGCCGCCGCGCTTCGAGCAACTGGAAGAACGGATGATCTACGCCGCGCGCCTGCGCCCGGCGGAGGCGTTCAACATCAGCCTCAATTCGCTGGTGGCGGCGTCGTCCGAACTGCTCTCGGAAGTGGTGCGCCTCAAGCACAGCGAAACCCGCGAAGACCTCTACGCGCTCAACGAGCGCCTGACCGCCGGGCTCAAGCTGTTTGAAGTGCGCGCGTTGCACAACGGCGCCGAAAGCAGCCAGGTGATGGCCGCGCGTTACGTGCTCTGCACCGTGGTCGACGAAGCGGTCGTGACCACACCGTGGGGCAACGAAAGCGAGTGGTCGCAGATGAGCCTGCTCAGCAGCTTCCACAACGAGACGTTCGGTGGCGAGAAGTTCTTTCAGCTGCTTGATCGGCTGTCGAAGAACCCGGTCAAACACCTGCCGATGCTTGAGCTGATGTACCTGTGCCTGTCCCTCGGTTTCGAGGGCAAGTACCGCGTGCAGGCGCGTGGCATGCTCGAACTTGAAGGCATCCGCGACGCCCTGTACCGGCAGATCCGCCAGTTGCGTGGCGACGTGCCGCGCGAGTTGTCGCCGCACTGGGAAGGCCTTAACGATCAGCGCCGCAACCTGGTGCGCATCGTGCCGGCGTGGATGGTGGTGCTGTTCACTTTCGTCTGCCTGGTGGTGATGTATTCGGGCTTCGCCTGGGTTCTGGGCGAGCAGCGCGACACCGTTCTGCAACCCTATCAGCCGATCGATCCGGCCGCGGTTCAACCGCAGTCGCAGCCGTAACAGGGACGTGTGATGAAAAAGTTTTTCAAGAAAGTCGGCGCCTTCCTGCGCAAGACCTGGGTCTGGACCTTGCTGCTGGTGCTGTTCGTGGCATTGCTGGTGTGGTTCGTCGGCCCGTTGTTGGCGGTGGATGACTACAAGTTCTGGGAGAGCGCGACCTCGCGCCTGCTGACCATCAGCGTGCTATTCCTGATCTGGGGCCTGACCATGGTCTTCGTCAGCTGGCGCGCGGGCATCCGCAAGAAAGCCGTCGAAGAAACCGAAGACGGTCAGGATCGCATTCGTCGTGACGAGCTGATCGAAGAAGAGCAGAAAGAGTTGAAGGCGCGCTTCAAGGACGCGCTGAAAACCCTGAAGACCTCGAGCCTGTATCGTGGCCGCAGCGAACGCTGGCGCAACGACTTGCCGTGGTACCTGCTGATCGGTCCGCAGGCTTCCGGCAAGACCAGCCTGCTGGACTTCTCCGGGCTGGAATTCCCGATCAACAAGATCGACCGCAAGCTGACCCGCGACACCCTCGGCACCCGTCATTGCGACTGGTACTTCGCCGACCACGGTGTACTGATCGACACCGCCGGACGTTACACCACACAGCCGGACGCGGAAGTCGACGGCAGCGCCTGGACCACCTTGCTCGAACTGTTACGCAAGCGTCGTCGCGGGCGTCCGTTGAACGGTGTGCTGGTGACCATTCCGGTGGAATCCCTGATCGGTGGCAGCGAGCAGGACATCGACACTCTGGCGCGCCAGGTGCGCGGTCGTCTGCAAGACGTCTATCAGAAACTGCACGTCGATGTGCCGGTGTATCTGGTGCTGAGCAAGGCGGACAAGCTGCTCGGTTTCGACGAGTTCTTCGATCAACTGACCCGCGAAGAAAGCGATCAGGTGCTGGGCACCAGTTTCCGCAAGGATCAGGTCGGCACCGACGTGGCGGTACTGCGCAGCGAGTTCGAAGAGCTGCTGCGTCGCCTGAACAATCAGGTGATCATGCGCATGCACTCCGAGCGCGATACCCAGCGCCGTGGCCGCATCCTCGACTTCCCGCATCAACTGGGGCAGATCGGCGAGCGCCTGTGCCTGTTCGTCGACCTGGCGTTCACCGGCAACCGCTACCAGCGTGCGACGCTGTTGCGTGGTTTCTACCTGACCAGCGCTCCGCATCTGACGCAGGAAATGGACGCGACCACCGCCGGCATCGGTGCCAACCTGGGCATGAATGCCGGTGTGCTGCCGACCCTGCGCAGCGGCCGTTCGCGCTTCATCCATCATCTGCTCAGCCGGGTGATCTTCCCGGAATCGGATCTGGCCGGTCTGGACAAGCGCGAGCGCAGCCGCATTCATTGGGGCCAGCGTGCGTTGTACGTCGGTGCACTGGCGGCACTGGCCCTGTTCGGCATGCTCTGGGCCGGTGGTTTCTCGGCCAACTATGAGCGTCTGGAAAACCTGCGCACCTTGGCCCAGAACTGGACTCAGCAGCGTTCAGCGCTGACCCCGCGTGATGATGCGATGGGCGTGCTGAAAACCCTCGACACCAGCTACGCCGCGACTCAGGTGTTCCCGAAGAAGGGCGACGTCTCGTACCACGAGCGTGGCGGTCTGTATCAGGGCGAAGACGTCAATCCGGTGGTCAGGCAAGCCTACGAGCATGAGCTCGAAGCGCAATTGCTGCCACGGGTCGCGACCCTGCTTGAAGGGCAGATCCGCGCCAACATGAAGGACCGCGACAAGCTGCTCAACAGCCTGCGTGCGTACCTGATGCTGAACATGAAAGACCGTCGTGACGCGGCGTGGCTCAAGGACTGGGTCGCCACTGACTGGTCGCAGCGCTACACCGGCAACACCGCGGTGCAGAATGGTCTGAACACCCACCTTGAGCGTCTGCTGAAGCAGCCGTTCATCTACCCGCTGAACGATCAACTGGTGACTCAGGCACGTCAGGTGCTGCGCGCCGAATCGCTGGCCACCGTGGTCTACCGCATGCTCCGCGAGCAGGCACGCAACCTGCCGGAATACCGTTTCAGCCAACACCTTGGCCCGCAGGGCTCGCTGTTCATCGGCACCGAATACGTGATCCCGGGGTTCTACACCCAGCAGGGTTATCAGCAGTATTTCTCGGTGCAGGGCTCGGCGCTGGTCACCGACATCCTGCGTGACAACTGGGTGCTGGGCGAAGGCGCGGGCATCAGCGACATGGACTTGCGTCGCCTGATGGTCGAGCTGGAGCAACTGTACTTCCGTGACTACGCCAATTACTGGAGCGAAGCCGTTGGCCAAGTGGCATTGCCGCCGATCAGCGACGCCGGTGAAGGCGCCGAGCAACTGGCGGGCCTGACGTCGGCCAACTCGCCGGTGCTGGCATTGCTCACTGAAGTGCGCGAGAACACGCGCTTCCCGGCTCCTGCCGATCCGGTGGATGAAGCCGGTGATGCTGCCGATGCACTGGCAGGGCAGAAAGGCAAACTGGGCAAGGTCGGCAAACTGGCCTCGGCTGTCGCCGACAAGGCTTCGGCGCTGAACGTGGCGAAGAGCCTGCCGGACACCGCGAAGAGATCCCTGCAACGTCGCTTCGAGCCGCTGCATCGTTTGCTCGATGACAACAACGGCCCGGCCGCTGACCTGACCCCGGCCCTCACCGCGCTCAACGACCTGCAACTGCAACTGTCCGGTCTGGCCCGTTCCAGCACGCCGGAACAAGCCGCGTTCGAAATGGCGAAAACCCGCATGAGCGGCCAGCGTGATGCGCTGACCAACCTGCGTGCTGCCTCGGGTCGCCTGCCGCGTCCGCTGAGTGTGTGGTTCAACGTGCTGGCCGAGGACTCGTGGCGCCTGGTGCTCAACGATGCCTACCAATACCTGAACGGCCGTTATCAGAACGAGCTGTACAGCGTGTATGGCAAAACCATCAGCAAGCGTTATCCGTTCAGCGCCAGCAGCACCAGCGACGTGGCGATCAGCGACTTCCGCGAGTTCTTCCGGGCTCAAGGCACCGTCGACCGCTTCTTCGACAGCTACATGCGTCCGTTCGTCAGCGGTGATCCGGGCAACTACCGGATGCGCAGCGTCGACGGTCACAGCCTGCCGGTATCGAAGATGTACCTCGACCAGATGGCGGCGGCGCTGACGATTCGCCAGAGCTTCTTCTCGATCAACCCGGCCGAGCCGACCGTGCAGTTCAAACTGGAACCGTACACCCTCGATCCGGCGGTGAGCCGTTCCGAGTTCAAGTTCGGCGACAAGACCATCGAATACCGTCACGGTCCGATTGTGCCGGTGTCGTTCAAGTGGCCGACCGATGCTGAAGACGGTCGCACCAGTCTGGTGATGGACAAGATGGCGGGGCGTCCGATCGGTATCGAGAAGAACTCCGGCCCGTGGTCGCTGTTCCGTTTGTTCGATTTGATGCAGACCGAGTACCTGACCGGTCGCGACGTGCTGGTGCTGAAAGCCGACGTGGGTGGCCTGCGCGCCAACTACCTGCTGACCAGCCAGCGCACGCCGAACCCGTTCGACATGGGCGTGCTGCGCACCTTCCGTATGCCGGTGCAGCTCTGATGCTGGTGGCCAGTCCCTGGCGCAGCGCGGCGCGTACCGACCCGGGCAAGGTGCGGGCGCGCAACGAAGATGCCTTCCTCGATAATCCACAGCAGGGGCTGTGGGTGGTCGCGGACGGCATGGGCGGTCATCAGGGTGGCGACATCGCCAGCCAGTTGATCGTCGCCAGCCTGGCTGAATTGCCGCAGCACGAGGACTTCGACGAACGCCTCAAAGCCATCCGCCAGTGCCTGCACTGGCTGAACCGGCGTTTGGGGCAGGAGTTGACGGTCACCGCCGGACGCCACGACAGCATCATGGGCAGCACCGTCGTGGCGCTGTTGGTGGAAGGCAATCGCGCGGCCTGCATCTGGGCCGGCGACAGCCGTTGTTACATGTGGCGCGGGCAGCGGCTGTATCAGCTGTCCAAGGACCATTCACTACAACAGCAACTGATCGACGAACAACAGATGAGCGTTGAACAGGCGGCGGCGCATCCGGCAGCTCAGGCGTTGACCCGAGCCGTCGGCGCCGCCGAACAGCTGACCCTGGATGTCCTCGAACTCGAGGTCTATCCGGGCGATGCGTTTTTGCTGTGCAGCGATGGTTTGTATCAGGGTCTGAGCAGCGATGCCCTCGGCAACGCCCTCAGCCTCAGCGCGCCGCATGTGGCGCTGGAGCGTCTGTTCGACGGCGCCCTGCGGGGCGCCGCTCGGGACAACCTGACTGCCGTGGTGATCCGCCAATGACTGAAATCGAATCCTCAGTCGATGACTTGCTGATGAGCGAAGAGCAGGCCAACAACCTGACCTACTTCGCCTTCGCCAAGGCAAACAACGCCGAGCCGCTGCTGGCGCCGACCAAGGCCAGCATCGGTGCATTGCCGGACGTACTCGCCGGCCGCTACCACCTCGAGCGTCTGCTCGGGGCGGGCGGCATGGGTGCGGTCTATCGGGCGCGAGATCTGCTGCACGAGCAGTTCGGCGATCCCGACCCTTACATTGCGCTGAAAATCCTCAGCGAAGAATTTGCCGAATCGCCGGACGCCAGTGCCTTGCTCTACAGCGAGTTCGCCCTGACCCGGCGCTTGCGCCACGACAACGTCGTGCGTGCACACACTTTTGAAGTCGACACCGACTGCCAGCGGGCCTTCATCACCATGGAATACATGCGTGGCCTGACCCTGGACAAATTGCTCTGCGAGCGGCCTCTGGGCCTGCCGTGGAAAGAAACGCGCGACATCGCGCTGCCGCTGCTCGACACGCTGGCCTACGCCCACCGTCGCGGCGTGCTGCACGGTGACATGAAACCGAGCAATGTCATGCTCAGCGAAGACGGCCTGCGCCTGTTCGACTTCGGTCTCGGCCAGGCAGACGAGGGCGTGTTGCCCGGCCTGCCGCACCTGAGCCGCGAGCGTTTCAACGCCTGGACCCCGGGCTACGCCGCCCCCGAACTGCTTGAGGGCCAACCGTTGTCGGCCAGCGCGGACGTGTACGGCGTGGCCTGCGTGATCTATGAACTGGCGAGCGGCAAACACCCGTTCCGCCGCTTGCCCTCGACCCAGGCCCGCGACGAGCACCTGGAGCGCGAGCTGCAAGCCCCGGAGAACTTACCGAAACACGGCTGGCCAGCGCTGCGAACCGCGCTGAGCTTCAACGCGGCAGAACGCACCATCACTGCCCAACAATTGCGTGACGCCTTGGGCGCCACTTCGTCCTGGCTGCAACGGTTGCGACTTCGGGCGTAACGGACGACATTCGAACAGGGAGCGCTTTATGTTCAACCCAGCTAACGAAACCCACTTCAGCCTCAAGGTCGAAGACTACGTGGGCGACCTGCAAGTGCTGTCGTTCACCGGCACCGAGGGCATCAGCCAGCCGTTTCGTTTCGACCTCGAACTGGTCAGCGAAAACCCCGATCTGGACCTGGAAAAACTCCTGCACAAACAGGCGTTTCTGGCGTTCGATCCACAGGGCTCGGGCATTCACGGCCAGATCTACCGCGTCGCCCAGGGCGATGCCGGCAAGCGCCTGACCCGCTACAAGGTCTCGCTGGTGCCGCAACTGCAATACCTGCATCACCGCACCAACCAACGCATCTACCAGCAGATGTCGGCGCCGAAAATCATCGCGCTGATCCTCGACGAACACGGGATCAAGGGCAACGCCTACAGCTTCCAGCTGAGCCAGCCGTGCCCGGATCGCGACTACTGCGTGCAGTACGACGAAACCGACCTGCACTTCGTCCAGCGCCTGTGCGAAGAGGAGGGTATTCACTACCACTTCCAGCACAGCGAAAAAGCTCACCTGCTGGTGTTCGGCGACGACCAAACGGTGTTCCCCGACCTCGGCCAGCCGACTGCCTACATACAGGGCAGCGGCATGGTCGCCGAAGAACCGGTGATCAAAGGTTTCAAACTGCGCCTGGAAACCCGCACCAGCCGCACCACGCGCCGCGACTACGACTTCGAAAAACCGCGCCTGCAAATGGAAGCGGCTTACAAACCGGATGGCGAGAGCACTGAACCGGATCTCGAAGACTACGACTACCCGGGCCGCTTCATTGACCGTGCGCGCGGCAAGTTCCTCAGCCAGCGTGCCCTCGAACGCCACCGCGCCGACTACCGCCAGGCCGAAGGTCGCGGCGACCAGACCAAACTGGTCAGCGGCCACTTCATGGCCCTGTCCGACCACCCGCGCAGCGAGTGGAACGACCTGTGGCTGCTCACCGAAATCTTCCACGAAGGCAAACAGCCGCAAGTCCTCGAAGAAGGCGTGACCAGCGACACCACCGACAACAAGGACGACTTCCACCAGGGCTACCGCAACACCTTCCTCGCCACCCCGTGGGACGTGTTCTATCGCCCGGCCCTCGAACACCCGAAACCACGCGTCCTCGGCAGCCAGACCGCCATGGTCACCGGCCCCAAAGGCGAAGAAATCCACTGCGACCAATACGGCCGCATCAAAGTCCAGTTCCACTGGGACCGCGAAGGCCTCGCCGACGACAAAACCAGCTGCTGGCTGCGCGTCTCCAGCTCCTGGGCCGGCGACCGCTACGGCGCCATCAGCATTCCGCGCGTCGGCATGGAAGTCCTCGTCACCTTCCTCGAAGGCGACCCCGACCAACCCCTCGTCACCGGCTGCCTGTACCACAAGGAAAACCCGGTGCCGTACGCCCTGCCGGCAAACAAAACCCGCAGCGTCTTCAAAACCCTCAGTTCCCCGGGTGGTGGCGGTTACAACGAACTGCGCATTGAAGACAAAAAAGGCGCGGAGCAAATCTACATCCACGCCCAGCGTGATTGGGATGAAAACATCGAGCACGACCAGAAAATCCGCGTCGGCAACGAACGTCACGACACCGTGGTGAAGAACACTTACACCGAGCTCAAGGCCGAAGAGCACCGCACCACCATCAGCGACCGCAAGATCGAAGCGAAGCTGGATGATCACCTCACGGTTGGGCAGAACCAGCATGTGAAACTGGGCACGGCGCAACTGACCAGCGTGGGGAAAGAGATTCACCTCAAGGCTGGGGACAAGATTGTTATCGAGGCGGGGACGGAGCTGACCATCTTGGGGGGTGGGAGCTTTATCAAGCTCGATGGTGGTGGTGTGACGGTGGTTGGGCCGGTGGTGAAGATTAATGCGGGTGGCTCAGCTGGCTCCGGCACCGGGATCGGGATTAAACCGCCGGTGTTGCCGGGGGCTGCGGATAAGGATAAGGCGGGGAGTTTGATGGATCAGGCGTTGGGGAATGCGTCTGAGGAAAAAATCAAACGCAAGCCGAAGCGGATGCTCAATTTTTCCGGGTAAGACATTGACGGCAATCCAAGCCACCAGGGATCAGAATTCAGGTAATTGGTAATGACAGAGACAACCAGCAAGAAAGTAGAAAAATGGTCGTATCCATTAAAAGTTGGAGCGGCAGGGACGACGGATCCGCAGCAGTTCTACAAGGCCTTAGCCAAGGCCAAAGATGGTTTCTACCCGTTGGGTGCCAATGGTCTTTGGCATGGTGGTATTCATTTCGATGAAGCCTCGGGTTTAGTGCCCGACCTGGCAGAAGTCAAATGCATCGCTGACGGTGAAGTAGTCGCTTATCGCATTGATAGCACGTACCCGAAATCCGCCTACGGTACGGCTGAGGCCGAGTTTTCGACGGGTTTTGTTTTGGTTAAGCATCGTTTGGAAGTGCCGGTGCAACCTGCGACCCCAGCTCCTGCTGGATCGCCTGCTTCGCCGTCAGCACCTGGTCCAAGCCTGATTTTTTTCAGCCTTTACATGCATTTGTTGCAGTGGAAGAACTACGAGGAAACTCCAGCATTATCGCGACCGCCCTTTTGGGGAGGTGGTACGTTGCAAGTCAAAGCAACGGCCGACGACGAAATCCTCGGTTTGCGCGTTCGTCAGGAACCGCGTGGCAAGCCTGGGTACGCAACCGTGCTAACGGTTTTGAGTCGCGGTACGGTCGTCGAGACGGGGGAAGAGCAAAACGGTTGGCTCAAGGTGGTCAGCGTCACGCCGGCTAATACCAATCTCCAACCCGGAGCAGGCTGGGTTTTCAAGAGAGAAATGACGGCGGGCCCGACACCCAACACTTACGTCATTGGCGCCGCTGCAAAAGACCCGATGAACCCACCGCAGAAAGGTTTGGTTGTTCGCGCTTCTGCAAGCCGATCTGGCGCTGAAAAAGCCATTTTGCCCCACGGCACGCAAGTCAGAATCGGGAGCGATGGGACGCGTGGTAAGTACCAGAAACTGTTGGAGATTGTCAGCGGGAGTGCTATTCCTCCGCTGGCGCCTGCTGAGGTGCTCGGGTATGTCTGGGAGGGGAGCCTTGAAGCCAAAAGTGAGCCAGCCGAGAAGGACTCGGTACATGTTTTGGCTACTCCATTCCCGATTACGGCGGGGAGTCTGATCGGTCACGTAGGCAAATATCAAAACCATTCGGATTCGGCGCCAAAGAATCTGTTGCACGTTGAGGTGTTTAGCTGCGAGGACGTAAAGGCATTCACCGAACTGAGTAAAGAGAAAGCTGCGGGAATGCCTGCCGCTGGAAAAACGCTCGTAAAGATTCCAAAAGACAGTGTGTTGGTTACTCACACGCAAGGAATGAGCGCAACAAATCCTCCGAAAGTGACTGATCCCCACAAAAAGGTTGGCTATGACTTCTTTATCCCAGTCGGGGTATTGGAAGCGCTACCCGCGGAAAAAAAGATAAAAGTTCCTGTTGTGATGGGTGGAACCACTACCTATACGCTTTGGTGGCGTCTGGATGGGTTGCTGGGGGATGCCGAAGGGAATGAAATCAGCGGTTGGTTTGCAGAGCCGGATACTGCGTTGTCACGCCATTCACCCTTTGAGTGGGAGGGTTTTAGTTTTATAGATGAGGCTGGGAGTAACGTGGATCATTTGGCCGCGTTTCTTCATGCGCAGGAAAGTCTTAGTGAGGAGGAGCAAGCTAACTATCAGCCTAATATCGGTAACGCCGAAGAAGGCTCTACAAAGCAAAATCTTTACAAGATTCTGGACAGGAACGGCGATAAAAAACTCACGCCTTCGGAAATAAAAGAGGCTTTGAGTAAACCATGGTTCGCACAGCCGATTTCTCAGATGGTTACACGCTATGAAAGCGAGTGGCAATTCAAACAAGAAAAATGGGATTCTCTGGATGAGTTAATGGGTCACACTCAAACAGAGCCACACAATGAATGGATTGAAGAAAAAGCAAGAATCAAGACGTTGAGTTGGTGGGACAAGCTTGTCGGGCAGCATGGAATTACCAGTGATACAAATGTTCGGCATATTCACCCGATTGCACTTATTGGAAGTTTCACTGCGCCCCGAGACCTGATTACCATGGAAATGCTTCGGGCCGCCAACCCCACCGGGTCGGAAGCACATCACTCCAATATTTTGCCTTATCTCAACAAATATGCGGCGGCATATAAACTTGAGCAGCCGAGGGCGATTGCGCACTTTCTTTCTCAAGTTGGTCATGAAAGTCAACTCAGAATTATCGAGGAAGGCTTGAATTATAGCGCCCGACAAATGAAAAAAACTTACGGATGCAAATGGCATAATAAGGTGAATGGGTATAATGAGCAGACGGATAGCTGCGATTTTGGTGTGCTGAGAAGCAAACTTTGGTCAGAAACAAGTCATTACGCGATGAATGCTGAAAACCTTGCCAGTTACGTCTACGCGGATCGAATGGGTAACGGTAATGAGGCTAGTCGAGACGGCTACCGATATCGCGGACGCGGCATGTTGCAGGTAACGGGAAAGTCGGAGTATCAACGGTTTACTAACGTGCATAATCAACGGAACCCTACGGATATTCAGGATTTCGTGGCAAATCCGGATCTTCTGATCTCCTCTACCGAATACGGTGTTGAGTCCGCCTTTGTCTTCTGGTTCACGAAAGCTGGTCAGGGAGGCACAAAATTGTGCGAAGTCGCCAAGACAGGCAGTGTTGTCGACGTAACACAAATGGTGAATGGCGGCCAAAATGGATATGCGGACAGGAACAGTAGGTTTCAAGCACTCGCTGCACTTATGAACATTAACTAAGAGGTCGTTCTGCTATGCTCCGTGTATTTATGTTTGCTTTTGTTTTCCTTCTGGCAAACTCCAGCAGTGCGCAAGATGTAGACTATCTTCAGGGAACGGTAATCCAAGGACCGTTTAGAACTGACGTCGTAAATGGGGGGGAATTATCATTCCTGCAGACGACGAGCGAGGAGTTTCCTGTTTCTCTGGTTCTGGATGTTGTTGGGGTCGACAATAAAAAAAATAGAAGTCTTGTCGATAAATACGATGTGGCTGGGTCAGACCCAAAAATTGAGTCGATTTTCTTTTATCCAGTTAAGGGTAAGAAAAATGTGCTTGTTTTGGTTTCTTGGGAAATTACGAGCAGAGGAATTGGAACGTACGGTACCCTTTATCAAGTTTATGGATATGAAAAAAGTGCGGACAATAAATTGGTTGTGAATAAGCTTGTCCGATTTGATAAGAATCTGAGTGGGATGGAAGGATATCAAGAAGGTGAGGAGCAACATTTTCCTTATGTTAATGCAGGGTTGATAAAATCTTATATCAAGAAAATAAATGGCGCTAAATAGCGATGGCTGCCAATGTTTTGCGTTTAATAGGGCAGGCTACTCTTTATTATGCGTGAGCGTGGTTTGGCCCCGGCTCGCCGAGCGCAAAGCCTGAATGACTCAAGGATGAACACAGTGAACCGCTTTGTTTTTACGCTGTTGGTCGCACTACTACTGCCGGTTTCAGCGGCCTATGCGCAGGACGACTGCAGCCATGTAGCCTCAAGCCTGGAAATGGTGCCCTGCTCGGAGGCGGCGAAGAAGGCTGCCGATGCGCAGTTGAACGTTAGCTACAAGCAGTTGATGGCGCGACTTGAATCTGACTATCGAGCAGATCCCGCGCTGGGCGCGGAGTACGCGGCGAAGGTTAAAGAGTCGCAACGTGCGTGGTTGAAATTGCGCGATGCGAACTGCCCGTTGGAGGCGTTCGAGATCGAGACGGGGATGCCGGCGCATGTGTTCGCCGTTAACTCGTGCATCGCCAGAATGAGTCGTGAGCGCTCGGCGTACCTGGATAAGATCGTCCCTGCTCTTGCATCCGACAAGAGCACTTCGACGGCGCCGGTCAACGACGCCTGTCCTTCAGAGGAATTCCCAGCTTTCCTTACAGCGTTTTCCGCCAACAGCGAATCA
Source organism: Pseudomonas sp. MWU16-30322 (assembly GCF_020515535.1). Classification (NCBI taxonomy): domain Bacteria; kingdom Pseudomonadati; phylum Pseudomonadota; class Gammaproteobacteria; order Pseudomonadales; family Pseudomonadaceae; genus Pseudomonas; species Pseudomonas sp. MWU16-30322. The sequence continues at coordinate 289,129 of NZ_JAIWYL010000007.1, forward strand.
CAACGCCGTCTCACTGCGATGACGGTCAAGTCGCTTGTGTTGAAGCCGGTTGCAGGCAAGGACCGTAGTACCTTTGAGCCTTCGACCTCGGGTGTCAGCGGAGCTTCTTTCACCTACCCGCTGATGGTCGCCATCAAACCCGGCAAAACACCTGGAGTCGAGATTGAAGAGGTCGATGACAGTCACGTCAACGTGGTCGATAAGCGGGCGGGCAACAGCAATGTAAAAATCTTCAACTTCTCACGTCAGGCATGTTGGGTACTTGAGGGCGTCGAAGACTGGTCGATCAGCGAGAATGATCTTGTCGCAACACGTAAACCCGGAATGAGCCGCGCCGAGAACTTCTGCGAACAACGTGCCGAGGCTTTAGGAGGGCTAGGGTTTCTTGAGCAGTACCGTCTAACTGTGGAGTTGATTGAAGCGTCTCTGGAAAATTATGTCTGCGCAGCAGAGTCGGGTGATCCAGAGGCGAGCGAGTCAGCGGCAAGACTGAGCCTTTCGCAGATGGCGTCCCAGCTGGAAACCAGCAAGGTTGAGGCGTTGTTCAAAGCCGCGTCAAAGACGCCGAGTGGTGCATTGGGTTATGCCTCGTTTTTTTGTATGGGGAACTCCACCGATTACGACGGTCCTTGCCTCCAGCCCAAGCAGGCAGAAGAGCAGGTCATTCGAGCAATCAACATGGGCTCCATAGAGGCGATGAGTTATCTGGCTTCTACCTTTGAGGGTGGCGAGTTGGGAACAAAGGATATGTCCCGAGCGTTAGCCTGTTATCAAATGGCGGCTGATAAAGGTCACCGGTTGAGCATCGACAACGTGGCGCGATTGAAGTCGCAAGGTCCAGAGCCGATCAAGGCGAGCCACTGCATTTGAAACTCGGAGCGCGGATGTGTCGCGATTCTTTGCCGTTAAATTCCAAGTGAGTGGAACTGTGCCTGACTTGTCGATTCCGGGCTTCGTGAGACCTCGATATCTGAGGGTATTGCTGATCAGCGTTGCTGCGTTCGCTCAGGCCAGTCATGCCGCCGCAAGTGTTGTCTCGGTGGGCAATGCGTCGGGTCAGTCGCAGATCGCGCAAGGCCCAACCGAAGCTGCGGTCGACATGACACCTTGTCGGTTCTCAATGACGCTCTCGAAAGATCAATGGTTGCAGTTCAATACGCCTGATCTGGTATTCATTGCGGCCAAACAACTGCCTGAAACCACTAACGCCCCGCGTTTATCGCAGGCTCAGACCTCGTCTGGTTATGAGTGGAATTTCGAAAAGCCCACAAACCTGAGCCAACCCTGGTTCGGTGTCATGTGTGAAAGCGCCAACAACTTTTCCGCGCTCACCACTCAGAAGCCGGCGCTTGATGACACGATTGAGTTGCAACTAGTGCGAGAGAGCAACGACCGTAAATGCCCGGCGACCCTGACCGATCATGGTTGGGAGCCGACGTCGCTGGCGGGGCCAAAAAACGGATACACCTTTGAGGCATTAGGTGGGGAGAGGTCCTCGGGGTTCATCTTCGGTTTCCATGACAAGTCACGACGTCACATCACCCGCGTCGCTTTCTGCCTGCTGCGCGGCGAAAGCGTGCTGATCGGCTCGGCGGAGTCAGGCTCGCCCACCCCGCTGGCGATCAGCGCCGAAGGATTTGAACAAATCAAAACAGCGGTTCGCAGCATGGCTTTTGAGTAAGCCTGCGAAGACCGAACGGAGTTACAGCGTGAAGGGATGTTCAGTTTTACTCGGCGGCCTCTTGGCCATTGTCGCGTCCGTGGCTTTCGCCGCTGACCCGGACTTCAAGGATTACACCGTCACCCCAGAGTTCACTGGTATCAATCACGAACCGGTGTCGCAAGAACACAGCAACCCGAGGATGTATAAGGATCGTGCACAGGCACTCAAACGCAAGGTCAACTTTGCCGGCCACTACTTCCTGTACCGAGTCGGCTGTGGTGGCAGTGCCATTTGCGGCGAAGTGCTGGATGCGCGCACGGGGGAGGTTGTTGTGGGGCTGCCGAATGCGCACGACGGCAATACCTTCAGCCTGTCGAACAAGCCCGATAGCCGTCTGCTCATTGTTTCCGGCATTGCGGCCGATACCGAAGAGGACGCGCAGGGTAATGAGCTCGAAAGCCGTTACAGAACCCGCTACTTCGAGTTTGTGAACAACGAGTTCCGGCTGCTGACGTTCAAGGATTTGTGATCGCCGCCGTTTGATTAAGGATGATTGGATGAACCGCTTTTCCATTCGGCCCATGCTGAATGCACTTCTACTGTTGCCCCTCACCTATGCCATTCCGGCAGTTGCCGAAGCCGGGAGTTGCTACGGCTATCTCACCGAAATGGTCAGGAGCAGCAACTTTCCGTTTCGCTATGTCGGCAAGGACAAGGTCAACCTGCTGATTGATGAAGTCGACGGTGAAACCGTGCAAGCCCAGTTGCTCTTTGATACGGACGGCACCGGCACCATCGGCTGGATCAAATACACCCCGGCCACTCGGGTGCTGCTCAATACCTCGGCTGAACTGGAAGAGCCGGTGGAACTGTCATTCGATGCCAGATTCGCCGACGGCTACGCAAAGTGCCTGGCTGGACAACAGGCCGGTTAACGGCAAAAGGGAATTTTCCATGAATCAGTATCTTTTCGCGGGCAGCCTTTCGCTGCTGCTCTCGCTTCCAGCTTTCGCCGCTCCCAAGGACGCCTACACCCAGCGCGATGTCATGCAATGTGGCGGTGTTGAAGTGGTGATGGTGTCGTCCTGCCGATCCGTAACGGTGGATGACGCAGAAACCCATCTCATCCCGGTCTGCTCCGACCAGACGATCAACATTGGCGGCAAAGTGTTGCGGCGCAATATCGACAAGGTTTCACAGCTCACGTCTGACGGTAAGAAGACGAAGATGCTGAGTAACGTGGCAGTGGAGATGGATTGTGTAAAAGGAAGCAAGGGCAGCCTGGTGTTCATCGGCGGTTATGGCGGGTGTGGATCCTGCCCGGAGTGGCGCGGGTATTACTCCACCGCTGGAAGGTTGGAGCATTACAGCTACAGCAATAGTTATCGGTCGTTTGGTTCGAAGGGGTCCTGGGAAGGGCTCATAGAGGCTTATGGCATCACTGAAAGACAGTTACAGCAAACAAGCCCTGCGGCTAAAAGGATCGAGTATGGGCAGCCTTAGATCCGCACTATTGCTCGCGAGTCTGTTGCTGGCGAATGGGGCTACGGCAGAAGAAGTGCGAGTCACTGGAGTCGACGGGCACACACTGACATTGCATTTGAAAGCAAAAGTATGGCCCGAACACTCAGTGGAAGCGGCGAGCGCGACCTTTACCGCGAATGGAAAAACATTCCCGCTCTACGGAACCGATATCGGGGTCGAAGTCCTTCCTCGATGGCTTAGCCCTGACAAGAAGACCTTACTCGTGAACCAAACGATGTATGGAATGTTGTCAGACGGGAGTGGTGAAGACAGCTTCCAGTCACGAAGTCACTGCGATGTGATTTCGATGGAGACCGGTTGTGTGCTGCTTCAGCGTGATGATCAGTTCTGCGCTGGCAAATGGGTGGGCAATAGCTGGACTACCGACGAGGGTGAAGTACTCAAACCTGAAATGGAGACACCTTCCCCACAGGCACTACTGAAAACCCTCTCGAACATTGAATCTGCGCAATATCGAGCCAGCGAGATCGAATGGAGCTTGGTCATGGGGGCGGATTCGTACATGGCTTGCCATCCACCGGCTCGAAATGTTCAGGGTCTTAATGATCTTGGCTTCTATTTAGCCGAGGGCGGCAACGATGCACTGGCGCTGAAGTTGTATCGCGGCGTTGAGGCCGTCGGTAAACGCACAGTACTGATGTTGAACATCGCCGATTCACTCTGGCGCCTTGATCGCAAAGATGAAGCGCAGCGCTATTACAGCCAGTACCGCGACGCGATGAGCGCCGACGGCAAGGCGCAGAAAATACCTCGACGCGTAGTTGAGCGATCCGCAATTCAGGGAATGAAAAATTGAACATGTTTGTGCGTTTTATCGCGTTGTCCTTTGTATGCCTGTTTGCCTCTCTTGCGATGGCCGAGGACGACTGCAAGGAAATCACCGTGAGCGCCCAGGTCGATCGGTGTGTGGAGGCAGCCCGCAAGGAAGCCGACACGCAACTCAATGCCAGCTACAAGAAACTGCTGGGACGGTTTGAGGCTCAACAACGGCTTGACCCTGAGCAGGGCAAGGCGCTGGTCGCCATGGCCAGAGAATCCCAGCGCGCCTGGATCAAGCTACGCGACACCACATGCCCGCTTGAAGCCACGGAAATCGAGCCAGGGGTGGCAGCGCATGTCACGACGATCAACAACTGCATGGCCAGACTGAGTCTGGAGCGTGCGGCTTACCTGGACACAATCGTCGCTGATGAGCCGGGTAATGTGCTCGATCTCAACAAGGTGTACCTGTCCGGCTCCCAGCGCTTCGGCAATGTCGTGGCACGTTATGTCAGCACCTTTGGCAGCCCATGCCTGACGGTCCAGATTCTGGCGCCCAACGGCGGTTGGAGAGTTCTGTCCTCCAAGCGGTTCTGCAGTTTCGAAGGCAAGGCATTCTGGACGGACTATGCCGATGCCGGGTTTGAGGATCATGCGTTTTCCGATGATGGGTTGCACGTGACGCTCAGTTTGACGGAGCTTCGTGGGCTTGGAGAGCAGCGCCTTGCCTGTGTGATTCCGATTCAGAATGAGCAAATCAAAGAGCTGAAATGCGGTGCACCTGAATCATCGTGAAACCATCAGCATTAACATTCGAAGATTGATCAACAGGGAAGTGAGTGGAATTGGCAAGGCTCTTAAGTTGTATGAGTGCGCTCGGATTCATGGTCGCCTTGTTGGCTCAGCAGGCATTAGCGAGTGACCCACAAACCATCGGTGAGCTGCATCCGCCTGTGGTTGCCTCGCTCGGTGATCAAAAGAGCACGGTGTTCTTTTTGAAGAACAACCTCAAAGGTCAGGTAGAGGAAGGACACGTTCCTGATGCCGAAATCTTCTACACCTCAATGAACGCCGTGAAGCCTTCGCTGAATTATGTGTGGAAGGTCGAAGGTGAGCAGATCGCTTCGGTGTTTTTCTTTGAGCGAAAATTCCCCGAGCGCGCGGGGAAGTCCATGTTTGTTCTGACGAAAAATAAAGTGCCGGACCGTCAATACAGTCATTTCGAAGGTGACTCCTATTCAGTACTGGAACTACCGCTCTTCATGGACGGCGATCACTTGGCTCTGCAGTTCTTCCGCGGCGACCCTCCAGAGCCCGAGTTTCAGAACTGCCGCGACGGTCTAAATCTGGAAGACGATGTAGAAGTCGAGTGTGCTTACAAGGATGCGGCAAGCATTAAGAAACGCTTGGCGGAGCTGGATGCGAAGATGATTGCGGATTCAAAACGGGATCAGGAAAATCGCCAGCAGCCGATCAGAACCGATGGTGACGCGGCCAATGCCACTTGCCCTTCGACCGACTTTTCCGCGTTCCTCACAGCCTTCTCCGAGCGCGCCGACGTGCAGAAATCCTTCGTCCAGCAGCCACTAAAAATGGTTACAACTGTGGCCGGCGATCCCGAACCCGAGATGGAAAAGCGCAGCGTCAGCGGCGATCAGCTCAAGTTTCCAATCATTCCGGATCAAGCAAAGCGAGAGGCTCAGGGGCTGACGTTGACCGTCAAGGAAGAGCGGGGCGACAAGGCAATTGCGATCCTGCAGAAGCCAGATACCGACTACGTCTTCGAGTATCGGTTTGTCCGTGGGCAATGCTGGAAGTTGGAAGAAGTGATGGATTACTCGCTTTAAAACGCAGAGAACTGGGCTGAAGAAAGAAGTCTGTTCAATCAGATCCGTAAATCATGAGCAGGGAAGCAAGTTGAAAAGATTAGGCTTGTTCGCGTTATTGCTGTGTTCTTTCTCTGTGGCTGCGGGGCCGATGTTCCCGTCCATCAAGTCATGCATGGAGGCCGGCAGCGGCTGCGCGTTGGCGCTGAAAGACAACTTTCTGGTGGACGTAAAGTCAGGGCAACGTTTCTCAGTGGAAGCAGAGTCGGCCGGGGCAATGAGTGGTTTCTGGCTGTATCGAGATGGCGAACGTTACATCCTGGAGAACGAAAACTACTCCCAGGCAAAGTCCCGACGTTGGCTGGTTTTTACCTACGACGGCGGAAAAGTATTACTCGACGGCGCCTATATTTTCTCGATAGACATTGACCCGAACACCGGACCTTACTGGCACGGCTACGACTGCCGAGGTGATGCCAAGCCGTTCGCAGTGCCAACGAAGGAACCCTTCAGTGACGTTGCCTTGGAGGCGTTGTGCGGTGGTGCTGAGGGCTGGGTGGTCTCAGGAAAAGACAAGGCAGTTCCCGTATCAGCCAAGGGGCTGGCCGTCAGTGTTCCCGTTTATCACGCCCGCAACCGTGATGGTTCAGCAACCTACCTGTTTACTGAAAGCGATGTTCCGGATCTTTCGAAGCTAGTGTGTTTGTCCAATTGCGCCGACGTCACTCAAATACCAGAACGCGTTTCGCAAGAAACCGCGCCATTGCAGGGCGGGCAGGATGGAACGTTGTGCTCCGCCGAAGAAGACATCTACTTCAGCTGTCCTTTGACGGGGGGTAAAACGGTTTCTGTTTGCGCGAAAGGGAACAACAAGCCCACTGCCGGATATGTTCAATACCGTTACGGTGTTCCGGGAAAGATAGAAATGCTCTATCCGCAGAAGAGCGTGCCTCCCAAGGGCAAGTTCTTCGTAGTGGATGCGTCGGAAGGCAGCGTTAACCTGAACAACATCAAATTCAAAAAGGGCCCGTATACCTACCTCGTTAATCAGGCGTTTGTGAGTTTTCTGACGGTGCTCAAGGATGACAAGGTGGTGTTCCGGCAGTCTTGCAGTGCGGGTGGTTATTCATTTGTTAGTCGGGTTGCCCGTCAGGGTATAGAGGCACTGCCTAAAAGCGCTGAAGACTTTAGATAGCGAAGACGACTGCAGAAAGGGGACTTAACGTCCCCTTTTTTCACCCGCAAACCCCGCTACGACTTGGCCGCCAGGTTCCGCACTTCAATATGGTCGAGCGTCCCTTCCACCATCAATCGTACCCCATCCGCCATTCTGCTCAGGGCCAGTGCAACCGAGCGGCGGGAGCCGTGGAGGTCGTCGGCGAGGTCGCAGGCGATGGCGCTGATGGACAGGAGGTCTTCGGAGGCGTTGGCCATGAGGGCTTCGGCGTCGGTGCCGGGGGTGAGGCTGAAGAGGCCGGTTTCGCGTTTGGGTTGGGATTCGGTGCGCGGCTTGAAGTGGTGGTCGAGGGCGCGTTCGGCGGCTTCGTGGAATTTCTTGGATTCCAGCGATTCGTAGGGCGATATGTCTGGGGTTTCGGGGGGATTGGGTGTTGGTTTGATCATTCGGTCTTACTCCAGTTTCAGGAGCCGACACCGTTTCGCTCGCACTTCGAAAGTGGTGGCAGCTGTGCATAGGTGTGCAAGACCGGTGGAGTCACCCGGCAGACCCGAAGGCCTCCCATACACAGCAGCCATAACGATCCGCGAGCATAGGAAAACGCTCGGCGAATTGCCATAACCAATGTGGACTCCCGCCGGACTTGCACGTCCGTATCACCAATTCGTGGTGACCTATTGAGGCTATCGATGAACCCTCATCCTGCCTAGTTCACGCACAACACCACGCCTTGCAGGAAATTTCCCATAGGTTTGCAGGCCGGAAGATCAAAAGATCGCAGCCTTCGGCAGCTCCTACAGGGATGTGTTTCAACAGGTGTAGGAAGTGGGTGCAGAAGCGTGACTTGGCGGTCATCGTGCGGGAAATGGGCTGCATCATCTTCCATTAGAGGCAGATAGTGGCGTTATCGTCTGAATCCCTTACACTGCCCCGGCCGTTCATTTTCCTTTTGAGGCTGTGCGCATGAAATTTCGTTTTCTTCTGTGGATGATGGGTTTGTTGATGGGTAAGGCCAGCCGGACAAATCCTGCGTTCCAGCAGCAGTTGGGTGACAAGGATCTGGTGTTTCAGCTGCAGACGCTGGACGGGAAAGTGGCGCGGCATTTCGTGGTGAAGAATCAGCGCGTTACCAGCAAGTCTGGGGTGGTGGCGGAGCCGGCGTTTGCGATTGCGTTCAAGGATGCGGGTTATGCCTTTGCCACGATGCAGGCGAAGAACAAGCAGCTGGCGTTTATGCAGGGGATTCAGGACAAGTCGATTCAGCTGAAGGGTAATCCGGCGCTGGTGATGTGGTTTCAGGGATTGATGAAGTATTTGAAGCCGAGGAAGGCCAAGCCTAAGGCTTGAGTAGAAGGGCTTGAGAAGATGGGCTGTCGTGGCGAGGGGATTTATCCCCGATGGGCTGCGCAGCGGCCCCAAAACCTGAGACCTCGATATAACTGACACACCCTGTTGCCTGGGTTTGCGACTGCTGCGCAGTCGGTCGGGGATAAATCCCCTCACCACAGGGTTTCGCTGAGCCAGTTGGATCGTGGTGAATTCTTCGCGAGCAGGCTCGCTCCCACAGGGATTTTGGTGATCCTTGAGGGTGCGGGCCTGTTTTGGTTTAGGCCTGGCTGAACTGCGAGGCCAGTTCGCGCAGCAGGACTTCAGCCTCAAGCACTTTGCTGACCACATCATTGGCCTTGTCACGAGTCAGGCCGACGCGTTCGAGCAGGGCGTCGGGGATGTCTTCGTCGGGGCCGGAGCCGATGCCGCGGCTGCGCAGCAGGCGCACGGCCAGGCAGACGAGATTCGGGTATTCGGCGTAGGCGCCGTCGTAGCTCGGGTCGTGCTGGAAGCGCAGGGCGGTGGCCAGTTCATCGGGCATGTCCCAGTAGCGCATCAGCCACGAGCCGATCTGTTCGCGGCTGATGCCCAACAGGTGCTGCTCGATGTAGCTGTGGCACAGGTGCGGGTTGACCTCGAGGTGACGGCAGATCAGCGAGAAGTGCGGCGGGAACACGTGGGCCAGCAGCAGGTAACCGAAGTTGTGCAACAGGCCGGCGAGATAGGTCAGGCCGGCTTCCGGGCGCTGGGCGCGCGGCATGGCGCGGGTCAGGCCTTCGATGACGGCGGCGGTGTAGATCGACTGCTGCCAGTACGGCGTGGTGTGTTGCGGGTGGTCTTTCGGCAGGCTCAGGGTCTTGCCAAGGGCCAGGCCCAGCGCCAGGTTGATCACCAGATCGAAACCGAGCACGCGCACGATCGCGTCTTCCACCGAACGGATTTTGCCCGGCGAGGCGTAATACGGCGACGCCGCCCAGCTCACCACTTGCGCGGCCAGTGCCGGGTCGGTTTCGACCACGCCGGTGATGTCATCGATGGTGGCGTTGGGGTCGACGCGCAGCTTGATGATTTTTTGCGCGGTTTCGGCCAGCGGTGGAATCTCGATGGTCGCTTCCAGACGCTGCTGAATCCGGCGTGCAGTGAACGCCTGCACAGCCTGGGTGATTTCCTCGCGGTCATCGTCCGGGCGGTCGAGGTTCGGGCGGATGCTGCTCAGGGCTTCGCCGAAATTGGCGGCGCTGGCCTTGGTCAGCATGCTCTTGAAGTCTTCGCTGGCGATTTCCAGCAGCAGGCCCGGCTCGCCGGAGTTGATCAGCAGCTTCGGTTCGCGCAGCAGGCTTTCTTCGTAGAGACACGGCGAGCTGGTCAGCGCCGGCAGGCCCGGCAGCAGGCTCAGGCTGTGTTTGCCGAGCATCTTTTCCAGGCGTTCGGTGGACACGGCGGTCAGACGTCGGCCAGTGAGTTCGGCGAGGCGATTGAGGTCGAGCAACTGGCTCTGCGGAAACAGCACCATCAGCGCGCCCACAGCATCGTCCAGCAATACGGCTTGTACCTTGCGCGAAGCATTGAGGCCGTGGTGGTCGAGCACTTCTTCGTAAGCGATGCCCAGCTTGCCCAGCAGCAGCCGAATGACGGACGGAGCGTGCGGGAGTTCGGGGGCGAGAGCGGCTTCGGTCATGGTGTGTATCCGTTTTTGAAACAATGGCAGGAGTATAACCAGCTCTGTAGGAACGATCCTGCACAAACTGCGACGGTGCTCACACTTGGCCGTATTGCTGCCCGTGGCGCAACCAGCGGTCGAGCAATGGGCTGACGTGAGTCGGCCAGCGCTCGAGCAAAGCTTGCGCGGCATCGCGTACGGCGGGCAGCAGGTCGGCGTCGCGCATCAGGTCGGCGACTTTGAATTGCAGCAGACCGGTCTGGCGCGTGCCGAGCATTTCGCCGGGGCCGCGCAGTTCGAGGTCTTTTTCGGCGATGACGAAACCGTCGTTGGTCTCGCGCATGATGCCCAGGCGCTGGCGGCCGATCTGCGACAGCGGCGGATGGTAGAGCAGCACGCAATGGCTGACCGCGCTGCCCCGGCCGACGCGGCCGCGCAATTGGTGCAACTGCGCGAGGCCCAGACGCTCAGGGTTTTCGATAATCATCAGGCTGGCGTTGGGCACGTCGACGCCGACTTCGATCACGGTGGTGGCGACCAGCAGTTGCAGGTTGCCGGCCTTGAATTCGGCCATGACCGCCGCTTTTTCGGCGGGCTTCATGCGCCCGTGGATCAGCCCGACTTTCAGCTCGCCGAGGGCGGCGGTGAGGTCTTCGAACGTGGTTTCGGCGGCCTGACAGGTCAGCTCTTCCGACTCTTCGATCAGGGTGCACACCCAATAGGCCTGACGTCCTTCGGCGCAGGCGCTGCGCACCCGTTCGATGACTTCGACGCGACGGGTGTCGGTGACCAGCACGGTGTTGACCGGGGTGCGACCGGGCGGCAATTCGTCGAGGATCGAGGTGTCGAGGTCGGCGTAGGCGCTCATCGCCAGTGTGCGTGGAATCGGCGTGGCGGTCATGATCAGTTGATGCGGGCACATGCGCCCGCCGACGCCTTTCTGCCGCAGCGCCAGACGCTGCTGCACGCCGAAGCGGTGTTGTTCGTCGATGATCACCAGTGCCAGATTTTTGAACTGCACTTCGTCCTGGAACAGCGCGTGGGTGCCGACCACCATCGGCGTGCCGCTGGCGATCTGTTCCAGCGCGGTGACGCGATTCTTGCCCTTGAGCTTGCCGGCCAGCCACGCGACTTCAATGCCCAGCGGTTCGAGCCAGCGCTTGAACGTGATGAAGTGTTGCTCGGCAAGGATCTCGGTCGGCGCCATCAGTGCGACCTGATAACCGGCCTCCAGTGCTTGCAGTGCCGCGAGGGCGGCGACCACGGTTTTGCCCGCGCCAACATCGCCCTGAATCAGCCGCAGCATCGGTTCGTGCTGGCTGAGGTCGTAGGCGATTTCGTTGCCGACGCGTTGCTGGGCGCCGGTCGGGTTGAAGCCGAGGTTGGCCAGGTATTTCGGTGGCAGTTTTTTCGCCTTCGGCATCGCTGGCGCGCGCAGGGAACGCATGCTTTCGCGCAGGCGTTGTTGCGACAGTTGATGGGTCAGCAGTTCTTCGAAGGCCAGCCGATGCTGGGCCCAGTGATGACCGAGGGCCAGCTCATCGACATCGGCATCGGCGGGCGGGTTGTGCAAGTAGCGGATCGCGTCGGCCAGCGGCGCCAGTTGGTAGTCGCGGGCCAGTTCGGTCGGCAGCCAGTCGGGCAGAGTGTTTGGCTTGAGCAGCGTCAGGGTCTGCATGCACAACTGGCGCAGGCGCTGTTGGGTCAGGCCTTCGGTGAGCGGGTAGACCGGGGTCAGGGTTTCATCCACGGGCGGCGGTTCGTCACCGGTGATGGCGCGGTATTCCGGGTGGTAGATTTCCAGCCCCGAAGCGCCGGGCCGTACTTCGCCGTAGCAGCGAATCCGCGTGCCGCGCTTGAGGCCTTCTTTCTGCGCGTTGCTGAAATGGTAGAAGCGCAGGCTCAGCCCGCCGGTGCCGTCCTGCATGCGCACCACCAGGCTGCGACGCCGGCCCATGACCACGTCGGCGCCGCTGACGGTGCCTTCGACCACGGCGTCCTGGCCCGGTCGCAAGTGGCCGATCGGCACCACGCGGGTGCGATCCTGATAACGCAGCGGCAGGTGAAACAGCACGTCCTGGAGATTCTCCAGGCCGACCTTGGCCAGTTTCTCGGCCATGGCTTCGCCGACACCCTTGAGTGCCGTCACTGACACTTGCGACAGCTCGGTCATGACCCTGGCTTAACCGGCCGTGACCGGTGCGGCGGGCTTGGCCACCGAGCACAGGCGAACGGAGTCGGCGAGGATTTCGATGGCTTTCGGCCGTGGGAAGCTCGCGCGCCAGGCAATCGCCACGGTGCGGAACGGCACCGGCGCCGACAGTGGACGTACTTCGATCACGCCCGGGGCGTAGTGATGGCTGTCCACCGCCGACAGCGGCAGGATCGAGATGCCCAGACCGGACGCAACCATGTGGCGGATGGTTTCCAGCGAGCTGGATTCCACCGTGGTGTGCTTGGCGCCGTCGTTGCCCTTGGTCAGGGTCGGGCAGGCCTCAAGCACTTGGTCGCGGAAGCAGTGGCCTTCGCCGAGCAGCAGCAGGCTCTTGTCGTTGAGCAGGGCAGCGTCGATGGATTCCTTTTGCGTCCACGGGTGCTGGGCCGGCATCAAGACGTAGAACGGCTCGTCGTACAGCGGCAGGGTCAGCACGTCGGCTTCGTTGAACGGCAGGGCGATGATGATCGCGTCGAGTTCGCCGTTGCGCAGTTTGTCGCGCAGCACGTGGGTGAAATTTTCTTCGATGTACAACGGCATCTGCGGGGCGACCCGGTGCAGTTGTGGAATCAGGTGCGGGAACAGGTACGGGCCGACGGTGTAGATCGCGCCGACTTTCAGCGGGGCGGTCAGCTGGTTCTTGCCGGCCTGGGCCAGTTCACGGATGCCTTGGGCCTGCTCCAGGACTTTCTGCGCCTGGGCGACGATGCCTTCGCCGACCGGGGTCAGGCGCACGGCGCTTTTACTGCGCTCGAAAATCAGCACACCGAGTTCGTCTTCAAGTTTTTTCACGCCCACCGACAGGGTCGGCTGACTGACGTGGCAACGCTCGGCGGCGTGGCCGAAGTGCTGCTCTTGGGCGAGGGTAACGATGTAGCGTAATTCTGTGAGAGTCATAGCAAGCGTCCATGAAGTTGCGGGCCAAGCATAACGGCTGCAATCGATAGACGCACGTTATCAGACTGAGTGAGGAATGCGACACCGGGCAATGTGAGTTTGCCGTTGCCAGATATGCAAAAGGCACCTTTCGGTGCCTTCTCGATCCCACTGTCGATACATAACCCCTGTGGGAGCGGGCTTGCTCGCGAATGCGGTGTGTCAGAACCATTGATGTCGACTGACACGACGCTTTCGCGAGCAAGCCCGCTCCCACATTGGATCAGCGGCGTCTCTCGAGGGAGTACACAAACGGCGCGACAATTTCGATCGAGCCGTTGGTCAACATGTCCGCCGGTGGCTTGGGCAGCGGTTGGGCGCGGCGGATCATTTCCAGGGTAGCCCGGTCCAGATCGGCGTTGCCGGAGCGGCCCACCAGTTCGAACGACAGCACATTACCTTCGGCATCCACCACGAAACGCAGACGGTTCAGGCCTTCCTTGCCCCGTGCCTGTGCGCTTTGCGGGTACTTTTTGTACTTGGCCAAGTGCGCGAGCAGGGTGCCTTGCCAACTGGCCTTGGCGGCCAATTGTGCGGGCGACGGGCCCGGTGCCGGCTGGGCGGATTTCTCCGTCGGTGCCTGGGTCGGTTGCGTGTCGGCCGGTTTTTCCTCGGAAGGTTTTTCCTTCACGGGTTCCGGTTTTTTCTCGACCGGTTTGGGTGGCTGCGGTTTCGGCTTTGGCTTGGGTTTCGGCTTCGGTACGGCAATTTCGGCCTTGGGCGCTTCAGCCAGTTTCGGAATCGGCAGCTCTTCAACCGGAGCCGGTGGTTGCGGCGGTGTGACGACTTTCGGCGGAGCAGGCGGTGGCGGGGCCGGAACCGGTGCCAGCTCGACCACCATTGCCTGCGGCGGCAGTTCGATGGGCGGGCGGGCGGTCCAGTTCAGCGCCAGCGCGATGGCCAGCGCGTGAACGCCCAGCACCACGGCCAGGCTACCGCTGTAACGCGTCAGCTTATGGCGCGTCGTGATCATTTCTTGGCTGCGCTCTCGAGGCCCACCAGACCGACCTTCAGGTAACCGGCCGAGCGCAATTTATCCATCACGCTCATCAAGTCGCCGTAGTCCACGCCCTTGTCGGCCTGGAAGAAGATGGTGGTGTCTTTCTTGCCCTGGGTCTTGGCGTCGAGGACGGCACCAAGGGTTTCGGCGTTGACTTCGTCGTCACCAATGTACAGACGCTGATCAGCCTTTACGCTGAGGAACACCGGTTTCTCCGGGCGCGGCGCCGGTTTGGCGGTCGATGCCGGCAGGTCGACTTTGATGTCCACGGTGGCCAGCGGCGCGGCCACCATGAAGATGATCAGCAGTACCAGCATCACGTCGATGAACGGCGTGACGTTGATTTCGTGGTTCTCGGCCAGATCGTCGTCTGCGCCTTCTTTCAAATGCAGGCCCATGGCCGATTACCCCACTTTCACCATGTGCGGTTGCGAGCTGCTGCGCTCAGGCTGGTGGTCGAGGTCACGGCTGACCAGCAGCAGAACCTGCGCCGAAGCGTCGGACACCTGCGCCTTGTAGCCGGCGATGGAGCGGGCGAACACGTTGTAGATCACCACCGCAGGAATCGCAGCAACCAGACCCAGCGCGGTGGCCAGCAGCGCTTCGGCAATGCCCGGCGCCACGACGGCGAGGTTGGTGGTCTGGGTCTTGGCGATGCCGATGAAGCTGTTCATGATGCCCCACACGGTACCGAACAGGCCGACAAACGGCGCGGTGGAACCGATGGTGGCGAGGACGCCGGTGCCGCTGCTCATGTTGCGGCCGCAGGCTGCGACGAGGCGCTCAAGACGGAAGCTCACGCGCTCCTTGATGCCTTCTTTCTCGCGGCTGTTGACCGACAGGCGCATCTCTTCGAGCGCGTCGTGCACCAGCAGGTTGGCCAGGGTGCCTTCTTTGGCAGCTGTCGCGCTGGCTTCCTTGAGGGTGGCGGCTTTTTTCAGGGCGGCGATTTCACCTCGCAGACGACGCTTGGCGCCCATCAGCTCGAAGCCTTTGGCGATCCAGATGGTCCAGGTGATGATGGAAGCGATGGCCAGACCGATCATCACGATTTTCACGATGATGTCGGCGTTCTGGTACATGCCCCATGGCGACAGGTCGTGGGCCATGCCCAGGGTGTTGTCGGGTTCGAGCACTTCAGGCGCGTCTGCTGCGCTGGCGTCTACAGCCTGTACCGGGTCGGTGGCGGCTGGCGCGGCGGCAGCAGGGGCGTGCTGTTCGGTGGCAGCCGGAGCGGCTGGCGCTTGTGCGTCAGCGAAAGCAGCGGTCGGTGCCAGCATCAGGCTGAGCAGCAGGGCCGCCACCGCGCTCCAGGCGCGAGGTCGTGTGGTTGGCGAAGCGGGGAATTGATTACGTGTCATGCTGGCCGGACCTGAGGTAGAAAAACGGTGATGCTCTTCCAGGCCTCGTGAGGCCGAGAACAAAAGTGGGGTGCATTATTGCAAGTAATTCTTGTTAACAAAAGTAATAGAGTTTCTTTTTTTCCTTCATTGCTAGCCGTTCGTCCTTTGTGAGGGCTAGTCTGTTCCTTTCGTTTGGGAGTTTTTTGATGTCTGCGCCTTCTGTTTTGATTGCCGGTTGTGGTGACGTCGGCAGTCGTCTGGCTACGCAATTGTTGGCCGCCGGCTGGGAGGTGCATGGTCTGCGCCGTGATGTTTCGCGTTTGCCGGACGGCGTCATCGGCGTGGCCGGTGACTTGTTCAAGGAAGATTGCCCAGAGACCTGGCCGGTCGGGGCGGTGGATTACCTGGTGTATTGCGCAGCGGCAACCGATCACGATGAGGCCGGTTATCGTGCGGCTTACGTGCAGGGTTTGCAGAACGTGCTGAGCTGGCTGGACGACTATGGGCAGACCCCTGAGCGGCTGCTGTTCGTTTCCAGCAGCAGTGTGTACGGGCAGCAGGAAGGGGAGTGGGTCGACGAGAACTCAGAGACTGTCGCCAGCGGATACTCCGGGCGACTGATGCTTGAGGCCGAGCAAGTGGCGCTGAACAGCGGCATCCCGGCGAGCATCGTGCGCCTGACCGGTATTTACGGCCCGGGTCGTGAGTGGCTGCTGACCCAGGTGCGTCGCGGATATCGGGTGGCGGTCGAGCCGCCGCTGTACGGCAATCGCATTCACGCCGATGACGCGGCAGGTCTGATGGCGTTTCTGCTGCAGGTGGCTCATCAGGGCAAGTCATTGCAGGATATCTATATCGGTGTGGACGATGCGCCCGCACCCTTGGCCGAAGTGGTTGCCTGGCTGCGCGAATATCTGGGGGTTACCGAGTGGGCGGAAGACGCCAGCGTACGCCGCACCGGCAGCAAGCGCTGCAGCAATGCCCGGGCGAAGGCGCTGGGCTGGACGCCGATGTATCCGAGTTACCGCGAAGGCTATGCGGCGATTCTTGAAGGCAAATGCTGACCTTCTAACGCCACAAACCACTGTGGGAGCGGGCTTGCTCGCGAAGAGGGTGTGTCAGGCAACATTGATGTCGACTGACACACCCCCTTCGCGAGCAAGCCCGCTCCCACAGGGTTACGTGTTGCTCTCAGGCGCGGTTACTGCTTCTCAAGCAACCACTTGCGTTCACCCGGGGTGAACTGCGGCATTTCATCCGCCAGTGCGCTGTTCACTGCCTGGAAAATCTCCAGCGCCTTGCCCTTGCGGGCAAAGATCCAGTTGTTGCCTTGGCCGTTGAGTTGCAGCCACATGCTGTCGTGGTCGCTGTTCATCGAGGCACAGTCGCCTGCCAGGCACAGGGCATAGCGGTCGGCGCCGGGCAGACCGGACACCTGGCCGTCGGCCTGGAACTGCACGGTGCCGCCTTCGCCGTCGCCGCTGGCAATCTTCCAGCTGCCGCCCAAGTAGGCCGAATACAATGCGCGTTCGAAGCTGGCGCCGATTGGCGCGCCTTCCGGCACGGGGATTTGTGCGCGGTCGAACAGCTGGTCGGGTTCGTTCTCGGTGGCGGCTTGTTTCATCCGGCCGCCGTCACGTTTCAGCTCACTGCCGGAGCTGCCATAGAAGTCGACTTTCCAGGCGCCGGACTGTTCGCCCTGCAACCGTCCTTCGACGTTCTCGAAACCGTTGGTGTAGCGGGCCTGACCGGCCTTGGTGTTGACATCCCACTCCAAGTTCGGGCCATAGGCCTGAAGCGCTTCGCGCAGGGGGCCGCCCTTGGCAGCAGCATCGATCGCCACCTGGTTGATCCAGGTGCCGCTGATGTCACGGTCGGCGGGGTCGCTGGCACAGCCGCCGAGGAAAATGGCGAGCAGCGAGAGAGCAAGCGCTTTGCGCATGGTGGAATCCTTTCAAAACCTTTTCTTTACCGCAGAGCAGTCGGCGCAGCGTGTGAGGGCTGCGCCGTGTGCATTACTCGATGACCAGGATGGCATCCATTTCGACTTGCGAACCCTTCGGCAAGGCAGCAACGCCGATGGCGGCGCGGGCCGGGTACGGCTGGTCGAAGTACTTGCCCATGATCTCGTTGACCTTGGCGAAGTGGCTCAGGTCGGTGAGGAAGATGTTCAGCTTGACGATGTCCTTGAACGAACCGCCGGCAGCTTCGGCTACGGCTTTGAGGTTCTCGAACACCTGGACGGTCTGGGCTTCGAAGCCTTCAACCAGTTCCATGGTTTTTGGGTCCAGAGGAATCTGGCCCGACATGTAGACAGTGTTGCCGGCCTTGATCGCCTGGGAGTAGGTACCGATGGCGGCTGGGGCCTTGTCGCTGGTGATAACAGTCTTGGTCATGTATGACTCCTTGTTAGGTGTGAGTTAGGCACGCATGCGGGTGATGCGGATGACCCCGGTCAGGGCGCGCAGTTTCTTGATCACGCGGGCCAGGTGCACACGGTCGTGGACGCTGACCACCAGCTGGACGACGCTGATGCGGCCATCGCGCTCGTCCATGCTGATTTTCTCGATATTGCCGTCGGCCGCGTTGACGCTGCTGGCCAGCAGGGCGATCAGGCCGCGTTGGTGTTCCAGTTCGACGCGCAGCTCGACGTTGAATTCGCCGGTGACATCCTTGGCCCACGAGAGCTGGATGCATTTTTCCGGGTTGTGCCGGATTTCGCTGATGTTGCGGCAGTTGTCCAGGTGCACGACCATGCCTTTGCCCGCCGACAGATGGCCGACAATCGGGTCACCCGGGATTGGCGTGCAGCACTTGGCGTAACTGAGCACCAGACCTTCGGTGCCGCGAATCGCCAGCGGACCTTCCGGACTTGGCAACTGTTCACCTTCGCCGAGCAGACGGCGCGCCACGACATAGGCCATGCGATTGCCGAGGCCGATGTCTTCGAGCAAGTCTTCGATCAGTTCGAGGCGGTACTCGGTAAGCATGGCCGTGACGCGCTCGGCCGGGATCTTCTCCAGCGAGCTGTCGAAACCGTTGAGCACCTTGTTCAGCAGGCGTTCGCCGAGGCTGATGGACTCGGAGCGGCGTTGCAGTTTCAGCGCGTGGCGGATATGCGTGCGTGCCTTGCCGGTGACCACGAAGTTGAGCCACGCCGGATTCGGCCGCGCGCCTGGCGCGCTGACGATCTCGACCGTGGAGCCGCTTTGCAGCGGTTCGGACAGCGGTGCGAGACGGCGGTTGATCCGGCAGGCAATGCAACTGTTGCCGACGTCGGTGTGCACCGCATAGGCAAAGTCGACCGCCGTGGAGCCTTTGGGCAGCTCCATGATCCGGCCTTTGGGCGTGAACACGTAGACCTCGTCCGGGAACAGGTCGATCTTCACGCTCTCGATGAATTCCAGCGAGTTGCCGGCACGTTGCTGCATTTCCAGCACACCTTTGACCCACTGACGGGCGCGGGCGTGAGTGCCTTTCGGCTGCTCGTCACCGCTGGATTTGTACAGCCAATGGGCGGCAATGCCGTTGTTGGCCATCTCTTCCATTTCGCGGGTGCGGATCTGGATCTCGATCGGTACGCCGTGCATGCCGAACAGTGTGGTGTGCAGCGACTGATAGCCGTTGGCCTTGGGGATCGCGATGTAATCCTTGAAGCGCCCCGGCAACGGTTTGTACAAATTATGCACAGCACCCAGCACGCGATAGCAGGTATCGACCTTGTCGACGATGATCCGGAACGCATAGACGTCCATGATCTCGTTGAAGGCCCGACGCTTGCCGCGCATTTTCTTGTAGATACCGTAGAGGTGTTTCTGGCGCCCGCTGACTTCGCCCTGAATGCCGTCGATCGCGAGGCAGTGGCCGAGGGACTCTTCGATCTTGTTGACGATTTCCTTGCGGTTGCCCCGGGCGCGCTTGACCGCCTGGTAGATCCGCGCGGAACGCATCGGGTGCATCGCCTTGAAGCCGAGGTCTTCGAATTCGATACGAATCGCGTGCATGCCCAGCCGGTTGGCGATGGGTGCGTAGATTTCGAGGGTTTCCTTGGCGATCCGGCGGCGTTTTTCCCCGGACAGCACTTCCAGCGTGCGCATGTTGTGCAGACGGTCGGCGAGTTTGACCAGGATCACGCGAATATCGCGCGCCATGGCCATGGCCATTTTCTGGAAGTTTTCGGCCTGGGCTTCGGCCTTGGTCTCGAAGTTCATCTGGGTCAGTTTGCTGACCCCGTCGACCAGTTCGGCCACGGTTTCACCGAACTGCGCTTGCAGCGCCTCTTTGGCGATACCGGTGTCTTCGATCACGTCATGCAGCATCGCGGCCATCAGGCTCTGATGGTCCATGTGCATGTCGGCAAGAATATTCGCCACCGCAAGAGGATGCGTGACGTACGCCTCGCCGCTGCGACGGCGCTGACCGTCATGGGCTTGTTCGGCGTAGAAATACGCTCGGCGGACCAGGTTGACCTGGTCGTTGCCGAGGTAGGTCGATAAGCGATCGGCGAGGGCGTCTATGCTCGGCATGATGACTCCTGCCGTAGGCTGTGTTCCCGCGCCGTGCTACGTCGACCAGGCATAGGCTTAGACGGCCTCGTTGGACTCGTCCTCGAACGCAGCGAAGACCGGGTCTTCATGGACAATTTCCTGCTCGGCGATGAACTCGTAGCTCATCAGGCCTTCAGCGATTTCACGCAGGGCGACAACGGTAGGCTTGTCGTTTTCCCACTGGACCAGTGGCTCTTTGCCGCCGGTGGCCAGTTGACGGGCACGCTTGGTAGAGAGCATGACCAGCTCAAAGCGGTTTTCCACGTGTTCTAGGCAGTCTTCAACGGTTACGCGGGCCATGGTATTCCTCGGAGCGAATGCAATATGCGCGCTGCCCGGTTGGGCGAGCGGACTGAACAGTTTAAAAAATCACCAGCGATTAGGGAAGCGCTGATTTTTTGACCAGACCCTTCAACGCGCTGCAAGCACCAATGTAAAGCCCTTGCAGCGGTTTTGGGAAGTGCTGATTAACCCAGCAGTTCGGCCAGCAATTTGCCAAAACGTACCTGCTGGCGTTTCTGTTGCAGCTGGTTGGCGCGGAAAATCGCCTTCAGATCGTCCAGTGCATGGGCGAAATCGTCGTTGATGATCAGGTAGTCGTACTCGACATAGTGGCTCATCTCGCTGACGGCTTCGCGCATCCGCCCGTCAATAATCTCGTCACTGTCCTGACCGCGGTTGGTCAGGCGCTGGTGCAGGGCCTGAAGCGACGGCGGCAGGATGAAAATCGAGCGTGCCTGCGGCATCAGCTTGCGCACTTGCTCGGCGCCTTGCCAGTCAATTTCCAGAATCAGGTCGTGACCTTCGTCGAGCGTCTGCTGCAAACGGCTTTGCGAGGTGCCGTAGAAGTTGCCGAAGACTTCGGCGCGTTCGAGGAAGTCGCCGTGCTCGCCCATCTTCACGAACTCTTCGCGGGTCACGAAGTGATAGTTCACGCCGTCCACTTCACCCGGACGCATGGCGCGGGTGGTGTGGGAGATCGAGACGCGGATTTCCGGATTGGCATCGGTCAAAGCCTTGACCAGGCTGCTCTTGCCCGCACCCGATGGGGCGGAAATGATGTACAGGGTGCCGGTGCTGTGGGTCATGTCTGTTGCCTTACTCAATATTCTGCACTTGTTCACGCATCTGCTCGATCAACACCTTGAGGTTGACGGCGGCCTGGGTGCTGCGCGGGTCGAAGGCCTTGGAGCCCAGTGTGTTGGCTTCGCGGTTGAGTTCCTGCATCAGGAAGTCCAGGCGCCGGCCGGCGGCACCGCCGGACTTGAGCACCCGGCGAACTTCGATGATGTGAGTGCTCAGGCGATCCAGTTCTTCAGCCACATCGCTCTTTTGCGCGAGGATGACCATTTCCTGTTCCAGACGCTGCGGATCCAGTTCGGCCTTCATGTCGGTGAAGCGGTCGAGGACTTTCTGGCGCTGGGTCGCGAGCATGTGCGGCACCAGTTCGCGCAAGGTCACGACATCCTCTTCAATTGAAGTCAGGCGCTCGTTGATCAGGCGTGCCAGCTCCGCGCCTTCGCGCTCGCGGCCGGCCTTGAGTTCTTTCAGACCTTGATTGAACAGGGCCAGCGCCTCGGCGTTCAGGGCTTGCGGATCGGTCGCGTCGGCCACCAGCACGCCTGGCCAGGCCAGCACTTCCAGCGGGTTCAGCGCCGCCGGGTTCTTGATCAGGCCGGCAACGGTTTCGGCGGCGGCGACCAGTTGCGCGGCGCGCTCGCGGTCGACCTGCAACGGTTTGCCGGTGCTTTCTTCAGTGAAGCGCAGGGTGCATTCCAGTTTGCCCCGCGACAAGCCCTGACGCAGGGCTTCACGCACCGCGCCCTCAAGGTCGCGGAACGACTCCGGCAGGCGCAGGTGCGGTTCGAGATAGCGGCTGTTGACCGAGCGCAGCTCCCAGCTCAGGGTGCCCTGGACGCCGGCTTTTTCGACGCGGGCGAAGGCGGTCATGCTGTGCACCATGGCGGTGACCTCGCAATGCAGATCGGCGCAGAAGGGATGTTCCGCAGGCTCGATATCAATGAATTTAAGCCGACTGGCAGCAAAGGCGCAGGATTGTAGCGCAGTGCGGCGGATGCGCCCAAACACACGGTGTGACAAAGGGCTGCAGGCCGTCGGTTATGCGCGTTTCAGGCCTCTGGGTCGACGGTCGGAATTTTTAACCCGTGCCCAGGCGCGGTGCAGCGCTCTATAATGCTCGGCAGTTTTCCGTCCCCAGTACAGGTATTCCCTATGAAACGTCCAAGTGGTCGCGCTGCCGATCAGCTTCGCTCGATCCGCATTACCCGCAACTACACCAAACACGCCGAGGGATCCGTACTGGTCGAATTCGGTGATACCAAGGTCATCTGCACCGTCAGCGTCGAAAACGGCGTGCCGCGCTTCCTCAAGGGGCAAGGCCAGGGCTGGTTGACCGCCGAGTACGGCATGCTGCCGCGCGCCACTGGCGAGCGTAATCAGCGTGAAGCGAGCCGTGGCAAGCAGGGCGGCCGCACTCTGGAAATCCAGCGTCTGATCGGTCGTTCCCTGCGCGCTGCGCTGGACATGTCCAAGCTGGGCGACGTCACCCTGTACGTCGACTGCGACGTGATCCAGGCTGACGGCGGCACCCGCACCGCGTCCATCACCGGCGCGATGGTGGCACTGGTCGATGCGTTGAAAGTGATCAAGAAGCGCGGCGGCCTGAAAGGCGGCGACCCGCTCAAGCAAATGATCGGCGCCGTGTCGGTCGGTATGTATCAGGGCGAGCCGGTGCTGGATCTGGACTATCTTGAAGATTCCGCCGCCGAGACCGACCTCAACGTGGTGATGACCAGCACTGGTGGCTTCATCGAAGTCCAGGGCACCGCCGAAGGCGCGCCGTTCCAGCCGGAAGAGCTGAACGCCATGCTGGAACTGGCCAAGAAAGGCATGAACGAAATCTTCGAACTGCAAAAGGCTGCCCTGGCCGACTGAGCAGGTTCGTAACCCGCAAGGAGGACGCGATGAGTGATGAGCAAGAGTTGCTGCCCAAGCCGAGCCAGGAGGTTCGCCAATGGGCGATGTTTTGTCACTTGTCCGCCTTGTTGGGAATCTGGATTCCGTTCGGCAACCTGATCGGGCCGCTGATCCTGTGGCAGATGAAGCGCGAAACTGATCCGTTCATCGACGCTCAGGGCAAGGAAGCGCTGAATTTTCAGATCACCGTGGCGATTGCTGCCGCGATCTGCCTGCTGTTGATGGTGCTGATCATCGGCTTCTTCTTGCTGGGGCTGCTGGCTATTGGCGCGTTGGTGCTGACGATCATTGCCGGGGTGAAGGCGAACGAAGGCTTTCCCTACCGTTATCCATTCACCTGGCGACTGATCAAATAATAACCAGCGACGATTTCCCTTGTGGGAGCGGGCTTGCTCGCGAAGACGGTGTATCCGTCAACGAGTAGGTGGCTGACACGACGCCTTCGCGAGCAAGCCCGCTCCCACATTTGAAAAGCAGTTACCCACAAAAAAGCCGACAGCAATGTCGGCTTTTTTGCATTCACGGATCGACGCTTAGATGGTCAGCGTCCAGTCGTAGTCGACGATCAGCGGCGCGTGCTGCGAGAACCGTGGCTGACGCGGCAGGCGTGCGCTGCGTACGAAGCGGCGCAGGCCCGGGGTCAGCAGCTGGTAGTCGAAGCGCCAGCCCAGATTCAGCATCTCGGCCTGTTCGTTGTCCGGCCACCAGCTGTACTGGTCGCCTTCGCGGCTGACTTCGCGCAGGGCATCGACATAGCCCATGTTGCCGACAATCTCGTCCATCCAGGCGCGTTCTGGCGCCAGGAAGCCCGGGGATTGCTGGCTGTCGCGCCAGTTCTTGATGTCGAGCTTCTGCTGCGCCACGTACAGCGAGCCACAATAAATGTACTCGCGACGTTTACGCCGCTGCTTGTCCAGGTACTTGCCGAAGTCGTCCATGAGCTTGAACTTCTGGTTCAAGTCCTCATCGCCGTTCATCCCCGAAGGAAGCAGCAAGGTGGCAATACTGACTTTGTCGAAATCTGCTTGCAGGTAGCGCCCGTAGCGGTCGGCCGTCTCGAAACCGAGACCGCTGATGACAGCCTTCGGTTGCAACCGCGAATACAAAGCCACGCCGCCTTGGGCAGGGACTTCAGCATCGCAGGCATAAAGGAAGTAGCCATCCAGTTGGAAGGCTGGGTCATCCAGTTCAAAGGCGGAGGCACGGGTGTCCTGCAGGCAGATGACGTCGGCATTCTGTGCCTGCAGCCAACTGAGCAAACCACGCTCGACTGCAGCCTGAATACCATTGACGTTCACACTGATGATCCGCATAAATGGCCCCAAAAATCGCGTGCGTGTATGATACACGGCGTCAAGCTAATTAGCTAAATCCGTGGTATTTGGGGTTTTTTTCATGCAAGCGTATCAGCGCGATTTCATTCGTTTTGCCATCGATCGCGGCGTTTTGCGCTTCGGTGAGTTCACCCTGAAGTCCGGGCGCACCAGTCCCTACTTCTTCAATGCCGGCCTGTTCAACTCGGGTTCGGCCCTGGCGCAGCTGGGGCGTTTCTACGCTGCAGCCATCGCCGAAAGCGGCATTCCTTTCGACGTATTGTTTGGCCCGGCCTACAAAGGCATCCCGCTGGCAGCCACCACCGCTGTCGCGCTGGCCGAACACCACAACCGTGACCTGCCATGGTGCTTCAACCGCAAGGAAGCCAAGGCCCACGGCGAAGGCGGCAGCCTGGTCGGCGCGCCGCTGACCGGTGACGTGCTGATCATCGACGACGTGATCACCGCCGGCACCGCGATCCGCGAAGTGATGCAGATCATCGCTTCCCAGGAGGGCGCCAAGGCGGCCGGCGTGCTGATCGCCCTGAACCGTCAGGAGCGTGGCAACGGTGAATTGTCGGCGATCCAGGAAGTCGAGCGTGACTTCGGTATTCCGGTGATCAGCATCGTTTCGCTGAACCAGGTGCTGGAATTCCTCGCCGACGACACACAGCTCAAGCAGCATCTGCCCGCCGTGGAAGCGTACCGCGCCCAGTTCGGCGTCTGAACTGTGGAATGAGCTTTTGTGGCGAGGGAGCTTGCTCCCGCTTGAGTGCGCAGCGCTCAAAATATTTTGGGGCCGCTTCGCAGCCCAGCGGGAGCAAGCTCCCTCGCCACAAGTGATTCACAGTGAAAGACCCCGTTCAGTCAGGCTGAACGGGGTCTTTTGTTTGAGGTTTAACGCAGCTTTCGCCATTTTTTCAGCAGTTTAAGGGTCAACTCTACGTTGATCAGCGCAAACGCCAGCAACGCCAGCACCACCATCACATACAACGTGCGATCAACATCAAAATCCCACAGATCCAGCGTGCTGCTGCGAATTATCCGCACCGCAGCCGGCAAGTTGACGTAAAACAGCACCGTAAACGCGCACGTCAGCGGCAGCGCTCGCGAATAAAACGCCTTCCGTACTTTCTCTCGACTGCGCCTGCGGTTCTGTGGGCCGGATTGATATTCATCCAGTGCCAACGCTTCACTGAGCGTCGGCCACGCCAGATTGAACAGAAAAGTGGTCAGGGTCAGCAGCAAGCCGCTGACCGCGACGATGTCACTGAACGGCATTGAGACCCAGCGTCGCACACAGTAAATCGTGGGAATCTTCGCTGATTTCGAACTGCCCGGCGCTGCCTTTGCGTTTGGTGATGGGCTTGAACGTCGGCTCATTCTGGGTGATCAGCATGTTCAGCTCGTCACGAATCACGTCCGAGCTGATGACCACCAGATACACGGTTTGCGCATATTCAGCAGACGCCACGACTGCTCGCATGCTGTGCTGCAGGATGTCGTCGAGCTGATTGCGAAAGCGCGACACGGTATTTTTCAGCAGGGTTTTACTTTGGCTCTGAGTCAGCTGGAAGATCGTCGAGATCTGCGACTCGGTCGGCAGTGTCTGCCCGAAGTAGCTTTGAATCAGGTACAGCAGGCGATCTTGTTTGGCTTCATCGGCTCGACTGGGCATGCCGCCCTCAACCAGCATTTTCAGGTATTCGGTCAGGCTGGCCTTGGCGATGCGTTGAAGGGCGTTGGCAATTTCCGCGTCGCCGATACGCAGGGTTTTTTTGACCGGTTCCTTTTGTTCCTGCTCGAAAGCGTCCGCGTCGATATGGAAAGATATCTGCATGGCTCGTCTCACTTGGTTATTTGGAAGATTGGCCCGGATACGGATCGGCAGCAGCGTCGCCCTGGCCCGTCAGAATGTTCCAGCCATTGAGCACATGGGTGCTGGGTTGGTAGTCAGGGCAGGGCGGCAGTGAAGTTTTCGACTGGTTGGAATACTCGCGTCCGCAGTCTGCACATTCATAGGTGCCTGCGGAAACATCGCTGCCGTAAGGTACGTGGTCTTTTTGCATGGGGAAGATCTCCTGTGGGTTCAGGGAAGATCCTAGGGCGATTTGTTCTGAGGAGATGTCGGACGTTTCGCTGAGTGGAGTCAGATGCTTCTTGCGCGCATAAAAAATCGCAGACTTCGTCAGCTCCTACAGAAATTTCATACACACGAAATTTGCTTTTGTAGGAGCTGCCGCAGGCTGCGATCTTTTGCGTTTCAGCGATCAGGGACGCTTGCGATTGCTGATCAGTGTTCCCACACCGGTATCGGTGAAGATTTCCAGCAGGATCGCGTTCGGTACGCGTCCGTCGATGATCAGCGAGCTGCCAACGCCACCCTGAACCGCTTCCAGTGCGCAACGGATCTTCGGCAGCATGCCGCCGTAGATGGTGCCGTCGGCGATCAGGTCGTCGACCTGCTGGGTGCTCAGGCCGGTCAACACGGTGCCTGACTTATCCATCAGGCCGGCGATGTTGGTCAGCAGCATCAGCTTCTCGGCTTTCAGCGCCTCGGCGACTTTACCGGCCACGAGGTCGGCGTTGATGTTGTACGACTCACCGTTCTCACCGACGCCGATCGGCGCGATCACCGGGATGAAGTTGCCTTTGACCAGCAGGTTCAGCAGCTCGGTGTTGATCCCGACCACTTCACCGACCTGACCGATGTCGATGATTTCCGGCTGGGTCATCTCCGGGGTCTTGCGGGTGACGGTCAGTTTCTTCGCCCGAATCAGCCCGGCGTCTTTACCGGTCAGGCCGATGGCACTGCCGCCGTGACGGTTGATCAGGTTGACGATGCTTTTGTTGACCTGACCGCCGAGGACCATTTCCACCACGTCCATGGTCGCGGCGTCGGTGACGCGCATGCCATCGACGAAGTGGCTTTCGATCGACAGACGCTTGAGCAGATCACCGATCTGCGGGCCGCCGCCGTGAACCACGACCGGGTTGATGCCCACGGCTTTCATCAAGACGATGTCGCGGGCGAAGCCGGTTTTCAGCTCCTCGCTTTCCATCGCGTTGCCGCCGTATTTGATCACCAGGGTCTTGCCGACATAACGTCGGATGTAGGGCAACGCTTCGGACAGAACCTGGGCGGTGTGGGCGGCGGCTTCGCGTTCGAGGGTCATTCAGGGCTCCGGGTGAATCAGAACGGTAGTTGGAGATCAGGTGCAACGCGTTTCAATTGGGCGTGGAACACATCCTTGATGCGCTGCAATTCAGCCTCGTCATCGGCCTCGAAGCGCAGCACCAGCACCGGTGTGGTGTTGGAGGCGCGCACCAGGCCCCAGCCTTTGGCGTAATCGACCCGCACGCCGTCGATGGTGGTCAGGTCAGCGCCTGGGCCCCACTGTGCGTCGTGCAGTGCATCAATGATGCTGAATTTGCTCTCCTCGGTCACATGGATATTGATTTCCGGCGTAGAAATATCGTTCGGGAAGGTCGCAAACAGTTCTTCCGCGGTGGATTTTTCCTTGCTGAGGATCTCCAGCAGCCGTGCGGCGCTGTAGATGCCGTCGTCGAAACCGAACCAGCGCTCCTTGAAGAAGATGTGGCCGCTCATCTCACCGGCCAATAGAGCACCGGATTGTTTCATTTTCTTTTTGATCAACGAGTGACCGGTCTTCCACATTAGCGGGCGACCGCCGTATTCCTTGATCAACGGCACCAGACGGCGGGTGCATTTGACGTCGAAGATGATTTCCGCGTCCGGGTTGCGCGCCACCACGTCGCGGGCGAACAGCATCAGCAGGCGATCCGGGTAGACGATGCTGCCGGTATTGGTCACCACGCCGACGCGGTCGCCGTCACCGTCGAAGGCCAGGCCGAGGTCGGCGTTGGTTTCCTTGACCTTGGCGATCAGGTCGACGAGGTTCTCGGGCTTGCCCGGATCCGGGTGGTGGTTGGGGAAGTTGCCGTCGACTTCGCAGAACAGCGGGATGACTTCGCAGTTCAGCGCTTCGATCAGTTGCGGGGCAATCACGCCGGCCGCGCCGTTACCGCAGTCGACCACGACTTTCATGCGCCGGGCCAGTTTGACGTCCCGGACGATTTCGGTGGTGTAGCGGTCAAGGATTTCGACCTGGGTCACGCTGCCCTGGCCGCTGCTCAGATCGTTGGTCTTGATGCGCTCGTGCAGCACCTGGATCTGCTCGTTGGCGAGGGTGTCGCCGGCGATCACGATCTTGAAGCCGTTGTAGTTCGACGGGTTGTGGCTGCCGGTGAGCATCACCCCGGATTTACCCGCGAGCACGTTGGCCGCGTAGTACAGCGCCGGGGTCGGGACCAGGCCGACATCGCTGACATGGCAGCCGCTTTCGGCGATACCACGGATCAGCTCGGCAACCAGCTCCGGGCCGGACAGGCGACCGTCACGACCGACGGAAACATTCGGTTCACCCTGGGCCAGGCTCTGTGAGCCGATGGCGCGGCCGATCCAGTAAGCGGTTTCGGCATTGAGGAATTCCGGCACGGTGCCGCGAATGTCATAGGCGCGGAAGATGCTGTCGGGAAGCTTCGGGGCGATCTTGGCGGGGGTGCTCATCTGCACAAATGCTCCATCTCGAAAGTGGCGGGACACACCGACGATTCACTCGGCGGCAGGCTCAAACTGAAGGGTATGACGGCGTTTTCCGCAGAGAGTTCGTGGTGTGAAAGGGCCATGACGCCTTGTCTGGCGTGGCCTGCGGCCGGCAAAACCTTGATTTTCGGTGCTAAAACCTGCTGCACAAATTTTGTGGCGAGGGAGCTTGCTCCCGCTTGGGGCGCAGCGCCCACAAGATTTCGGGTCTGCTGCGCAGCCCAGCGGGAGCAAGCTCCCTCGCCACAGAAATTACCCGTGGATCATTTAGTGCCGGTATGGCCAAAACCACCCGCGCCGCGTTCGGTTTCGACGAACTCTTCAACCATTTCGAAGTGCGCCTGCACCACGGGTACCAACACCAGTTGCGCCAGACGTTCGCCGACAGTCATGGTGAAGTCGGACTGGCCACGGTTCCAGCAGGACACCATCAATGGGCCTTGATAATCCGAGTCGATCAGGCCGACGAGGTTGCCCAGCACGATGCCGTGCTTATGGCCCATGCCCGAGCGCGGCAGGATCAGCGCGGCGAGGTTCGGGTCGCCGATGTAGACCGACAGACCGGTAGGGATCAGCACGGTTTCACCCGGTTTGATCACGATGTCCTGTTCCAGCATGGCGCGCAGGTCGAGGCCGGCGGAGCCTGGGGTGGCGTATTGCGGCAGCGGGAATTCGGTACCGATGCGTGGGTCGAGGATCTTGGCTTGCAAAGCGTGCATGTAAATTAAACCTGGTTCAGACGTTCGGCGATAAAAGTGACCAGTTGGCGAGCGATCTTGCTCTTGCTGGTCTGGGCGAAAACAGTGGCATGAAGCTCACGGTCGATCACGCTGCAGGCGTTTTCTTCGCTGTTGAAACCGATGCTCGGGTTGGCGACGTCGTTGGCGACGATCAAATCGAGATTCTTGTCTTTCAGCTTGCGTGCAGCGTAGTCGAGCAGGTGTTCGGTCTCGGCGGCGAAGCCGACACTGAACGGACGGTCGGGACGGGTCGCGATGGTGGCCAGGATGTCCGGGTTACGCACCATTTGCAGGACGAAGCCGTCGCCGCTTGTAGGGTCTTTCTTGAGTTTTTGCGGGGCAACGACTTCCGGACGGTAGTCCGCCACCGCTGCCGAGGCGATGAACACATCACACGGGATGGCCGATTCGCACGCTGCAAGCATGTCGCGAGCACTGACCACGTCGATACGCGTGACGCGATCCGGCGTCGGCAGGTGTACCGGGCCGCTGATCAGGGTCACGCGGGCGCCGGCTTCCACCGCGGCTTCGGCCAGAGCGAAGCCCATTTTCCCGGAGCTGTGGTTGGTGATGTAGCGCACCGGGTCGATGTTTTCCTGAGTCGGGCCGGCGGTGATCACCACGTGCTTGCCGGTCAGTGCCTGACGCTGGAAACAATCCGCCGCGCACTGCGCCAGATCGGTGGCTTCCATCATCCGGCCCATGCCGACGTCGCCGCAGGCCTGGCTGCCGGAGGCCGGGCCAAAGGTCTTCAGGCCACGGCTTTCAAGGAGTTGCAGGTTGGCCTGGGTCGCCGGGTCGCGCCACATCGCCTGGTTCATCGCCGGCGCGACGGCCACTACGGCATCGGTAGCAAGAACCAAAGTGGTCAGCAAATCGTTGGCGATGCCTTGGGCCAGACGGGCGATCAGGTCGGCGGTGGCCGGGGCGATCAATACCAGATCGGCCCACTTCGCCAGCTCGATATGACCCATCGCCGCTTCGGCGGCCGGGTCGAGCAAGTCGAGGTGAACCGGGTGCCCGGACAGGGCCTGCATGGTCAGCGGGGTGATGAACTCGGCGCCGCCATGGGTCATGACCACGCGCACTTCGGCGCCCTGGTCGATCAGGCGACGAACCAGATCGGCGCTCTTGTAGGCCGCAATGCCGCCGCCGACGCCCAGAACGATGCGTTTCCGATACAGCCGCTGCATAGGTCTGCCTTTCATTTCGTGGGTGACATACGTGGCGAAACCCCCTCCCCAGGGTGAATTCGCCCGCAAAAAAGATGGGCTACGATATCACAGCGACCGCTACGGAACAGCGGCGCCCACAGACAAGGAAGGTGTATGAGTATTCGCGATTGGCCGGCGGCGGAGCGGCCGCGGGAGAAGCTGCTTGAACAGGGATCGGGAAGCCTTTCCGATGCTGAATTGCTGGCGATTTTTCTTCGAACCGGGGTCACGGGAAAAAGCGCGGTGGATCTGGCGCGACACCTGTTGACGCAATTCGGCAGCCTGCGCGCGTTGCTGGAGGCCGATCTTGCGGCGTTCAGCGGACAGTTGGGATTGGGGCCTGCGAAATTCGCACAGTTGCAGGCGGTGCTGGAAATGGGGCGGCGGCATCTGGCCGAGCGCATGCGTAAAAAACCGGCGCTGGAGAATCCGCAGGCGGTGCGGGATTACTTGAAATCCATGCTGCGCCACGAGCCGCACGAGGTGTTCGGCTGCCTGTTTCTCGACTCCAAGCATCAAGTGCTGACGTTCGAGGCGCTGTTTCGCGGCTCGATCGACAACACCAGCGTGCATCCCCGGGAAGTGGTGAAACGCTCATTGGCCAACAACGCGGCAGCGGTGATTCTCTGCCACAACCACCCGTCGGGGAACAGCGATCCGAGCCAGGCGGATCGGCAACTGACCAAGCGCTTGCAGAAGGCTTTGGATCTGATTGATGTGCGGGTGCTCGATCACTTCATCGTTGGCGACGGCGAGCCGTTGTCGATGGCGGAGTGTGGCTGGATGTAGCTTTCAACAACAAACGCCAACCCCTGTGGGAGCGGGCTTGCTCGCGAAGGCGATGTGTCAGTCAATAATAGTTTGGCTGATCCGACGCCTTCGCGAGCAAGCCCGCTCCCACAGGTGAATTGTGTTGTGGCGGGTTATTTCAGGTTGACCTTGGAGTAGTCCTGGCGGCCAAACGGGCTCACTGAATAACCCTGCACATCCTTGCGCGTCAGCGCATAGGCGGTCGGGTGCGCCAGCGGCAACCACAGCGCCTGCTGTTGAATCTGTGCCTGTGCCTGTTCATACAGCTTGGTGCGCACGCCTTGCTCGCTGGTGGTTTTGCCGGCGCTGATCAGCTTGTCCAGATCGGCATTGCAGTAGCGGGCGAAGTTCGTGCCGGACTTGACCGCCGCGCAGGAAAACTGCGGCGTGAGGAAGTTGTCCGGGTCGCCGTTGTCGCCGGCCCAGCCCATGAACAGCAGGTCATGTTCGCCAGCCTTGGCGCGGCGGATCAATTCGCCCCACTCGATCACGCGGATTTCCGCCTGGATGCCGATTTCCGCCAGATCCGATTGCAGCAACTGCGCCCCCAGACTCGGATTGGGGTTGAGCAGGCTGCCGGACGGACGGGTCCAGATGGTGGTCTGGAAGCCATCCTTGAGCCCGGCTTTGGCCAGCAGCGCCTTGGCTTTGGCCACGTCGTGCGGATAGCCCGGCAGGTTCTTTGCGTAGCTCCAGGTGTTCGGCGGGTAAGGGCCGTTGGCCGGCTCTGCGGTGTCTTCGAACACGGCTTTGACGTAGTTGGCCTTGTCGAAGGCGAGGTTGATCGCTTGGCGCACTTCCGGCTTGTCCAGCGGTGGGTGCTGGCTGTTGATGCCGACGAAAGCGGTCATGAACGCGTCAGTCTTTTCCACTTTCAGTGTCGGCTCTTCCTGCGCCGCCTTCACGTCCAGCGGTTTTGGCGACAGGGCGATCTGACACTCGTTGCGGCGCAGCTTTTGCAGGCGCACGTTGGCGTCCGGGGTGATGGCGAAGATCAGCGGGTCGACCGCCGGCTTGCCGCCGAAGTAGTCCGGGTTGGCCTTGTAGCGCACCGAGGCGTCTTTCTGGAAGCGCGTGAACACAAACGGACCGGTGCCGATCGGCTGGCTGTTGAGCTTGTCGGTGGCGTCGGCCTTGAGCAGCTTGTCGGCGTATTCGGCGGAATAGATCGAGGCGAAGCCCATGCTCAGGGTCGCGAGGAACGTCGAATCCGGGTGATCGAGGGTAAAGCGCACGGTCAGCGGATCGAGTGCGTCGATTTTCTTGATCAGCGCCGGCAACTGCATGGATTGGGCGTGCGGGAAGCCGCTTTGCGCCACTTTGTGCCATGGGTTGGCCGGGTCGAGCATGCGGTCGAAGCTGAATTTGACGTCTTCGGCGCTCAGGGTGCGGGTCGGTTTGAAATAGTCGGTGCTGTGAAACTTCACCTGCGGGTGCAGCTTGAACACATAAGTCAGGCCGTCGGTGCTGACTTCCCAGCTGTCGGCCAGGCTCGGCACGACTTTGCCGCTGGCGGTGTCGAAGTCGACCAGGCGGTTCATCAGCACGTCGGCCGAGGCATTGGTGGTGGTCAGCGAGTTGTATTGCACCACGTCGAACCCTTCAGGGCTGGCCTCGGTGCAGACGCTCAGGGCGGCGGCCTGGGCCAGGGGGCTCAGCAGAAGCGGGGCGAGCAACAGGGGTAGGGCAGCGAGGCGCATGGTCGGCTTCCTTTACAGATCGAAGGCCATCTGCAGGTGCAGTCTGGAAAAGGGTTACCCTAGAGGGCTGGATTGCAAATGACTATCCCCTTTTTGTATTTTTCGGGGCCGGGCATTGGCGTTTTTCAGACCGCAGTGCGCCAGGAAAAGTCGGAAACCTCTGTAAGTGCGGTTTTCTGCGACGAGTGGTCAAAACTCGCGCCAGCCTTTATCCAAAGCGTCCGCAGCCGGAAAAAGTGCCTTTTTAGCGGTTGATTGCACATCGATTGTTGTTGCACCCCGGTCTTTCTGGTATAAAGCAGCGCTCTTTTCTAGGGGCCCGGTTCCTTCACTGTAGGTGTAGCCGGTAAGACCTCTAAAGAAACGCGGCGCCTGGCGCCAAATGACTGAGAGATTAAGCGGCCAACCCATGCCGGGTTGGGCATGTGGTTTTAGAGGGCTGAGGCATGTCGAGAGTATGTCAAGTTACCGGTAAGGGTCCGGTAACCGGGAATAACATTTCCCACGCAAACAACAAAACCCGTCGTCGTTTCCTGCCGAACCTGCAGCATCACCGCTTCTGGGTTGAAGAAGAGAAACGTTTTGTGCGTCTACGCGTATCTGCCAAAGGCATGCGCATCATCGACAAGCGTGGCATCAGTGTCGTGCTCGCCGAACTTCGCCGCGATGGCAAGATTTAAGGGAGCTAATCATGCGTGAATTGATTCGTTTGATCTCGAGCGCCGGTACTGGTCACTTCTACACTACCGACAAGAACAAGCGTACTACTCCGGACAAAATCGAGATCAAGAAATATGATCCGGTTGTTCGTAAGCACGTGATCTACAAGGAAGGCAAAATCAAGTAATTGATTTTTCCCGACTTACAAAAAAGGCCCGTATCTCACGATACGGGCCTTTTTTGTTGCCTCGGATTTCTGCGGTGTCTGGCCGGGCCTCTTCGCGAGCAAGCCCGCTCCCACATTTGATCTCTGTGAACACAATATCTGTGTCATGGCGCAATCTACTGTGGGAGCGGGCTTGCTCGCGAAGAGACCGGCCCAGGCACCTCACATCCTCAAGCCTTCTGCTCAAAGATCACATAGATCTTGCGGCAAGCCTCCAGCACTTCCCAGGTACCACGGAAGCCGGCCGGAATCACAAAGCGGTCGCCAACACGCAAGGTCTTGGCATTGCCGTCGCTGTCGCGCAGCACCGAAACCCCCTGCAGGATTTCGCAGTATTCATGCTCGGTGTAGTTCACCGTCCACTGTCCGACCGCGCCTTCCCACACGCCGACATTCATTTGCCCACAAGGGCTGTCGTACTGATTGAACACCGCTTGCTCGGGATCGCCCTTGAGCACTTTGGCCGGGTCCGGGCGATAGCGTTCGGCTGTGCTGGTGGTCAGGCTGATATCGACGACGTTCTGGATGTTCATTGTTGTTTTCTCCCGTGATGACGGCGCGGTGGCTTGAAAGGGCCAAAGTCTATGTTTATTAAAATGAACACCGCAAGGCCGTATGGCGCGCTTATGTCAAATATATTGAAACAACCCCGGCCGCTGGTTTAGGGTGGCGGATGCCTTGGGCCGAAAAAGCAGGCCGGCCGGGCAGCATTCCTGAAGACGTCCGCGAAGAACGCGGCGCTCGTATTCAACAAGAGGAGGACACTCGAATGACCACCCTGACTCGTGCCGATTGGGAACAACGTGCTCGCGACCTGAAGATCGAAGGCCGCGCCTACCTCAACGGCGAATACACCGACGCCGTCTCCGGCGAGACCTTCGAGTGCATCAGCCCGGTCGATGGCCGTCTGCTGGGCAAGATCGCCAGCTGTGACGCCGCCGACGCCCAGCGCGCCGTGGAAAACGCCCGCGCCACGTTCAATTCCGGCGTCTGGTCGCGCCTGGCGCCGAGCAAACGCAAAGCCACCATGATTCGTTTCGCCAGCCTGCTCAAGCAGCACGCTGAAGAACTGGCACTGCTCGAAACCCTCGACATGGGCAAGCCGATCAGCGATTCGCTGTACATCGACGTCCCGGGCGCGGCGCAAGCGCTGAGCTGGAGCGGTGAGGCGATCGACAAGATCTACGACGAAGTCGCCCCCACGCCGCACGATCAACTAGGTCTGGTGACCCGCGAGCCGGTGGGCGTGGTCGGTGCCATCGTGCCGTGGAACTTCCCGCTGATGATGGCCTGCTGGAAACTCGGCCCGGCGCTGTCGACCGGTAATTCGGTGATCCTCAAGCCGTCGGAAAAGTCCCCGCTGACCGCCATCCGCATCGCTGCGCTGGCGGTTGAGGCCGGTATTCCAAAAGGCGTGCTCAACGTGCTGCCGGGTTACGGTCACACCGTTGGCAAGGCGCTGGCGCTGCACAATGACGTCGACACCCTGGTGTTCACCGGTTCGACCAAAATCGCCAAGCAACTGATGATCTACGCCGGCGAATCGAATATGAAGCGTGTGTGGCTGGAAGCCGGCGGCAAGAGTCCGAACATCGTCTTCGCCGATGCGCCGGACCTGCAAGCCGCTGCCGAATCTGCCGCCAGTGCCATCGCCTTCAACCAGGGCGAAGTCTGCACCGCCGGTTCGCGCCTGCTGGTCGAGCGCTCGATCAAGGACAAATTCCTGCCGATGGTGATCGAGGCGCTGAAAGCCTGGAAACCGGGCAATCCGCTGGATCCGGCAACCAACGTCGGCGCGCTGGTCGATACCCAGCAGATGAACACCGTGCTGTCGTACATTGAGTCCGGTCACAGCGACGGCGCCAAACTGGTGGCCGGCGGCAAGCGCATCCTTCAGGAAACCGGTGGTACCTACGTCGAACCGACGATTTTCGACGGCGTGAGCAACGCGATGAAGATCGCCCAGGAAGAGATCTTCGGCCCGGTGCTGTCGGTCATCGCCTTCGACACCGCCGAAGAAGCGATCCAGATCGCCAACGACACGCCATATGGCCTGGCCGCAGCGGTATGGACTCAGGACATTTCCAAGGCGCACCTGACCGCCAAGGCGCTGCGTGCCGGTAGCGTGTGGGTCAACCAGTACGACGGCGGCGACATGACCGCACCGTTCGGCGGCTTCAAGCAGTCGGGCAACGGTCGTGACAAGTCGCTGCATGCATTCGACAAGTACACCGAGCTGAAGGCGACGTGGATCAAGCTGTAAGCCGTTAGCGGGAGCCCGTTCACTCCGGGCTCCCTGACGAAACAGAGATTCCCTGTGGGAGCGGGCTTGCTCGCGAAAGCGGTGTATCAGTCAGCACATCTGCTGAATGTGAAACCGTTTTCGCGAGCAAGCCCGCTCCCACAGTGGTTTTGTGGCGCACATAAGAATATCCACAGGAGCGTGGAACATGCGTTGGGCGACGTATTTCGCCGTGTTGGCGTCTGTCTTGAGTGTTGGCCTGGCCCTGGGGGTCAGCATGCCGTTGGTGTCGTTGCGTCTGGAAGGCTGGGGTTATGGCTCCTTTGCTATTGGCGTGATGGCGGCGATGCCGGCGATTGGCGTGCTGCTGGGGGCGAAGATTTCCAGTCACCTGGCGGCGCGTTTCGGCACGGCGAACCTGATGCGTCTGTGCCTGTGGGCGGGCGCGTTGTCGATCGGCTTGCTGGCGTTGTTACCCAGCTATCCGATCTGGCTGGTGCTGCGGCTGATGATCGGGGTGATCCTGACCATCGTGTTCATCCTTGGCGAAAGCTGGATCAATCAACTGGTCGTCGAACACTGGCGCGGTCGGCTGGTGGCGCTGTATGGCAGCAGCTATGCGCTGAGCCAACTGTCTGGTCCGCTGTTGCTGGGTGCGCTCGGCACTGAGCACGATTACGGGTTCTGGGTTGGCGTCGGACTGCTGACGGTCTCACCTTTGCTGTTGATGGGCCGCAGCGGAGCGCCGAGCAGTGAAGCCAGTAGTGTGACGTTCAGCGATTTGTGGGGTTTTGCCCGTGAGCTGCCGGCGATTGCCTGGGCGGTGTCACTGTTCGCCGCGTTCGAGGCGATGATCCTCACGCTGCTACCGGTGTATTGCCTGCAGCAGGGCTTTACTGCCGAGATCGCGTTGGCGATGGTCAGCACCGTGGTGGTCGGCGATGCGTTGCTGCAACTGCCGATTGGTGCGCTGGCGGACTACCTGTCGCGACGTACCTTGTTCACCGGATGCGCGGTGGTGTTGATGCTGTCGAGCCTGGCGATTCCGCTGTTGATCGACACGCTGCTGATCTGGCCGTTGTGGGTGTTGTTCGGGGCCAGTGCCGGTGGGCTGTTCACCTTGTCACTGATCCTGATCGGCGAGCGTTATCGCGACGATGCGCTGGTGCGGGCCAATGCGCACATTGCGCAGCTGTGGGGTGTCGGTTGTCTGATCGGGCCGTTGATGGCGGGGGCGGGCAGCCAGTGGATCAGCGGGCATGCGTTGCCGCTGTTGATGGCGGTGGGGGCGTTCGGGTTGGTGATTCTGCTGATGCGCCAAGGTGCGTTCGGGGCGGTGCAAACGGCTTAAGGTCAAAAGATCGCAGCCTGCGGCAGCTCCTACAGGGAAACCGCATTCCAGTGTAGGAGCTGCCGCAGGCTGCGATCTTTTGCTTTTTAAAGCATCCGCTCCAGACCGACAGTGGTGCTGAACCACGCATTGAACCGCCGCCACCAGCTCCCGGGTTCCTTGGTCAGCGTGTGCATCTGGCCGTTGTCCTCGGTCAACCAGACAATCTTGCCATCCTGCAGTTTCGCCTCATAACTCAGTGCCGGTGCCATGCCTTGCAAGGCCAGTTCGCGTGCGCGTTCGGCCAGTTCCGGGCTGTCCACCAGGACCCCGACCTCGGTGTTCCACAGCACCGAGCGCGGGTCGAAGTTGAACGAGCCGATGAACGCTTTCTGCCTGTCGAAAATCATCGCCTTGCTGTGCAGGCTGGAATCCGAACCACGGAATGACTTGCTGTAGAACAGGTGTGGGCCGCTGCCGTAGTTATCCCCAGGCTGACGGCGCAGTTCATACAGTTTTACCCCGTGCTCCAGCAGTGCCTTGCGATACGGCGCATAACCGCCGTGCACCGCCGGTACATCGGTGGCCTCCAGCGAGTTGGTCAGCAGGCTCACCGAGACCCCGGCGTCGGCACGCCCGGTCAGGTACACTAGCCCCGGCTGGCCGGGTACGAAATACGCCGAGATCATGATCAGTTCTTTGCTGACGCCGCGCAGTTCCGGCGCCAGTTGCGTGGTCAGCAGCAGTTGCGGGTCCGGTTCGTCCTTGGCCAGCACCTTGCTCGGCGCATCCCACAGCGCCTGGTTCCAGGCCCAGATCAGTTCCTTGCGCCAGATGTCCATGCGCGGCGCGGTCTTGAACGTCATCAGCTGTTGATACAGCGCATGGTTCTGTTTGCGGGTTTCATCCAGCGATTCTTCGAGGCGCGTGCGGGTGTTCTGCAGGTCTTTGGCGCTCGGTTTGCTCGAGAGGAATTCGTCGATCGGCTTGCTCAGCGCGCTGTTCCAGTACTGATCGAAACTGTGCCCAAGCTGCTCGGCCACCGGGCCGACGCTGAGCATGTCGATGTCGGTGAAATTCAGGTTTGGCTCGGCATCGAAATACTCGTCGCCCAGATTGCGCCCGCCGACGATGGCCACGCTGTTGTCCGCCAGCCACAGCTTGTTGTGCATGCGCCGATGTTGCAGCGACAGGTTGAACAGGCGGCCGGCGGCGCGGGTCACACCCGTGCTGCGGCCCAGGTGCAGTGGATTGAACAGGCGGATCTGGATCTGTGGATGCGCCGCCAGCGTGGCGATGATCGTGTCGAGACCGTCGCTGGTGGTGTCGTCGAGCAGGATGCGTACCCGCACGCCACGGTCGGCGGCCTTGAGCAGTTCTTCCACGAGCATCCGCGTGCTGACGCCGTCGTGGACGATGTAGTACTGCAAGTCGAGGCTGGTTTGCGCATTGCGGATCAGTTCGGCGCGAGCGGTGAAGGCCTCAGTGCTGTTGGACAGCAGGCGGAACCCGGAGCGGCCCTGATAGGGCCCCGCCTGGGCCTGGATCGAGCGACCGAAGCTGGAGTTCGACGCCGGCAAGGCCTGGCTCGGCTCACGTGGTACATCAAGGCTGGCGCAGCCGCTCAGGAGCGAGGCGAGCATCAGCAAAACAAGTAGGGGCTGTCTGAAGCTCACGTAGGAACGTTCCGGTCGGCGGCAAAGGTCGGCATATGGACGCTGATTACTCGAAAAAAGTCAGTCGGCTTCGGCCAGCAATCTGCTCGCCGCTGCGCCGACCTTGCGCACTGCTTCTTCGATCTGCGGTGTCGGTTTGGCAGCGTAGTTCATTCGCAGGCAATTGCGGTACTTGCCCGAGGCGGAAAAGATGCTGCCGACGGCGATCTGTACGCCTTGATCGAGCAGCGCACGGTTGAGTTTCAGCGTATCGAAACCCTCGGGCAGTTCGACCCAAAGCATGAAGCTGCCCTGCGGGCGACTGGCGCGGGTGCCGGCGGGAAAGTAGCGAGTGACCCAGTCGATCATCGCGTCGCGATTGCGCTGGTATTGCGTGCGCATCCGCCGCAAGTGCGGTTCGAAATGGCCGCCCTTGAGAAATTCGGCGATGGCGATCTGCGGCTGCGGTGCGGTGGAACCGGTGCTGATGTATTTCATGTGCAGCACCCGTTCCAGATAACGACCCGGTGCCACCCAACCGATGCGCAGGCCTGGGGCCAGGGTCTTGGAAAACGAGCTGCACAGCAGCACTCGACCATCTTCGTCGAAGGACTTGATCGTGCGCGGACGAGGGTAGGTGTAGGCCAGCTCGCCATACACATCGTCCTCGATGATCGCCACGTCGAAACGCTGTGCCAGGTTGAGCAGGGCGCGCTTGCGCGACTCCGGCATGATGTAGCCCAGCGGGTTGTTGCAGTTGGGGGTGATCTGGATGACCTTGATCGGCCACTGCTCCAGCGCCAGTTCCAGCGCTTCGAGGCTGATGCCGGTGAGCGGATCGGTGGGGATTTCCAGGGCTTTCATGCCCAGGCCTTTGAGCGTTTGCATGGCACCGTGGAAGCTCGGCGAATCCACCGCGACGATGTCGCCCGGCTCGCAGATGGCGTGGATGCTGGTGGACAGCGCCTCGTGGCAACCGGTGGTGATCACCAGGTCGCTGGCGCTCAACTGGCAACCGGAGTCGAGCATCAATCGAGCGATCTGTTCGCGCAATTCGAGGGTGCCGTGAATGTTGTCGTAATACAGACCGGGCATGTCCTGCCGGCGGCTGATCCGCGCCAGTCCGCGCAGCAGCGGTTTCATGGTGGGCGTGGTCACGTCGGGCATGCCGCGCCCCAGTTGCACCACGTCCTTGCGTGGCACCGCACGAATCAGCTCCAGCACCTGATCCCACTGCGAAATCTCCACCGGCCGTTGCGCCGGTCGCCCGACCGCGGGCAACTCCGGCAGCTCGCGACCCACCGGCACGAAGTAGCCGGACTTGGGTTTCGGTGTGGCCAGGCCGCTGTCTTCGAGCATGCGATAGGCCTGCTGCACCGTGCTGAGGCTGACCCCATGTTCTACGCTCAAGGCGCGCACCGAAGGCAGGCGATCGCCAGGACGGTAGAAGCCTTGTTCGATGCGGGTGCCGAGCAGCTCGGCGAGGTTCACATACAGGGTCATGGCACTGCCTCGATGCAGGTGATTCGTTAAACCAGTACAGATGCGGCAAAAATCGGTGATTCAGTCTCAGGAATGGCAAATCTGTATGGAGTTAATACAGAAGTGTTGAATCTGTAATGCTTTTGCCGGCCCGCGCATCATGGAATCTCTGGCTACCCAAGTAAACAGGAGCGACAAAAATGAACGGCTTGAGCGATGTGCGGCTGACGTTACACAGTCAGGAACTGGAGGCAGGGCAGGAGGACAGTGCATGGAATACCGCCATGCGCAACGCGCCGTCCGGCCTGAGTCGCTGGGGCCTGTTCTGGCATCGTCTGCACACGCGCAAGGCGCTGTTGAACCTGACGCCGGAGCAGCTCAAGGATGTCGGGTTGACCCGGGAGCAGGCGCATGAAGAGGGGTTGAAGCCGTTCTGGCGGATCTGAGATCTGTATTGTTCTTGCGGGCCTCATCGCTGGCAAGCCAGCTCCCACAGTATTTTTGGTGTTCACAATATTTGTATTCGCCGCAAAAAACCTGTGGGAGCTGGCTTGCCAGCGATGGCGGCTTCAAGGGCGCAGCAAAAATATCAGACCAGCTCCTTGAGCCGATGCCACAACATCCCCAGCGCCAGCAACGGCGAACGCAAGTGCCTGCCGCCGGGGAAGGTGATGTGCGGCACCTTGGCAAACAGGTCGAAGCCACCGCTGTGCTGCCCGCTGATGGCCTCGGCGAGCAATTTGCCCGCCAGGTGCGTGGCATTCACCCCGTGTCCGGAATAGGCCTGGGCGTAATACACGTTCGGCTGATCATTGAGCCGGCCGATCTGTGGCAGACGGTTGGCGCCGATGCCGATCATGCCGCCCCATTGATAGTCGATCTTCACCCCGGCCAGTTGCGGGAACACTTCAAGCATCTTCGGCTGCATGTACGCGCCGATGTCTTTCGGATCGCGCCCGGAATAATGGCAGGCGCCGCCGAACAACAAGCGTCGATCCGCCGAGAGCCGGTAGTAATCCAGCGCCACCCGCTGGTCGCAGACCGCCATGTTTTGCGGCAGCAGGCTGTGCGCCAGTTCTGCGGAAAGCGGTTCGGTCGCGATGATGTAACTGCCGGCGGGCAGTACTTTGCCGCTGAGTTGTGGATTGAGGTCGTTGAGATAAGCGTTGCAGCCCAGCACCAGGGTTTTCGCCCGCACTGAACCTTGAGCGGTGTGTACGCGAACCTCGGGGCCGTAGTCGATGCGGGTGACCGCCGATTGCTCGAACAGTTTGACGCCCAGTTGCTGCGCAGCAGCGGCTTCGCCCAGCGCCAGATTCAGCGGATGCAAGTGCCCGGAACCCATGTCGATCAAGCCGCCGACGTAGCGTTTGGAACCGACCACGGTGTGCATCTCATGGGCTTGCAGCAGACGGGTCTCGTAGCGATAGCCGAGGCTGCGCAGCTCTTCGGCGTCTTCGGCAAAGCCTTCGAGGTCGGCAGGCTTGTTGGCAAGGTCGCAGTAGCCCCAGGTCAGGTCGCACGGGATCTGGAAACGTTCGACGCGCTGGCGGACGATTTCCACCGCTTCCAGGCCCATCAGTTTCATCTGACGTACGCCGTCGGCGCCGATGACGTTAGTGAACTGGTCGAGACCGTGGCCGACCCCGCGAATCAACTGCCCACCGTTGCGACCACTGGCGCCCCAACCGATCCGATGCGCTTCCAGCAACACTACGCTGAGGCCGCGTTCGGCCAGTTCCAGCGCGGTGTTCAACCCCGAGAAGCCACCGCCGACCACGCACACGTCGGCAATCACTTCGCCTTGCAGCACCGGATGGTCAGGCTGCGGCAGGCTGCTGGCGGCGTAGTAAGAGGCAACGTGGGGTTGGCTCGCGAAGGTTCGGGCGCGGGCATTCATGGGCATCATCCAACGGCTGGGTGTCGAGAAAATTTGACGGAGCATAAGCCGCACGGCCAAAGACGGGCAACACTGGTCGGCCGTTGCTGTCTGGATCACGGCTTTTGCGGCACAATTGCCGCCTATTTCATGTGGGTTACTGTTTCGATGAGCTGCAATAGCCAGAAAATCCGCACCCTGCGTCAGCAGATCCCCTCGTTCGAGTGCGTGCCCGGTTGCCACGATTGCTGCGGGCCAGTGACCACTTCACCGGAAGAAATGGCCCGCCTGCCGCGCAAGACCCGCGCCGAGCAGGATGCGGCGATGGACGAGCTGAATTGTGTGCACCTGGGGCCGAATGGTTGCACGGTGTATGGCGAGCGGCCGTTGATTTGCCGCCTGTTCGGGACGACGAAGACGTTGCCGTGCCCGAACGGGCGGGGGCCGGTGGAGTTGATTCATCCGCGGGTTGAAAAGCAGATCTTCGAGTACATGGCTTCGAATCGGCAGGTGCTGGTTTAACCGGTTCACTCGGAACCGAGCTGACGCCTTCGCGAGCAGGCTCGCTCCCACATTTGAAATGTATTCCCCTGTGGGAGCGAGCCTGCTCGCGAATGGAGCGACGCCAATCTTCAGTCTGGAATCGGCAGACTCAGGCTCTCTTTCACCTCTTCCATCACGATATAGCTTTTGGACTCACGCACATGCGGCAACTTCAACAGAATGTCGCCCAGCAGTTTGCGGTACGAGGCCATCTCGGAAATCCGCGCCTTCACCAGATAGTCGAAATCCCCTGACACCAAATGGCACTCCAGCACGTGCGGCAATTTCAGCACCGCGCGGCGGAACTCTTCGAACGTGTCGCCGGATTTGTAGTCGAGGCTGATCTCGACGAACACCAGCAGGCTACCCTTCAAGTGCTGCGGATTCAGGCGGGCGTTGTAGCCCATGATGATCCCCTCGCGCTCCAGCCGCCGCACCCGCTCGGTACACGGCGTGGTGGACAGCCCGACCTTTTCCCCGAGTTCGGTAAACGATATGCGCCCGTCCGCCTGCAGGATCCGCAAGATGTTGCGGTCGATCTTGTCCAGCTCACGTTTGGTCTGAGTGTTGGTACGCATAGGGGATGCGCCTCCGTGAAAAGGGTTTTTGCCGAGAATTGTCGCCAAATATAGGCGCTTATATAGTGAAATGCACTGGCCATTCTTTTTTACACTGCGCGCATCATTGCTCTAACAACAGACGTACGCGGCCCTGCCGCGATGAGGGATACAAAAATGCGCGTAATGGTCTTGGGTAGCGGCGTCATCGGTACCGCCAGTGCTTACTATCTGGCCCGTGCCGGGTTTGAAGTGGTGGTGGTCGACCGGCAGCCAGCCGTGGCCATGGAGACCAGTTTCGCCAACGCCGGTCAGGTGTCGCCGGGCTACGCCTCGCCGTGGGCCGCGCCGGGCGTGCCGCTCAAGGCCATCAAGTGGCTGCTGCAGCGCCACGCGCCGCTGGCGATCAAGGCCACTGCCGACATTGACCAATACCTGTGGATGGCGCAGATGCTGCGCAACTGCACCGCCAACCGTTACGCGGTGAACAAGGAGCGCATGGTGCGTCTGTCCGAGTACAGCCGCGACTGCCTCGACGAACTGCGCGCCGAAACCGGCATTGCCTACGAAGGCCGCAGCCTCGGCACCACTCAACTATTCCGCACTCAGGCGCAGCTCGATGGCGCCGCCAAGGACATCGCCGTCCTGAAAGAATCCGGCGTGCCGTTTGAAGTCCTCGACCGCGCCGGTATTGCCCGCGTCGAGCCGGCACTGGCCAACGTCACCGACATCCTCGCCGGCGCCCTGCGTCTGCCGAACGATCAGACCGGCGACTGCCAGATGTTCACCACGCGCCTGGCGGAAATGGCCGTGAAACTCGGGGTGGA
Source organism: Pseudomonas sp. MWU16-30322 (assembly GCF_020515535.1). NCBI lineage: Bacteria > Pseudomonadati > Pseudomonadota > Gammaproteobacteria > Pseudomonadales > Pseudomonadaceae > Pseudomonas > Pseudomonas sp. MWU16-30322. Next base: position 333,931 of record NZ_JAIWYL010000007.1, read on the forward strand.
ATTCCGCTTCGGCCAGGACATTCAGCGCCTCGACTACGCTGGTGACCGCATCAACGGCGTGTGGATCGACGGCAAGCTGGAAAGCGCCGACCGCTACGTGCTGGCTCTCGGCAGCTACTCGCCGCAATTGCTCAAGCCGCTGGGCATCAAGGCGCCGGTGTATCCGCTCAAGGGATACTCGCTGACCGTGCCGATCACCAACCCGGACATGGCTCCGACTTCGACCATTCTCGACGAAACCTACAAGGTCGCGATCACCCGTTTCGACAACCGCATCCGCGTGGGCGGCATGGCGGAGATCGCCGGTTTTGACCTGTCGCTGAACCCGCGTCGGCGCGAAACCCTGGAGATGATCGTCAACGACCTTTATCCTCAGGGCGGCAATCTGGCCGAGGCGAGCTTCTGGACCGGTCTGCGTCCGACCACCCCGGACGGTACACCGATCGTTGGCGCCACGCCGTTCAAGAACCTGTTCCTCAACACCGGTCACGGCACCCTGGGTTGGACCATGGCGTGCGGTTCCGGTCGTTTGCTGGCCGATCTGATGGCGAAGAAAAAACCGCAGATCAGCGCCGAAGGCCTCGATATTTCCCGTTACGGCAACAAGCCTCAGGAGTCCGCAAAACATGGCAATCCAGCGCCAGCTCACCAATGAGCGCATGAGTCAGATCGTCAGCCACAACGGTACGGTGTATCTGGCCGGACAGGTCGGCGACGACTTCAACGCCGGGATTGAACAACAAACCCGCGAAGTCCTGGCCAATATCGAGCGTCTGCTCGATCTGGCCGGGACTGACAAGCAGCATCTGCTGTCGGCGACGATCTACCTGAACAACATCGAGGCGCACTTTGCCGGGATGAATTCGGTGTGGGATCAGTGGCTGCCCAAAGGTGCTGCTCCGGCCCGTGCCACCGTCGAAGCGAAGATGGCCAAGCCGAGCATTCTGGTCGAGATTTCCATCGTCGCGGCGTTGCCGTAACCGTTTCAAAGATCCCTCTCCCGGCGCTGTTGGCGGTTCACGCCGTCAGCCAGCGCCGGTTTTTCTTCCCATGACCGCCAAGAAGTCTGCTGCCATGCGTCCTGCCCGTGCCCTGATCGACCTTCAAGCCCTGCGTCACAACTACCGAATTGCCCGCGAAGTCACCGGCGCCAAGGCGCTGGCGGTGATCAAGGCGGATGCCTACGGTCACGGCGCGGTGCGTTGCGCCCAGGCGCTGGAAGCCGAGGCCGACGGGTTTGCCGTGGCCTGCATCGAAGAAGCGCTGGAGTTGCGCGCGGCCGGCATCAAGGCCCCGGTGCTGCTGCTCGAAGGCATCTTCGAAGCCGATGAACTGGCGCTGATCGTCGAGCATGATTTCTGGACCGTGGTGCATTCGCTGTGGCAGCTCGAAGCCATCGAGCAGGCGGCACTGAGCAAGCCGATCACCGTGTGGCTGAAGCTTGATTCGGGCATGCACCGCGTCGGCCTGCATCCGAAGGATTACGCGGCGGCCTATCAACGCCTGCTGGCCAGCGGCAAAGTGGCGAAGATCGTGCTGATGAGCCACTTCGCCCGCGCCGATGAACTGCATGAGCAGAGCAGCGCCGATCAGGTCGCGGTGTTCGAAGCGGCGCGTCAGGGTCTGGCTGCCGAAGTCAGCCTGCGCAACTCGCCGGCCGTGCTCGGTTGGCCGCAGATCCACAGCGACTGGGTGCGCCCGGGCATCATGCTCTACGGCGCCACACCGTTCGAAGAAGCCAACGCCGTGGCCGAGCGCCTGCAACCGGTGATGACCCTCGAATCGAAAGTCATCTGCGTGCGCGAATTGCCCGCCGGCGAGCCGATCGGCTACGGCGCCAAATTCATCACCGACAAACCGATGCGCATCGGCGTGGTTGCCATGGGCTATGCCGATGGCTACCCGCGCCATGCGCCGACCGGCACGCCGGTGCTGGTGGCCGGCAAACGCAGCCGGATTCTTGGCCGGGTGTCGATGGATATGCTGTGCATCGACCTCACTGATGTGCCGGAAGCCGACCTCGGTTCGACCGTCGAGCTGTGGGGCAAGAACATCCTCGCCAGCGAAGTGGCGCAGTGGGCGGACACCATTCCGTATCAGATCTTCTGCAACCTGCGTCGCGTGCCAAGGCTCTATTCCGAGGGTTGACGCCGCTGCGGGGGCCAAGTGTTGTAAATACTGAACGCTGTCGCCATGATAACGCTCAATATTCTTACAACATCAGGAGGCTCCCGCCTTGGACGTCGGTGAACGACTGCAATCGATCCGCAAGCTCAAAGGGCTTTCCCAGCGTGAACTCGCCAAGCGCGCGGGCGTCACCAACAGCACCATTTCGATGATCGAAAAGAACAGCGTCAGCCCTTCGATCAGTTCGCTGAGGAAGGTTCTGGGCGGGATTCCCATGTCCATGGTCGAGTTCTTTTCCGAAGAAATCCTGCAGGAAATCCCGACCCAGATCGTCTACAAGGCCAACGAGCTGATCGACATTTCCGACGGCGCCGTGACCATGAAACTGGTCGGCCGCGCACACCCGAGCCGGGCCATCGCGTTCCTCAACGAAATCTACCCGCCGGGCGCTGATACCGGCGAAGAAATGCTCACCCATGAAGGCGAGGAAACCGGGATTCTGGTGGAAGGTCGTCTGGAATTGGTGGTGGGCCTGGAAACTTTTATTCTCGAAGCCGGCGACAGCTACTATTTTGAAAGTACCAAGCCGCATCGTTTCCGGAATCCGTTCGACGCGCCTGCGCGACTAATCAGCGCAGCCACGCCGGCAAATTTTTAACGATAGAGGCGCCAAGCCATGACGGCGAAGGCATCCGCAGAGTTTTTCCATCGCGCGGTATAACCCCTTCGACTATGGGGTTGTTTCAGTGTGGCGGGCTACCCGCTATACTTGCGCCCGCCTGCGAACCGTGGCCGCAGGCGTGAATAGCCACCATTGAGGGTGAACGCGTGAATCTAATTATGAAAATGCTGGCCGCACCAGCAACCGTACTGGCCCTCTGGGCTGTCAGCGCTCAAGCTGCGACGAATGACGACATTGCCAAGCGCCTCGAGCCGGTCGGCCAAGTGTGTGTTCAGGGGCAGGAATGCAAAGGAATGGAAGTGGCTGCCTCCGCTGGCGGCGGCGGTGGTGCAAAGACGCCGGACGAAGTGATTGCAAAACATTGCAACGCTTGCCACGGTACCGGCCTGCTGGGGGCACCGAAAATCGGTGACACCGCCGCCTGGAAAGACCGCGCCGATCATCAGGGCGGCCTCGATGGCATTCTCGCCAAAGCCATCACCGGCATCAATTCCATGCCGCCAAAAGGCACCTGCGCCGATTGCTCGGACGACGAGCTCAAGGGCGCGATCAAGAAGATGTCCGGCCTGTAACAAGGCGCGCTTCTGACGAAAAAAACCGTCTTCGGACGGTTTTTTTGTGCCTGCGATTCACGGCTTTCGCTGTCCTTTGCAGCAAAGTCGAGGCAAGCTCGGTCTACCCCTATTCACGGAACGGGCAGGAGGCTTCAGATGGTGCAGTTGTGTTCGATCGAACAGGCAGTGGACGATGTGCTTGCGCGCTTGCCGGCGCACATCCACATGGGCATGCCGCTGGGGCTGGGCAAGCCCAATCACTTCGTCAACGCGCTGTACCGGCGGATCAAGGACTTGCCCGAGCGGCAACTGACGATCTATACCGCGCTGTGCCTCGGTCGGCCGACCTTGGGTGACGGTCTGCAGAAGCGCTTCATCGAACCCTTCGTCGAGCGCGTTTTCGGCGACTACCCCGAATTCGATTTCCTTGCCGACCTGCACCGCGACAGCCTGCCCGGCAATATCCGCATCGAACAGTTTTTCATGCAGCCGGGCAGCCTGCTCAACAGCCCGCCGGCCCAGCAGGATTACGTCAGCAGCAACTACAGCCATGCCGCCCGCGACATCAATGCTGCCGGCCTCAATCTGGTGGCGCAATTGCTCGCCAGCAGCAGCGAACATCCCGATCGCCTGAGCCTGAGCTGCAACCCCGACATCACCCTCGACCTGTTGCCGATGATCACCAAGCGCCGCGACGCCGGGGAGACCATTCTGCTGGTCGGCCAGGTGCACACCGATCTGCCGTACATGCCCGGTGATGCCGAAGTCGATATCGACACCTTCGACCTGCTGATCGACGCGAAGGACAGCAGCACGCTGTTTTCCACGCCGAACATGCCGGTGGGCTTTCAGGATCATTTCATCGGCCTGCACGCCAGCACTCTGGTGCGCGATGGCGGCACCTTGCAGATCGGCATCGGTTCGATGGGCGATGCACTGACCGCCGCATTGCTCGCGCGGCAGGCGGACAACGCCGGTTATCAGGCGGTACTGGCCGATCTCAATCTCAGCCAGTGGGCACAGTTGATCGAGCGCGAGGGCGGTACCGCGCCATTCGCCAAAGGCCTGTATGGCTGCAGCGAAATGTTCGTCAACGGCCTGCTGGTGCTGGCCGATGCCGGGATCATCCGGCGCAAGGTCTACCCCGACGTGCAGACGCAGGAACAGGCCAACGCCGGCACCCTCGATGAAGCGGCGCAGACCGATGGCATCTCGGTGCACGGCGGCTTCTTCCTCGGCCCACGCAGTTTCTACGGGCGCCTGCGCGAACTGCCGTTGAGCAAGCGCCTCGAATTCAACATGACCCGCATCAGCTACATCAACGAGCTGTACGGGCAGGAAGAATTGAAGCGCTTGCAACGGATTGATGCACGGTTCATCAACACCGTGTTCACCATGACGCTGATGGGCGCGGGCGTGGCTGATCAACTGGAAGACGGGCGGGTACTCAGCGGCGTCGGCGGGCAATACAACTTCGTCGCCCAGGGCCATGCGCTGCACGATGCGCGTTCGATTCTGATCCTGCGCAGCTGGCGCGAGTCCGGCGGCGAGGTCAGTTCGAACATCGTCTGGGAATACGGGCACTGCACGATTCCACGGCACCTGCGCGACATCGTGGTCACCGAGTACGGCATCGCCGATCTGCGCGGCAAGACTGACGAGGTGGTGATCGAGTCGTTGCTGAACATCAGCGATTCACGCTTCCAGCCAGAACTGATCGAGCAGGCGCAGAAGGTCGGCAAACTGCCGCAGGATTTCCGTCTCGATCCGCGTTTCGCCGATAACACCCCGCAACGCTTGCAGGCGATTGCGGCGAAGCATCCGAATCTGTTTCCGGAGTATCCGCTGGGCTGTGATTTCACCGCCATCGAGCGGGATTTGCTGCGGGCGCTGAACTGGCTGAAGAGCAAGTTCAAGCTGAGCGAGATATTGGAGCTGGGCAAGGCTGCGCTAGATGCGCCGGAGGCTTCGACGTTCCCCGAACACCTTGAACGTATGCAACTGACCCACCCGGAAGGCCTGAAAGAAGACCTGTTCCAGCGCCTGCTACTCACCGGGCTGAAGGCCACCGCGCAATAACTGCCTGACCCAAAACAACTGTAGGAGTGAGCCTGCTCGCGATGGCGGTGTATCAGCTGACGAAAATATCAGCTGACACTACGCTATCGCGAGCAGGCTCACTCCTACAGGGGGCCGCGGTGTTGCTGGATTATTCGATGAAGGTAACGACGCCATCCTTCAGCGATTTCACGCGAGCCAGCGATTCAACGCGGTAGCCCTGCGAGTCCAGTTCGGCCCGGCCGCCCTGGAACGACTTCTCGATCACGATGCCCAGACCGGCAACGGTGGCGCCAGCCTGTTTGATGATCGAGATCAACGCCTGCGAGGCCTTACCGTTGGCCAGGAAGTCGTCGATGATCAGCACGCGGTCGCTGCTGGTCAGGTGCCGTGGCGAGATGGCCACCGTGCTTTCGGTCTTTTTGGTGAACGAATAAACGGTCGCCGACAGCAGGTTTTCTGTCAGGGTCAGGGACTGTTGCTTGCGGGCGAAGATCACCGGCACGCCCAGGTTCAGACCGGTCATGATCGCCGGGGCAATGCCCGAGGCTTCGATGGTGACGATCTTGGTGATGCCCGAATCCTTGAACAGCGTGGCGAATTCGTCGCCGATCAGCTTCATCAGGGCCGGGTCGATCTGATGGTTCAGAAAGGCGTCGACTTTCAGGACCTGGTCGGAAAGCACGATGCCTTGTTCGCGGATTTTCTGGTGCAATGCTTCCATGAAGCTGTCCTCGTTCAGCGCCTGTGCGCCCTAAGCTTTAAAAAAGTGGTCAATTCTAGCGCTTTAACATCGCGCGTATATCAGCCAATGCGCTATTGCCACGCACGGCTTTGACTTCGGTCGGTGTGTCGTCGTTGCCTTCCCACGCCAGGTCGTCCGGCGGCAGCTCATCGAGGAAGCGGCTTGGCGCGCAGTCGATGATCTCGCCGTACTGTTTGCGCTTGGCGGCAAAGGTGAACGCCAGGGTCTGACGCGCGCGGGTGATGCCCACGTAGGCCAGGCGGCGTTCCTCTTCGATGGTGTCGGCTTCGATGCTGGAGCGGTGCGGGAGGATTTCCTCTTCCATGCCCATGATGAACACGTAAGGGAATTCCAGGCCCTTGGACGCATGCAGGGTCATCATCTGCACGCCTTCGGCGCCGTCCTCTTCTTCCTGCTGACGCTCGAGCATGTCGCGCAGGACCAGTTTGCCGATGGCGTCCTCGACGGTCATCTCCCCGTCTTCGTCTTTTTCCAGGGTGTTCTTCAAGGCTTCGATGAGGAACCAGACGTTGCTCATCCGGTAGTCCGCAGCCTTGTCGCTGGAACTGTTGGTGCGCAGCCAGTTCTCGTAGTCGATGTCCATGACCATGCTGCGCAGCGCCGAGATCGGATCTTCACCGGCACACTGCTCACGGACCTTGTCCATGAAGCGCTTGAAGCGCGACAGGCGATCGGTAAAGCGGCTGTCCAGATGCTCGCCCAGACCGATTTCATCGGTGGCGGCGTACATCGAGATCTTGCGTTCGGTGGCGTAGTTGCCGAGTTTTTCCAGGGTGGTCGAGCCGATTTCGCGGCGCGGCACGTTGATCACGCGCAGGAAGGCATTGTCGTCGTCCGGGTTCACGATCAGGCGGAAGTAGGCCATCAGGTCCTTCACTTCCTGACGGCCAAAGAAGCTGTTGCCGCCGCTCAGGCGGTACGGCACCTGGTGGTGCTGCAACTTCAGTTCGATCAGCTTGGCCTGGTAGTTGCCGCGATAGAGGATCGCGAAATCGCTGTACGGGCGGTCGGTGCGCAAGTGCAGGCTGAGGATTTCCATGGCGACGCGCTCGGCTTCGGCGTCCTCGTTGCGGCAGCGGATCACGCGGATCTCGTCGCCGTGGCCCATCTCACTCCACAGCTGTTTTTCGAATTCGTGCGGGTTGTTCGAGATCAGCACGTTGGCGCAGCGCAGGATGCGGCTGGTGGACCGATAGTTCTGCTCGAGCATCACCACTTTCAGCGACGGGTAGTCATCCTTGAGCAGCATCAGGTTTTCCGGCCGTGCGCCGCGCCAGGCGTAGATCGACTGGTCGTCGTCGCCCACCACGGTGAACTGGTTACGCTTGCCGATCAGCATCTTCACCAGCAGGTACTGGCTGGCGTTGGTGTCCTGGTATTCGTCGACCAGCAGGTAACGCACCTTGTTCTGCCACTTTTCGAGAATGTCGGCGTGCTCTTCGAAGAGTTTCACCGGCAGCAGGATCAGGTCGTCGAAGTCCACCGCGTTGAACGCCTTGAGCGTGCGCTGATAGTGGGTGTAGACGATGGCGGCAGTCTGTTCCTTGGGGTTGCGTGCGTTCTCAAGCGCCTGGGCCGGCAGGATCAGGTCGTTTTTCCAGGCGCCGATCATGTTCTTGATCTCGTCGACGCCGTCGTCGCCTGCGTATTCCTTCTGCATGATGTCGGTCATCAGGGCTTTGACGTCGGTCTCGTCGAAGATCGAGAAACCGGGTTTGTAGCCCAGCCGCGCATGCTCCTTGCGGATGATGTTCAGGCCCAGGTTGTGGAAGGTGCAGACCGTCAGGCCGCGACCTTCGCCGGCACGCAGCAGGGTGCCGACCCGCTCCTTCATCTCGCGCGCGGCCTTGTTGGTAAAGGTCATGGCGACGATGTACTGGGCGCGGATGCCGCAGTTCTGGATCAGGTGCGCGATCTTGCGGGTGATCACGCTGGTCTTGCCGGAGCCAGCGCCGGCGAGCACCAATAGAGGGCCGCCGACGTAGTTCACGGCTTCTTGCTGCCGGGGATTGAGTCGGGACATACGAAAATTCGGGAGTCGTTGACGAAATGGGCCGGCATTTTAACAGGCTCAGCGATTTGTGCTGCTCTGTCCGACTTGTGACGCACCACGCGATTCAAATTTGCCGGTTTTGTTACTTTCACGCAGGATGCGCGGTGATTTTGCGGCTAATGTACTCATTCATGACACAAAATAACGGTTTGATAACCGTTGTCATTTGGTCATTGATCATCGCAACGGCATAATGCCCCGCCCACATCATTGCAGAGTCTAGGGAGCTAGCTTGTCTACGCCTGTCGAACCCTTGCGTTTGCTGCTACTGGCCGAAGAGCCAGCGTGGACAGCGTTATTGCGCGAGTGTCTGGCTCCGATGGGGAGCGCGGCGGTGCTGATCAGCGCGCCGAGCTGGGAGTCGGTCAGCAGTCTGTTCGAAGACAACCGTCATGCGGTGTTGTTGACCGTTCCCGCGTTGCAGCCGGCCCCGGGCCGTTGCAGCCTGCCGACCGTGTTGCTGCTGGAACACGAACCGGCCACCGCGCCCGTTGGCGTCAGCGACTGGCTGGTGTTCGACGCCCTCGATGCCGGCATGCTGCGCCGTTGCCTGCGTCATGTGCGTGAGCGCGGCGTTCTCGAAAACACTCTGCAACGCCTCGCTGAACAGGATCCTCTGACCGGCATCGCCAACCGCCAGGGCTTTCAGACCCTGCTGACCGCGCGGCTGGCAGAAAACGACGGGCGCGGTCTGGCCCTCGGACATCTCGATCTCGACAACTTTCGTCATGCCAACGACGCCCTCGGGCATCAGGCCGGCGACCGTCTGATCCTGCAAGTCGTCGCCCGGCTGAAAAGTCAGCTGGAGGCCGGTGATCAACTGGCGCGCCTGGGCAGCGATGAATTTGCCCTGCTGATCGACACCCGCCGCGCGCCGCAACGCGCCGAGTGGATGGCCGAACGCATTACCGAAGCCTTGTCCGAACCCTATTGGGTCGACGGCGAAAGCCTGTTGATCGGTTCCAGTCTCGGTATCGCCCATGCCCGCGCACAGGGTGGCGCCGATCCGCTGATGTGGCACGCGCACATCGCCATGCAGCAGGCCAAGAGCACGCAGGGCTGCACCTTCCATATCTTCAACGAGCGCATCAATCGCAACGCCCGGAGCATGGCCGACCTCGAAAGCGAGCTGCGCCGGGCCCTGCGCCGCGATGAGCTGGAGCTGCATTACCAGCCGCGACTGAATCTTGCAGACGGGCAGATCGTCGGCCTCGAAGCCTTGGTGCGTTGGCGTCATGGCGAGCGCGGTTTGCTGCCACCGAGCGAATTCGTGCCGCTGGCCGAGCAGAGTGGTTTGATCGTGCCGTTGGGCTACTGGGTGATCTCCCGCGCGTTGCGCGACATGCAGGCACTGCGCGAGCGTGGGCTGCCGGCGCTGCACATGGCGATCAACCTGTCGTTCCGCCAGTTTCAGGACAGCCAGTTGCTGCCGACGCTCAGCCGGCTGATTGCCGAGCGCGGGGTCGAGGCGCAATGGCTCGAATTTGAACTCACCGAAACCGCCGTGATGCGCCGCAGCGACCTGGTCAAACAGACCATGGACGCCCTCGGCCGCCTCGGCGTGCGTTTCTCGCTGGATGACTTCGGCACCGGGTTCTCCTCGTTCGTGCACCTCAACAGCCTGCCGATCACGCTGCTGAAGATCGACAAAAGCTTTGTCGGCGGTATGGAGCAACGCGAAGAGAACCGCAAACTGGTGCATGCGATGATCAACCTCGCGCACAACCTGCATCTGGAAGTGGTGGCCGAGGGGGTGGAGACGCCGGAGCAGCTGGATCTGCTGCGCGGGTTTGGCTGTGATCAGGTGCAGGGTTATCTGATCAGCCGGCCGTTGCCATTGGCGGAGTTGGTTGAGTACCTGACGTTTGGGGCCAGCCAGCAGTCATCACTGGAATTTGTGAGCTGAACACCATTTCCGGGTGAATGCATGACCCCTGTGGGAGCGGGCTTGCTCGCGAAGGCGCGGTGTCAGTCCAGGCATGTGCTGTCTGACCCAGCGCTTTCGCGAGCAAGCCCGCGCCCACAAGGGAATCTCAGTCTGCCTGAGCGATTGTGTACTGATCTGCTGATGCAGGCTCCAACCGAATCATCCGCTTCATCTTCCATTCAAACGCCAGGGTCAGGCTCACTGCCGCGCAGGCCAGGCCCAGCGCCAGACCCCACCACACGCCCGTCGGCCCCCAGTTCAGGTGGAACGCCATCCACCACGCGGCCGGTGCGCCAATCAGCCAATAGCAACCGAGCCCGACCAGGAACGTGGTTTTTGCGTCCTTGAGCCCACGGATACAGCCCATGGCAATCGTCTGCGTGCCGTCGAACAGCTCGAACCACGCCGCCACCGCCAACAGGCTCACCGCCAGGCGAATCACCTCGGCAAACGCCGGATTGTCGTGATCGAGGAACAACCCGACCAGTTGGTTCGGCAACAGCCAGAACACCATGGCAAAACCCAGCATCACCACCGCACCGAAAACAATGCCGACCCGCCCGGACATTCGCGCATCGCTCAGTTGCCCGGCGCCATAATGCTGGCCGACGCGCATGGTGATCGCGTAGGACATCCCCGCCGGCACCATGAACGCCACCGAAACGATCTGCAGGGCGATTTGATGGGCGCCCAGTTGCGTGCTGCCCATGGTGCCCATGCACAGCGCGGCGAAGGCGAACAAGCCGACTTCCACGGCATAGGTGCCGCCAATCGGCAGGCCGAGACGCCACAGCTCTTGCAGATATTGACGATTGGGGCGCGACAGACCGGCGCGCAACGGGTAGGCGTCGTAGGCCGGATGCCGGCGAATGTGCCACGCGAGCGCCAGCGCCATGCAGTTGGCAACGATTGCCGTGACCAGACCGATGCCGGTCAGCCCCAGTTTCGGCAGGCCGAACATCCCGGTGATCAGTGCGTAATTGAGCAGGAAGTTGGCGACGGTGCCGCCGAGACTGATGACCATCACCGGGGTCGCCCGGCCAATCGCACTGGTGAAGCCGCGCAGGGCCATGAAGCTCAGGTAACCGGGCAGGGCGAAGGGCAGGGCAATGAGGAATTGCCCGGCGGCATGGACGTTGGTTTCGGTCTGGCCGAACAGCAGCAACACCGGTTTCAGGTTCCACAGCAGCAGTGCGGCGCCGAGCGCCATCAGCCATGCCAGCCACAACCCGGCCTGGGTCAGGCGTGCCGCGCCGATGATGTCGCCCGCGCCCTGACGGATCGCCACCAGGGTACCGACCGCTGCAATCACACCGATGCAGAAGATCGACACGAACGAATAACTCGCCGCCCCCAGTCCTCCCCCGGCCAGGGCTTCGGGACTGAGGCGCGCCATCATCAAGGTGTCGGTCAGCACCATCAACATGTGCGCCAACTGCGAGGCAATCAGCGGCCCGGCCAGCCGCAGGATGGCCCAGAGTTCGGTACGCACGGGATGCTGCATGGTCATCACCACTCATTCAAAGAGGGAACAGAGAGCCGACGATTCTCGGCGCTTGGCAGGGTTTGCACAAAGGGATAAAAAGGATGGGTGGCATGATTAAAACTCATCTTGAGAACATTCTGCCGGGTTGGCCGTAACCCGCTATAGGAGCTTTGCGAATGTCCCGTCGTCTTCCTCCGTTGTATGCCCTGCGCGCATTCGAAGCGGCGGCGCGGCACAGCTCGTTCACCCGCGCGGCCGAGGAGTTGTCGATCACCCAGAGTGCAGTCAGCCGGCACATCAAGACGCTGGAAGAGCATTTCGCCTGCAAGCTGTTTCATCGCAGCGGGCGCAACCTGCAACTGACGGAATCGGCGCGGATGCTGTTGCCTGGAATCCGCGACGGCTTCGCGGCCCTTGAGCGCGCCTGCAACACCTTGCGCGCCGAAGACGACATCCTGCGCATGAAAGCGCCGTCTACCCTGACCATGCGCTGGCTGCTGGCGCGCCTCAGCCGCTTCCGCCATCTGCAACCGGGTAACGAGGTGCAACTGACCAGCGCCTGGATGGACGTGGATTCGGTGGACTTCAACAACGAGCCGTTCGACTGCGCTGTGCTGCTCAGTGATGGGCATTTCCCGCCGGACTGGGAAGCCAGCCTGCTGTTCCCGGAAGAGCTGATACCGGTGGGCGCGCCCAATCTGCTGAACGACCAGCCGTGGGATGTTGCGCGTCTGGCGTCCACCGAACTGTTGCACCCGACTCCGGATCGGCGCGACTGGCGCAGTTGGCTGGAGCACATGGGCCTGTCCGATCAGGTCTCGCTCAAGGGCGGACAGGTGTTCGATACCCTGGAACTGGGGATGATCGCCGCAGCCCGAGGCTACGGGGTGTCGATGGGCGATTTGCTGATGGTCGCCGAAGATGTGGCGCAAGGCAGACTGAGCCTGCCATGGCCGACCGCGGTCGCCAGCGGACTGAATTATTACCTGGTGTGGCCGAAAACCCGCCCGGGAGGTGAACGTTTGCGCCGCCTCAGCGACTTCCTGCAAGGCGAAGTGCGCGCCATGGCGTTGCCGCTGGTCAAGCGCTTGAGCTGAAACGTTCGAGCCCGCACAATGCCGGCCTTGCGCCATAACCCCGCTATTTACTCAAGTATTCGGTTTCACCGCCGAAAATGAGCATGTGGAACCGTCGTGCCGGTCGCCACGATTTCACCCCCATTATTAGAATTTTCCGAGCAAGTGCTGCGATCAAGGAGGATCCGGTGGCTCGGCCAGGAGCTGTCCATGTCTCAACCTCGCGCCCGGATCGCCTCGCAGCTGGGCCTTGCGCTCGCTGTGATACTGGCGATTGTCATCAGCGGCAGTACGGTGTTTGCCCTGCGTTCGCTGGATACCGCCAACCTCGCCACCCGTGAAGAGCACCTCGCCAGTGAGGCGCGGCTGCTGGCCGACCAACTGAGCACCTTCCACGGCACGCTGCGCGAAAGCACCCAGCGCCTGAGCGGGCTGTTCGAGAAGCGCTTCAGCGCGGGCCTGAGCATTCACCCGGATGAGCCGGTGACGGTTGCAGGCACTCAAACCCCGGGCCTGCACCTGGGCGGCGAAGTGCTGAACAACAACTTCAAGGAAGTCGACGAGTTCAAGCAGATGACGGCCGGCGTCGCCACGCTGTTCGTGCGCAGCGGCGAAGACTTCGTGCGGGTCAGCACCTCCCTGACCAAACAGGACGGCACCCGCGCCATCGGCACCTTGCTCGATCACGCGCACCCGGCTTACGCGAAGTTGATGGCGGGGCAGGGTTACGTCGGTCGCGCCTTGCTGTTCGATCGCTCCTACATGACTCAGTACACCCCGGTGCGCGATGGCAGCGGCAAGGTGATTGCGGTGTTGTTCGTCGGTTTCGACTACACCGATGCGCAGAACGCCCAGTTCGCCAATCTCAAGCGTTTTCGTATCGGTCAGAACGGTTCGCTGGCGTTGCTGGATGAGCAAAACAAATGGCTGGTGGCGCCGGCGGGGGTGCAGGCGCTGGATCAAGCGGTGCCGGTGATCAACGGCCTGGCCAAGACGCCGGGCAAGGGCCAGTTCTGGAGCGACAGCGGCGAAGATTTCTACAGCATTGCCGTGCCGTTCGAGGGCGGCCCGTGGTCGGTGGTGGCGAGCATGCCGAAGTCCGAGATTCGCGCGGTGACCTGGAGTGTCGGCACCCAACTGGCCATTGGCAGTCTGCTGGCGATGCTGATCGCGGTGGGCGCGGCGATGTGGCTGCTGCGCAGCAAGCTGCAACCGCTGGGCGACCTTGTGCGTCAGGCCGAAGCGCTGGGTGCCGGTGATCTGAGCGTGCGCCTGAATGTGTCGAGCAACGACGAGATCGGCCAGTTGTCCCGTGCGTTCAACCAGATGAGCCAGGCGCTGTCGACCATGGTCGAGCACATCCGCCGCTCCTCGGAAGAGGTCAACAGCCGTGCCCAGGCGTTGTCCGGTTTGTCCGGCGGTGCGTACGAAGGCATGGAGCAGCAGTCCGGCGAAATCACCAGCATGGCCGGTGCGGTGGAAGAGTTCAGCGCCACCTCGTTGAACATCGCCGACAACATGGGCAACACCCAGCGTCTGGCCCAGGAAAATGCCCAGCAGACCCAGATCGGTCGCACCTCGATGCAAGAGGCGTCGTCCTCGCTGGAGCAAATTGCCGGCGCGCTGAACACCACGGCCACGGTGATCAACACCCTCGGTCAGCGCTCCCAGGAAATCGGCGGCATCGTCAGCGTCATCACCTCGATTGCCGAACAGACCAACCTGCTGGCGCTCAACGCGGCCATCGAAGCTGCGCGTGCCGGTGAACAGGGTCGTGGCTTCGCCGTGGTGGCCGATGAGGTGCGCAACCTGGCGTCGCGCACCCGTCAGGCCACCGACGAAATTTCCGGGATGATTCACAGCATCCAGCAGGAAACCGGCAACGCCATCAGCACCATGGAACAGGGCAACCTGTTGATGCAGGAAGGCCTGTCGCGCAACGCCAACGTGGCGTCGGCGCTGGCGCGGATCGATGAGCAGAGCCGTTCTGCCGGCCAGCAGTTCGCGGCGATTACCACCGCGACGCAGGAGCAGAGCAGCACGGCTACTTTGCTGAGCAGCAATCTGCAGAGTATTGCGCTGGCCAACAGTGAGCAGCGTGAGGTGGTGTCGAACCTCGCGGTCACCGCCAAGGAGCTGGAGAAACTGGCGGCGGACTTGCGTTCCGAGGTTGATCGCTTCCGTTGATGTACAGCTGAAATAGCTATCGCGAGCAGGCTCACTCCTACAGGTATATCGGTTGGTCGCATTGTTTGTGATCCCTGAAGATCCCTGTAGGAGTGAGCCTGCTCGCGATCGCTTCACTGCCAATCTTGGGTAAAACACTCGATCTCTTGCTCTTTCACACTTGCTGAAACGTTTCTGCAGCGCTATAAAAATGGCACAACTCCAATAAAGGCTGCTGCCATGACCCCGTTCAAACTCGCCGTTGCACTCGGCGCACTCTCTGCTGCTTCCCACGCCATGGCTTGGGATTACGTACTTCTCGACACCAACAAACCCGCGCAAAACTGGAGCATCACCAGTGAGCAGCTCGGGGTGAAAACCGACAAACCCTTTTCCGTCAGCCTGCGTACTCTGCACGGCGGTCGGCAGGAAGGGGTCAGCATCGTCGATATCGATAATGGCACGATGAAACTCTCGGTGGTGCCGACCCGCGGCATGAATGTCCTGCAAGCCTCTGTTGGTAGTGTGCGTATGGGTTGGGATTCGCCGGTCAAGGAAGTGGTCAACCCGGCTTTCATCGAACTCAACGGACGCGGTGGCCTGGGTTGGCTGGAAGGCTTCAACGAGCTGGTGGCCCGCTGCGGTTATGAATGGGTCGGCCATCCCGGCATGGACAATGGTGAGTTGCTGACTCTGCACGGGCGCGCCGCCAACATCCCGGCCAGCAGCGTTACCCTGCACATTGACGAAAAACCACCCTACGCCATCAGTCTGCGCGGCGAACTGAAAGAGCAGGCGTTCAAGAAAGTCGACTTCTCGGTCGTCACCGAACTGGTCACCGAGCCCGGTAGCGCGCGTTTCGCCCTCAACGATACGCTGACCAACAACGGCGATTATCCGAAGGAATACCAGGCGCTGTACCACAGCAATTTCAGTACGCCATTCCTTGAGCAGGGCGCACGTTTTGCGGCTCCGGTAAAACAGGTTTCGCCTTTTAACGACAAGGCCAAGGGCGATCTGCCCGACTGGCAGACCTACCGCGCGCCGACCAAGGACTACGACGAAACCGTCTACAACGTCGTGCCTTATGCGGACGCCAAAGGCGAAACCCTGGCCGTGCTGCACAACAAGGCCGGCAGTCTTGGCGTTTCTGTAGGCTTCAATACGCAGCAACTGCCGGTATTTTCCCTGTGGAAAAACACCGACACTCAAGGGCAGGGCTATGTAACGGGCCTTGAGCCGGGTACCAGTTTTTCCTACAACCGCCGCTATCAGCGTCCGTTGAATCTGGTGCCGACCATTGCGCCAAAGGCCAGTCAACAGTTCCAGATCAGCTACAGCCTGCTGGCGGACAAAGGCGCTGTGGATAATGCGTTGAAGCACGTGACCGAAATTCAGGCCGGGCGTGAAACCGAAGTGCGGCAGAAGCCGCTGGTGGATCTGACCGAGCATTAAGGCGTCGCCGGGCGGTATTGCAGCGCCTCGGCCAGATGCTCACGGCGGATTGCATCGACTTGCTCAAGGTCTGCCAGGGTTCTGGCGACTTTGAGCAAACGATGGGCTGAGCGTAGTGACAGGGTCAGCCGTTCGCAGGCCGATTCCAGCCAGGTTTCATCGGCTGTGGATAACCTGCAGTGGCGTTTCAGTCCCGGCAGATCGAGAAAGGCATTGGCGCAGGACTGGCGTTTCAGCTGCCGTTCCCGCGCCTCGGCGACACGTTCCGCGGCAGTGGCACTGTCTTCGCCCGGCTTCACCGTAGGATTCAACGCTGTCGCCTCTCGCGCCACCGTCAGGTGCAAGTCGATCCGATCCAGCAATGGCCCCGACAGTTTGTTGCGATAACGCTGGACCATGTCCGGCGTGCACGAACACTTGCCGCTCGGCTCGCCAAGATATCCACAGGGACACGGATTCATGGCCGCCACTAACTGAAATCGCGCCGGAAATCGCACGCGATCCTTGGCTCGGGCGATCACGATATGTCCGGACTCCATCGGCTCGCGCAGCACCTCCAGCACCTTGCGATCAAACTCCGGCAATTCATCGAGAAACAGCACACCGTGATGCGCGAGGGTGATCTCGCCGGGTTGCGGTTTTGAGCTGCTGTAGGCTTTCGAAATACATGATAAATAGCTACGCTACAGGCCGCTATCGGCCATCAAAACCTTCTGAAATTACTGAGAATCTTGTCGGTAATAAATGAGACCATATAAAAAATGATCGGAAATAAATGCGACCAGATTAAGCCGGTTCGGAAGATCAAGCCGACCCGCCGCAGCATTTCAGGAGTGATGGCTTTCAAAGGGTTAGGTGGGGTCGCTTTCGAGTCGTCATTGGAAAGAGACTTTCTGAAGCGTATGCGCTTCTCTCACCAGGTTGAGTCGGTTATCTCCCAACCGGTGGAGGTTCCTTTCTCCGACTCCCTAGGACGCCCGCAGATCTACACGCCTGATTATCTTGTTTTTTACCACCAGCAGAACTTGCCTTACTTTGGCGTGCTACGGCCGCTGCTTGTGGAGGTAAAACCGAGGGAACAATGGGTAGAGAACTGGCGAGCCTGGTCAGGCAAGTGGAAGGAAGCACGCCGGTTGGCTCGTAGCCAGGGGTGGCAGTTCCGCATTTATGACGAGTCGCGGATTCGTGGCCTTGCGCTCGAAAACATTGTGTTCCTCGAGCGCTTTGAGCGAATGATCTTTGAACAAAGTGACATCGATACAGTGCTGAATACGCTGCGCGAGATGGAAGTTGCTCCGGTGCACTACCTCCTAGCACGGCATTTCAACGGTATTTTCCGCGATCGAGGCGTATCGCTGCTGTGGTACCTGATCGCCACGCGTCAGGTTGACTGCGACATTACTGAACCGCTGAATCATGACCTCGAACTCTGGGTGCCTGATCATGAAACTGTATGAAGACGACACCAGCGAGCATCTGGTCCCGTTTGAGCCCGTTCGGTCTCGCGTTCCCATTGAGGTCGGCGCGATGGTGCGGCGAGACAGGCAGGTCTACCGGATTGTTCAGATCTTGGATCTGCAAACGGTGATCGCGACGGAGGTCGAGACCGGTCGCAGTGCGGCTCTACAGATTCTGGACCTAAGGGCGGTGGATGCGGAAAAACTGGACGGTCTATACGTTAACCACGATATCAGCAGCATCAGCTCGGATGCCTGGGCTATTGCGCAAAAGCGTTACTCCGCCATTCTGCCATTGCTAGGCAACACGGTCTTATCCAAAGAAACTGTCGCGGCGCGCGCGAAGGCGACAGGAATCAGCCCGGCAACCCTTTATCGTTGGCTGAATCGCTACAATCGATGGAATGAGGTCTTGGCTCTCGTTCCGCGCAAACGAGGATGGCGTGAGGGCAGTACGCGTCTTTCTGTTGAAGGAGAAAAGCTCGTACAAGAGGTGCTGGCTGATTACTACCTGACTGAGCAAAGGTACACGGTTCAGTCTACCATTTCGGAAGTCGAACGCAGAGCGCGAGTGCTAGACATTCAGCCTCCGGGTGCATCCGCTATCAGGGCCCGGATCCGACAGATTCCCGAGGTGGTGAAGCTTCGCCGGCGTGGATATGCCGAGCAGGCGAACAATAGACACACACCTTCAGTCGGTCAGTTTCCAGACGAAGGCTATCCCCTAGCCGTTGTGCAGATCGACCATACCCCGGTCAATCTCATTGTGGTGGACGAACGCCATCGCAAGCCAATTGGTCGGCCATGGCTCACCCTTGCCATCGACATCTACTCCTGCATGATCGTTGGCTACTACTTGGCGTTCGAGTCGCCTTCCGAGACATCTGTGGCGATGTGCATCGCACATTCGATTTTGCCCAAGGAAGCCTGGCTGGCTGCCCACGACATCCGTGGAGAGTGGCCGGTATGGGGCTTTCCGCGCACGATTCACACTGATAACGGTGCAGACTTCAGGGCGCAGAACATCGTAGATTCTTGCAAGAACTACGGGATAGACAGCGTCTTCCGACCATCTAAGGTTCCAAAGTACGGTGGTCGAATTGAGCGGGTGCTTGGCACCTTCATGAGGATGGTGCACGAGCTACCGGGAACCACCTTCAGTAACCCTCAGGAGCGTGAGGGCTATGACTCGGATGCTAAAGCCGTTCTCACAATGGCGGAATTCGAGGTATGGCTGGTTCGGTCAATTTTGAAGTACCACCAGACCTACCATAAAAAGCTCCACATGAGCCCAGCTCGCAAGTGGCAGTTGGCATTCTTCGGTAATCGGGAGGTAGATCCCCTGATCAGCGTGCCGGCGCGACCGACGGATCCTTTGGCGGTACAGCTGGACTTCCTCCCATCTGTTCGCAGGACAGTGCAGACGTATGGTGTGCAGTGGGATTTGTTCTACTACTCCGAAGCGCTACGTCATTGGATCAATCAAAAGGATCCCGCGACCGGAAAGGCTCTCAAACTGCTCTTCAGGCGGGATCCTAGGGATGTAAGCGTCATTTGGTTCTACGACCCTATTCTGAAGCAATACTTCCGGGTGCCAGCCTCATACCAGGCATTTCCTGCGGTAACCCTCTGGGAGTATCACGCTGCCAAGGACAAAGCTGTCAGCGAAGGGCGCGAGAACATAGACGATGCTTTGATCGCCGAGTACGCCGTCGAAAACCGAAAGCTTGTCGAAGAGGCGTCCGCGAACAGTAAGAAAGCCCGCAAAGACGCTCAGAAGAGTCGTACCCACAGCAAGAAGGGTACTCCGGCCCAACCGAGCAAGCCCGTTGCGAAGCTGGTACTGGATCCGATTCAGGAGGATTCTGATCTACTTATGCTTTCGGAGGTCGAATCAACAGGTGAAGTCGAATGAGCACATACGAACACATTCATCCTGATTTTCGGCCAGTGTTGCAACTGAGTGATCGGGATCGGATTCTCTTCATAGGAGAGGAGCGCTGGATCGGGTATGCATCGGCTCGCACTATCCTTGACACGCTCAATGACCTGATCGTCATGCCCAAGCGAGCTCGCATGCCTAATCTGCTGATTGTGGGCGATTCCAACAACGGCAAGACGACCATCATCAGGCGATTCCAGAAAACGCATGGCGAAGGGTACGTCGACGAAAATGATGATCCGGTCCGCCCCTTGATTCTGGCGGAGGCACCGTCTGCTGCCGACGAGAAGGCTCTGTATGTGGCTTTGTTGGAGCAGTTATGGATGCCTTACAGGATCACGGATACCAAATTGGCATTGCGTTACCAGGTGATCCATTCCTTCCGCGAGCTCAGGGTCAGAATGCTGATCATTGATGAGTTCCATTCGTTGCTGACGGGCTCTGCAATCAAGCAGCGTGAGGTGATGAACGCCTTGAAGTCGCTTTGTAATGAACTGGTGATGCCGATCATTGGTGTCGGCACAACGGATGCAGTTCGTATCCTTCATCATGACCCACAACACGCCAGCCGCTTCGATGTCATCAAGCTCGATCAGTGGAAGCTCGATCCCGAATTCCAGCGTATGCTCAAAGGGTTTGAGTCGATATTGCCGCTGAAGAAGCCCTCTGGGTTGGCACATCCAGACAAGGCTCGGCGTGTACACGCTATTTCCGGCGGTAACCTGGGGAATGTGCACCGGCTTCTGATGGAGTGTTCGAAGCAGGCCATAGTTTCTGGTAAGGAGTGCATTGACATAGAACTCATCGAGAGCATGTCATGGTTACGTCCTACTCGTGGCATCCGGGAGCAGGCCTTGTAAACCCGATCTGGCCCCTCAGTAAACCGTTGCTCGGCGACGAGCTTCTAACTTCGTGGATTGTCAGGATGGCACTTGCTCATGGCTGCTCCCCCGCAGCGTTGACCGCAATCGCATGGCCTGACTTTAGAGCCTGGGCAAGTGATCTGGATCGATCTGTGGCAGAGAATAGGCTTGCGGCTCTGAGCAAGCTGTCGGGTGTACCCTGCGCGAGTCTGCAGTCTGCTACCCTTGGGCGTGCGATGTCTTCGATCGTGCGCCAGCCGGACAGACTGCCGCGTGGGAATTGGCCCTGGTTAACGGTGTTGGGCTGCAGAGGGGGACATCATAGTGGGGGTCTGCAATGCTGCCCCGACTGCATTGCGCAAGATAACTCGCGGTACTGCGTCCAATGGCGTTTGGCATGGCATACCTGCTGCCCTATCCACGGGGTAACGCTTGTTGATCGGTGTGGACGTTGTCTGGCTCCTCTGCAGCCGGAGCTGCTGAGAGCCGGTGCCATGCTCAGCGACTGCCATAGGTGCGGTGCTGCGCTAAGCGGCGGGGCTCGGAGCGCTGCTGCAGAAGCTGCGCTGGCTTTTCAGAGGTACGTGGACGAAAGCATTGGCCTGCGGCCCCTGTACGGAACATCGACTCTCGATTTTCGCGATTGGTTAACCATTGCACGAACCATGGTGAGTTTTGCCCAGGCATCAATACGTCGCCATAGCGCTGCTACCGGACGATTCTTTGAATCACTGGGCATACCGCTTGGGTCTTTTCAGCCGATCCCATTGGGTTTACCCCTTGAATACCTTTCTCCCGCTGAACGCTCTGTGCTGCTCAGCATCGTGTGGGTGATAATGTCAGCCGGGCCACAAACGTTTATCGAAGTAGCACGACATGAGTCACTTCCAGCCTCGACTCTGCATTTCTCCCCTAATAGTGCGCCTCCAGTTCTGCTGGATTTGGTCGCAGCACTGCGGCCGCCCGGACATCATTTGATGAGCGATGTTGGCCGTGAACATCCCAGTAGCCCCGCGCAGACGCTGCGTATGTGGTTGCGACTGAAACGAAAGGTCAGACGAAGTGGCATCCGTTGAGCATTTGGATCGCTGTGAATGCGACGGCTGTGGTCGTGCCATTGAGCAGCCCAAAAGGATTTACCAAGAAAAGCGCTATTGCGGGAACTGCTATCCACGGCTGTTCAAGCGTCGACTCTGTCCTGACTGCGGCAATTTCTCCAGACTTCCGACATTTGATAAGGCCGCTCGTTGCAGCCCCTGCTTGAGGAGTGGGCCATGTGCCCGATGCAACAAGGTCGATTTCAAAGTCGGGCGAATAACCCCCTATGGGCCTGTGTGCAAACCCTGCGCAGTGCACTTTCGTGAGCCGGCTATTTGCGAGTGCTGTGGAACTCTTTCACAGCGAACAGCGAAGAACTCGCTGACTGGTGAATTGCTTTGCCCAAAATGCAGTGGGCCTGCTGCCGAGACATGCCCTGATTGCCGGCGACATCGAGTGCTAGTTGCGGGGCCTGATGGCCGGCGGCGCTGCAAGATCTGCATTGCAGAGGACGTACATGCGTGCGTGACTTGTGGCGTCAGCACACCAGCCGGGCGCGGCCAAGAATGTGAGCAGTGCTATTGGGAGAGAACTTTCCACAAGCGCCTGGCAATAAACATTGCCGGCTTGAGCGTGCCATCCATGGCGCAGCGGTTTGAACGTTTCGGAAGCTGGGCTTTGCTTGAGCTTGGCCCCAAGGCGGCGGCCCTGAAGATCAATGCCTATTACGACTTCTTCAAAAAGCTCGAGAACGTCTCGCAGGATGTGCCTCCGTACGCTCATCTGCTGCGGCATTTCTCGGCCGAAGGATTGCGCCGTGTCCGTGTTCCAGTACGCTGGCTAAGCGAGTTCGATGGTTTGGTGGTGTGCGCGCAGGCCCGCGAGGCAGATTCTGAGCAGCGACGAGTGCAGGGCATCATGGAGCAACCCCGAGAGCCTTGGCCCCAGCAGTTGATTGCTGGTTATCACCGCATACTGCAAAGCCGGCTGGCGACCGGTGGCATTAGCTTACGATCCGCTCGGCTCGCCTTACGGTCTGCCTCTGACCTGCTGGATCACTCGCGGCTGAAGGCCGCTGCAATGATCGACCAGAAAGCGCTTGATGGTTATTGGTGTAAGTCGCCGGGGACTGTGGCCAGTGTCACAGGGTTCATCGGGTACCTGAACCAAGTTTACAGCGCGGGACTGAACACTCGTCCGGATACGAATTGGGCGAGGCAACAGAAAATAGCGAAACGCGAGCGAGAGCTTGTCGATTTACTGCCACAACGCGACGAGACAAGTGATTTTGAGTCCCGATGGATTGTTAAGGCCTTGGCCTATTTCCATGGTATCGGCAGGATCAGTCGCAAGGCACTAGTGTATGTTCCGGCAACCTATCAGGGGACTGCAGGATTCAACATTGAATGCAAACAAGGGGTGCTGTGGGTGCCATCAGCGGGCACCTATGAGCGAACCATCGTCGATTGAAGGGTAACCCACCATCGGCTTGGCCATCTCTCCGCATTCTACCTGAGCATCATGCTGCGCAGCCGCAGCCTGCGGATAGTGTCCCATAGCGGAAAGTTATCTATGACTCCAGAGTTCGGGGTAGTTATCTAGAACTGTCGTAGTTGCATGATCGCGTCCGCAATCGCTTTTGAATTTGCATCCAGGGTTTCCATGGCTGCCACAGCATTGGCTGCAACACTCTCTACACCATTCTCTGAAAGCCACTTGGTGATTTCTTCGATCGCTGCGCCTAGGGCGTGCTGGTTGTGCAGGAGCAGTGTCAGAGCGTCGGCCGTGGGGATCTTGCAGTTTGAGTAGTCAGTCATGACGGTCGTCCTTGTAAAGAGCTTCCGGAAGCCTAGTTCATCTCGCCGGCTACAGCGGGACGCTTCTCTAGGGAATCGGTATAGCTCCACGATCAGGCAAGCGCTAGATCAAGCTCACCGAATTTGTTGATGAGGATGTTCCGGTAAAGAATTTCCTTGTCATGTTTGCCATGGTTAAACGTGACGTATTCTTCTGGGTACAGTGTCTTGAGTTTGCTGAACACCCCTCTGTAGCCGGGAATCCTTCTGCATAGCTCGTTGACGAAATGCTTGAATGCCTCTTCATTTCCGCTGAACGTCATCAACAATCCTGCAGATCCCGGAGGGATTTCACCTTTTTTTCCGTCCTTCCGCTGAACCTCGAAGCAAAAGAAATTACCCTTGTTCGTCTTGATGCGGACGATCAATATTCCCCGTCGCAGTCCGGCACTTCGGTCGAGATACAGCCAGGAGCGCACATCTGATGGAAGATCCTCTTCGTTTTCGACCACGAGCTCAACGACACCGAGTGGCGGCTTACTGCTGAATCGTGCCACGGGCGTGTACCAGTCAACGCGAAGGATCTTTTCCGGATTGGCAGCGGCGATTGATTTGAGTGCATTCCAGATGTCCATGAAAAAGCCTTGTGTTTCCAGCGCCACGTCAGGTGCTGTCTCATACTCTGCATCCGACACGGTCTCAAGCTTGCCGACGTTCTTCCCACCTCCGGTGCCAGTACCTGCAGAAACTCCTTCTGCCTCAGGTGGCGCTGGGCCAAGTGGGCTTTTATTGGCTTTCACGACAGATTTTGATTTCTTCACTGGCCGTTTTTCGCCAAGCACTTTGAAAGGCGCGGCTTTCGCCTCGTAGATTTCGGCATGTCGATCGGGC
This sequence comes from Pseudomonas sp. MWU16-30322, assembly GCF_020515535.1. Classification (NCBI taxonomy): domain Bacteria; kingdom Pseudomonadati; phylum Pseudomonadota; class Gammaproteobacteria; order Pseudomonadales; family Pseudomonadaceae; genus Pseudomonas; species Pseudomonas sp. MWU16-30322. The sequence continues at coordinate 358,268 of NZ_JAIWYL010000007.1, forward strand.
TCAATCGTAGAGCGTTCTTGGAGGAACTCTTCGAGGGCAGCGCTCTTGATCGGGCGCGGCAGCACGATTCTTCCGAGGCCATCTATACCTTCGCTGCTGTCGAACTTCAGTTTTTGAAATTCAACTTCAGGACCTTCGGGCATGCTTGTTCCCATCAGATCCAAGCACAAAAAAGTTTTTCCGCCATTCAGCCATTTGCCCCGACCGAGGATCTCACCATGCCCTTCGAACCATGGTTCGCATTTGAGGAGCATGGGCTTGCCAGGTGCTTGAGATATGAATTGCGAATTCACCCTTTTTACAACGCTAGCCGTGTATGGGTCATAGAGAATGTGAGCCAGGAACACTGCGTCGAAGAAGCGCATTCTCGGGCCCGGGCGAACTAGCCAAACGGGTAGATTACGCTCTGCTTTCGGGTTTTGATAAAGAATGTTAAACACATCGTCCCAGCGTAAATTAGCAAGGGCCCTGCAGATCTCCATGTTTCTGGCATAGGCACGTACGAAGTACTCTGTGCAAGGGATCAGTAGATTTTTATCATCACCCAACGAGAAGTCGAGAAGCTTGCAGGCATCGTCGTTTCCCTTGAGTAACGGATACTCGTAATCTGAGAAAAGTTTCCCTTGATCCGCGGCGATGAGCCCTCTGCGTGATGTAATCCGCCGTCTTGATGCGTTGAAGTTTACCGTTAGCCTTGCCGTGTCGAGCTCGGTGTCTGATATGCAGTGACCATTGCGCCAGATTGTGCCGACTCTGTAATGGGGAAGGCTGGTGAAGGGAACGTGGGCCACCTTAAACTCACCAGGGACATTATCCTTCAGTTCGCGGAACAGTACGGCCGCAAGGGGGATGGACATCGCCCTGTTATTACGCATCACGGGGCCGTACCACCAGACGAGGTAGTCGCCTACCCAGCTTTGAGTTTTGCTATCAGGATTCCTGAGGTCAGGCCTTTGGTATGCAAAATTGCAACGCGTCACTGCTTTGGTCACCGACCATTCTCTCCTGACTTGCAGTTCAACCCATTCCACGCTTCATCGACACCGCCGATGTGCTACTTGTTTGCCATCACTTGCCAGCGCCAGTGTATCTAGTCGTTGTGTTTGATGCGATGAAAATTGGCGCCGGCTTTCCGTCGGGTTGTGAGCTTCCTCAAATCAACTGTGACAGTCGGCTTACCCACGGCAACCATAATTGCGCGTCGAGCCAGTGGGGCCACGTGGAGTGCGATTTCACAGCCAAGAGCCCCGATGCCTGGCTCGGCATTTTTTCAAGGAGTCAGGTGTGCCAAATAGCAGTTATTGAACTGCTAACGGCCATGTACACAAAGTCACATAATCGTGATTATCCGTACATGGGCGAGCAGGAAGCGCACTTACTTCAACGGCTATCGCAAGCGAATGTGACTCGGGTTGCGTGCTCGGTATATCTGGGCAACCAGCAGTTCTGTGAGACCGCATTCAGAGCCCTCAGAGATCGTCTCGGGGAGATAGATGTTGTGTTTTTTGACAGCGCGAGTGTCGAGTGGGCAGTCGGCGCTTAGCGCTGCACCAAGCGCGGTAGAGTAGAAAGACGGAATCGAGAGGTTTTCATGAAAAAAAAAATGTATCTGGCACTCAACAAATACGAGCCAATCCCTCCTACGCTCCAGGGAGCTACCAAAGAGAAGGCGAAAACGGTCATCGATCTGGACCTTGCTGGTCTTTATCACCACTTCTACCTCGACACCTACGGCACTCAGCCTCCGTTTCCGGATCCTGCTCAGTTTGAGCACATGAGATTCTTGATGCCAGACGACGAGTTCCGATTTCAAGGTGACGGTGTGGGCGCATCAACCAATGCCAAGCGGAGCAAGTCCAGCGAGATGGGGCAGGCATTCTGTCGCTGGTTTCTGCATGAGCATCTGGGAATTAAGTACTTCGCGCATTTGGATAGCTTGATCGACGACCTCTGCGAGAACTTCCAAGGATTTACCGTAGTGCGTGCCGTACCAGGGGATATCCCTGATTATCTATGCAGCGATGGAGCGGGCTCTGTTGTACTTGCGGAGGCGAAGGGGCGCTACACCTCGGTGGGCTTTAATACGGAGGAGTTTGAGCGTTGGCGGAATCAGTTCACGCGGGTTCGGGTGTTGGACGCCGAGGGCCAGGCCGTCAGGGTGAAAGGCCATATCGTGGCCACCCGGTTTGCAACCGAATCTAAGCCCAAGGTTCAGACCAAGCTGTATGCAGAAGACCCAAGCACAGAGGGCCAGGAACCAATATCGGGAGACACCGCGTTCCGTCTCTCCGGACGGGTCATCGCCAGCCACTATGGTGATGCGCTGATGAAGATCGACCAACCACACTTGGCTTTTGCCATTCGGCGATCGCGGCGCTTGGAGCAGCAGAGCAGTATTCCAGTGACAATTTGGCAGTTCGCCTTCGCAGACCTTAACCGGTACTTCGTAGGTGGCTACTACGCAAAAGATACCGACGAGCCGTTGATTGACCTCAAAAGCATGCAGATTAAGCATCGCAGTTGGGACCCTTTCAGGTTAGGCGTTCACTCAGGGACATTCGTGGGCATCGAGCTTTCCGTCTTTAAGCACCTGGTGAATGTGGCTCGAGGTGATCGGTATTTGTTGGATGGTCTGCCAGAGGTCGATCCCATCAAGGACCTCTACAGCGGAGTAAGCATGCTGCGCGATGGCTCAGTCATTGGACCGTTGTCGATGTTCATACCTCTCTACTCGGAACGCTTCTAAGCGGAGGTGCCCTGTTTCGGGGGTTGAGAGCGATGGCGTTTGAGAGAGCCAATTACGAGACCTTGGATGACGGGCTTGCGAAAGGAGCTTCTCGCTCCGGTCGATGGCTCTCTCGTAGCCGCCGGTGAGTGGCAGAGCCAATCCTGCTCATCAAAAATCCCAAGATTGACGGCGATGTAGGAACTGCATGGTTTTCAGGTGCGACCGCTGAGCAGAGATGCTATTCATGTCGGGAGATCAACCACATGGAGTAAGTCGTGATGAAAAAGCCGAAGTACGGCCCAAGCTTCTGGTCCGCGCCTGCCACAGCGGGTGTCTACAAGTATTTTCTTCTGCCGTTGTTCATTTTGATGCCCCTTCTTGCGCTCTGGATGCAGGGCCATCTAAGTCAAGAGAATGCCGTGCTGTCATGCTTCATTTCCTCCTCCTTCTACGCATGCCTGCCGTTCACCACGGCGCTCAAGCGCGACCAGTTCCTGAACGAGTACCGGGGCTACCGTTCGGCTATCGAGGCGCGGTTACGCCATTCCGATGTGTCACCTAAGGAGGAGCGCTATCTGCTGCGTAAGCTGGTTAAGCTGGAGTCTCAGTATCACCTCGTGCTGAATCCCACACCGGCTATGCAGCTCGCGAACACCTTGGCGATCGTGGCGACGCATCTGGCTCGCACTATCGCTCGCTACTGAGCCTTGATGAGTTTCCGATGGGCACGAGGCATTACCAGGCAGAGGAAGGTGGAGGGTAGTCGCCCCCTTCTGCCTTACAAAAAAATAGTGAGAGATCATGGCCAGAGATGCGGACAGAAAGTTTCTGAATCGTTATTTCCGGAGTGTTTTTAATAAACTCGAAGCTGACGCACTGCTGTTCAATAGACGTTTGTCGCATGAGAGCCTGAAGGGTAGTGAAAATGAGCAAGCTCTCGCCGATGTGCTGCGTTCATTTTTGCCGTCTAAATACGGAGTAGAGGTAAATGCTCTTATAATTGATAGAGATGGGTGCGTAAGTAGGCAGTGAGTTGCTAGATTACCGTGTGCACAGATCGCCTCTGGAAAGCATGTCGTTATCTCGGCAAGCGATGCGGATGGCTTCATAGGGAGATTTGGAGCGCGTCGGGATCCAGTAGTTTTCGACCACTATGTAGCGTAAAGACTCTTCTTCGTTTCTTAGTGCTAAAAATTTTAGTGTTTTATCGATGTAGCTGAGCAGTTTGTTTTTAGGTGTTACCTCGTACGTAATTTCAAAGATGGCGGCTTCCAACTGCAGATAGTCCCGGCTATTGAGGGGCGGAAGCCTGAATTTATGAGTGTCCTTAGCAGAAATTGTTTCGCCATCCAGTTCATGGAATTCGACGATTGGAACCGTGCTGATATTTCCCCCAGGCATTTCCAGCCCGCCGTCCTTGGGCAATACGTAAATGTCTTTGGTGGTTTTCGCGATCACTGGCTGATCGGGATAAGAAATTTTGAATTTCTCAACGATGATGTCAGCGGGCGAATCATTGATTAATGAAAAAACGTAAGAGCGTCCGTACGGCTTTTCATAAACGAGCTTGGTGTCACTAATAAGAAAGCTGTAGGACGTTGCGACGATTACACCTAGTGTGCCCACGCTTGAAAGAACTTTTACTGCGCGGAAGGCGATTTCTTTGTATCTTTTGCGGCCGTTAATCCGCTTAAATCTTGCCTGTTGTTTCATTTTGCTCTCTGATTTCAGGTGCTTGCTGCGTCGCAAGCGTATGGTTTGCGCGGTTACGCAACCGTGATGCCAATGTGATATTAATACGCTTGGTCGCAGTCGAGAACCCTGCTCGGCGCAAGCCATTTGCCAATGATCAGAGGGTGAATTGGTGCTGTTGAAAACGGATTTTGAGGCGGACTGGATCGTTGAGATGCGGCGGATCATGGAAGAGCACTGGGCGATGGAACTTGCTTCTGCGAAGACTGAGGAATTGGCAGCGCTGTTTTTCCATGCCAGAACACGCAGAGTCGAACCAAGGCCCAGGGCCGTGCATTTAGCTAATGCCTTCGCCTGCCCACTTGAACACGAAGCAGGGTGGGCAGAGCTCAAAGTTAAAATAGAAACCGGTGAAGACCTGTCGCCGCATCTGAGCCTGAAAATTGAAGACTTCAAAGGCAAGGATGGGCTGCTACTGGATTGGGGTATTTACCACTTCCATCTTGGGCAGGCGCAGCACGCAAATAACAAGAGCTTCGTCGAGCGCACAGGTCCAGTGGTATTCGGTTTTCCCACTGATGATGCATTCCATGCGGTGGGCATCTATCAGCACGGTGCCTGGTCGGACAGTTCGGTTATTGAAACGCTGCATGCAAACTGGCCGCACCTCACGCAGGCAGCAAAGATGCAGGGCAGTAGCATGTCTCTCAGTCAACGTTACACCGATGAAGACAGGAAAATGCTGAGGGCCGCCGGTATCAATCTCATCACCCCGCTATCGGACGGATTGCTTCTTTTTCCTCTGGGAGGCGGGTATTCAGGCAATGGGATTTCCGCTCAGGCGGTGACAGACGCTGAGTTAGAGCGACAACGAATTCATGGCCTTCAGGACCTGATCCACGACCGAGCGTCTGAAGTTGCACGGGCTCTTAAGACTGAGGGTTATACCGGCAATACGGAGGTGGTTGGGCGTCTGAACTTCGGTAATGGCGTTCAGTGGGTTTCATTCGACGGGTTTCGCGTCTGCTTTGCTGTTTGACAAGGTGAGGTACCGTGCTGGGAGCTGACTCCAGAGATTGATGCATCGGTAGACGTTGCAATTTCTACGGTATCGACTTAAATTCAGACATGTAATGTACGATTTTCTTACCTCGGAACCATCGAAATGAAAGACGACATTGAGAAACACCTTGGCCAGTTCTGGGATAAGCGTGCGCTCGAAATCGTTGATGACCCGCTGTCGGTTGATGACTTGGGTGCGCCGATGGAATCGGTCATGGCTATCGAGGCGCTGGTTGATATCGGGAAAATGTTGAAAGTCAAAATCCCGGTGGATGTCGTGATCCGTAACGGCGGCTACGAAACCAAAGAACAGTTCGTCAAGCTGGTCACGTCGGGAATCCTTAAGCACCTGAAGGAAAAGGCCCATGCATAGTTCCTCGGTGGAGGATCAGGACAGGTTACGCCTGGCTGAGCGCCTGCGAGATGCTCGGGAGTATGTGGGGCTTTCCCAAGATGAGGTGGCTCATGCGCTCGGGGTCTCTCGTCCGGCGGTGACCAACATCGAGTCGGGCAACCGAAAGGTGGAGGCGACGGAGCTGAGCAAGCTCGCCAAGCTCTATCGCAAGTCTATGGAGTACCTGATGACCGGAAGAGACCCAGCGCCTTCCGGCCCCACCCAGCTCGCGTTTCTGGCCAGAGCAGTAAATGGACTTTCGCAGCAGGATATTGATGAGGTAGCTCGCTTCGCCGAGTTTCTCAAGCACAAGGGACAGTGAATGGGCTTCCGCGATGTTGTTTTGCGAGCCGCACAGCGTGCGGTCGAGGTCATCGATGAGAGCGGTGCGATGGCCCGCATCGAGCAGGACGGATACACGCGAATAGACCCCTTCCAGATAGCTGCTGATTCTGGGGTGATGGTTATGTTGCGCCCCATGGAAAAGCTGCTCGGGGCGTTTCTGGGTGATGAAACGCCTGGAATATTGGTCAATGTGGATCGCCCAGCAGGCTTGGTTCATATGACCTGTGCCCACGAGCTGGGTCATTTTTTCATGGGCCACGGCAGCAGCGCCGACGAGAAAATCTATTACGGTTCTCAGGCTGCCCTCGTCGAGCAGGAAGCGGATCAGTTCGGGTACAACCTGCTGGTGCCTCGCAAACTGATCGTCAAAATCATGCAGCGCAAGCAATGGACCAAGCAAGCGCTGTTCCGGCCTGACGTCCTTTATCAACTGGCGTTACGCATGGGGGTCAGTTACGAAGCGGCGGCATGGTCGCTCAACCGGCATGGCGTCATGAGCGCTGATCAAGTCCGGGAAATGTTGCGGACCAAGCCTGCGATGATCAAAAAAGCGCTGCTCGGCGACCGGTTGGTGGATACCCGCAAAGAGGTGTGGCTGCTCGACAGCGATGATCGAACTTCAATCCTTGAGCCTCGACCGGATGACCAGCTGGTTGTTCGATTGCCAAGCCGTGCACCGTCAGGATATCTCTGGGAAGCCGATTCCGAAGAGTTAAAGGCGCAGGGATTTCAGCTGGAGCCTTTGACCGTATCTTCGACGCCTTCAGTGGGTAAGTCGCCGGTTTTCGGCGGTACTGAGATGATGGACTACCTCCTCACTGGCGGAAGGACCAGCGATTCCGAGCCCGTAAGCGTGCGGCTCTCGGAGCGCGCGCCATGGGATGCCTCGAGCCTAGCCACTGATACATTCAGATCAAGCGCCAAGTTTGAGCCGTTGAATCTCGGGCTGACGCCGCACTCGCGTAAGCAGTTGCTCAAGGGTGGGCTAGCGTGATCGTCCCTAAGGTGTTGCTCGATGGCTATGGCTCGCCAGCAAGGCCTCAGGGGCGACGTCCGACCTGCCTGGCATTTGCATTATCGGATCTGAATCGACCGAAATCTCCCGCCGATTTGAGCCCTGAATACCTTTATCGGGCGGCCGCCATTTTAACGCCGGGGTGGGCGCCGGGCGGCGGAATCACTTTCGATGCGATGCGAGAGGCATCTCGTGTCGGTCAGCCTGAGGAAGCCGCGTTCCCCTACTGCTCTGAAGAGCCTTCGCTCCCAATTCCCGATCTGCCCTCGGGACTTCAGCATTACGGTGACTTATTGCAGTGCGTATCAGCTGACCCTACCGATATCGCCTGTTTTATAAGCGCCGGTCAGCCGATCGGATTGGGTCTGCGGGTAACGCCCAATTTTTTCAAGCCTGAAGGGGGCCTGGTGGCTTTCGGTGATCAGGTCATGCCAGGACTTCTCCATGCGGTAGTCGCTATTGGCGTGGGGCATGAAGATGGAAATAGTGCGCCATGGTTCTACGTGCGCAATAGCTGGGGCCCCCAGTGGGGTGTAGACGGACACGCCTGGATTTCAGGCGCCTATGTAAGCGCGCATGCCGAATGTGCTTTTGGAGTAGAGAATGGCAAAACTGATCGCATCTGAAAGTTTGGGGCAGGCTTGGGTGGCTGCGGCGCGACATTTGGCGGGATGCAAGCAGCGCAAGGATCGGAATTTGATCCTGGAAATCAGCGCTCCTCAGAAGCTGGGCAAGGATGATCTGAAAATCATCAAGGCTGTGGATGCGGTGTTGCGCAGCAGTCGTGGGGACCTGAGTGTCGAGACCGTGGCGGGCACCATTTTCCCCAATGGGTTGGCCCGACGATTTTCTCGCCCTGAGCTATACACAAATTACTTGGCGTTGCTGGTCAAGGGCAAAAAGCGCAGTTCATGGGGTACCTATGCTCAGCGCATGATGAGTCGTCCGAGTCGAAACGGGACAGGGACCATCAATCCGTTGGACGACCTGATTGAGCGTCTGCTTCAAACGCACAACGGTACCAAGTACCAATCGGCGTTCGAGCTGGGGGTCAGTGATCCCGATATTGACCTGGCACCGCCACTCGACGGACATGGCTATGAATTACCGGTGTTCGACCCATCTCGAGATGCAAAACCCCTCAACGTCCCTTGCTTGAGTCATCTGAGCTTCAAAATTACAGATGGCAAGCTGGATCTGACTGCGATCTACCGCTCTCAGTGGTACTGCCAGCGTGCGCTGGGCAACCTTGTCGGGTTGAGTCAGCTTCACTCGTTTGTAGGCAAGGAATCCAAATATGAGTGTGGAGTGCTTACCTGTATCGCAACGCATGCGTATTTGGATACGGAGACCTTTGGCAAGGTGAGTGTCACCAAAGATCTCTTGGCTGCTCTACCTGGTTGAAGGCAACCGTCAGAGCAGCGAAGCCTGGCGACTTTCCTGGGAAAAATGAGGGTGCAGATCGTAAAGTTTGGCCATCCCTGCTCGGAAGTCTCGGACTCCCCCGTAGCTCGGATGGCGAATGGTTTCTATGGGCAGGCCGAAGCGCGACGCATAGTGCGCGGCGTCCTGGCCAATGGCGATAATCTTCCTGATTCTAAGCCAGCTGAAAAGCTCGCTATTAAGCTCATCCACCAAAGCCAGTTCTTTTGCGCTGAATTTCCGGTTGGTGAATGGGTTGCCTGGTTCATGTGGATGAAATGGGAACACATTCCACAGAAGGGGAGGAATATCGATGGCTTTCAGGATGGCCCAGATCTCTGCAGCGGTCCGTTCGGCGATTGCTGGCCCTCGAGTTGCCTGTTGTGACTCACACCCTGGGTACACGCGTGTCATTTCGCAAAGGTGGAATTCGTCGGTTAGGGCCAGGCCGGTCCGACGTCCGCCGCGATATCCCAGATCACGACCCATCCAGATGGTGTCGGTGCCTAGATCGAATACAGCCTGAAGATAGGTTTTCAGGTTTTTGCGACGAGAGGCGGCAGCGCCCGCGCGATCATGCACAGGGCAGGTGTCTGCGTACGGGTTGAACACATTGTCGAGACTGAATTCAGACAAGGCCTTTACGAAGGATGTAGGGGTCATTGGGTGTAGGCCTCTTTGGGGGGCTTGTGAAAAGTCAGCGTCCCTTCAGTAATGTTGACTACCACCGAGCCTCCTCGATGCTCGCGCAGTTCGCGGAACATTCTGAAACCTTCGATGATGGCAAGCTCCCACTGCCAAAGCTTGCATCGCTCAACCTCGTAACCCCGAACCATCCCTTGGATCTGCTTGAGTAGGCCGTAGTCGAGCCGTCCAGGCTGAGTTGCTGCGTAGTAGTCATATTTTTTCGCGTGATCGAAAATCCAAGTGGCGATGCCTTCTTCAATGATCGCTGCGCGAGCGCCATCGTCGTTCTCATCCTTGGCGGGGTCGGATTTCCGTTTGCGCTTGAGCAGTGCTCGCAACACTGGTGACCAACCCAGATACGCCACATAAGCCAAATGGAAGACATCGTGGAAGCGATAGTCGTCAGGCTCGTTGCTGTTGTCTGTAAGGCGGTCACCGATATAGACGCCATTCAGGCGCTGAACCACATGCTTGTTCTGGCCTTCGCCGCGTTCAATGAATTCGATAGTGAATTCGCGCTCGAACTGCTCATGCTCCGGAAAGCCTTCATCGAAAAGTGGAAATTCACGCTTCTGGTCACTTGGCCAGCGACTGGCCGTTTTTTCCAGGTTTCCCAAGGCCACATCTTCAAGGTTTAGGTTGAAGCTGGAGCAGGTCTTGGCGAGCTCCGACAACAACTGTCCGAAATAAGCCTCGCGCTTGGGTGGCGCCATGCTTACTAAGCTGGCATGCGACATTTCAGCCAGCACGCCGGCGCTTAGCGCGAGCTTACCCAGCTGCGTTGGGCGGGGGATTGTATCCTCATCGCGCTGTGTTTCGATAAGACCGTCTATCTGACGGAACGTAATCGGCGGCGCGGGAGCTTTCTTGCTTTCGCCGAATTCATCGCGAAGGACAAGGATGCAGTGCTCCCCTAGAGCGTCGGCGGGGATTTTCAGAAGGTGCGCCGCAATGGTCAAGTACCACAGCGCGTCGCCCAGTTCTTCTGCGGCCAAGTCGTTCTGTGCGGCCTGCAAGCGGTCACGACCTGCTTTTTTCACGGAGGAAAGTAAGCCACCAATCTCGCCGAAGTATCCAAAGCGAATGTATTGAAGGCTATCGGCATCGTCCTCGAAGCGCATGCTCTCCCGCGCTTTGAGCATGTACTTGGCTACGGTAAGTGCCATCGGACGCGGTTGAGGTACTGGCGCCATCAATCCTCCTTGATCTATTTAAGCTATTTCAGGCGAGTGCCAGCACCTGCTGTCTTAGCACTTGCTGACGTAGTTCCATCTTCAGCTGCTTGCAGCGACCGACGATTGTCTCGCGATCGGCGTCGATTGCTCCCATTCTCAGCGCGCGTTCACGCACCGAAACGGTCACATCGTAGTGCGGGTAACCCTTGGATTGGAACCAGCTTTTGCGCAGGCCTAGTCGAGAGGCAAACGAGTGAAGTTCATCCAGAGTATCCGCTGCCAGATGGCACCAGAGCTTGCCCCGCCACAGGATTTCTTCTGAATCCACGTAGACCGCCATTCTGCTCGCCTTCTGTGAAAATATATGCAAATATTTTGCACATTATGGGAAAAAAATTCAACTCCTCATCCGATGTCACCCTTGTTGGGGCGCAGATCCGCCAAGCTCGCTTGGGTCGGGGTCTAACGCTCGTAGATCTTGGCCGCGCGGTCGGTGTTCACCATTCTCAGATCTCTCGTTACGAGCGGGGACAGATGAATAGTGTCGGCAAAAATCTGCATAAAATATGCACATTTCTGCAAATTAAAGACGATCCGCGTGAGTATTCAACCGGTAACGCGAGCTTGGGGCGAAAGTTGGACGAGCTGCTTCGAGTTGCGCCAGGGTGCGAACCAGCAGTGACGAAGTTGGTAGAAGCTTTGGAGGAGCTCATCAATGCGGCGCTTCCTGCAAATACATCTGCGAGTAGCTCTGTAACGCAGGGGCAGCGGGTTTAACGTAATCAATGTTTAGGTAAGCATGAAAAATTACATTAGTGCCGCCGAGCTTTGGCAATTAACACCAGCTAAGTTTAACGAGTGGCGTGCAAAAAATGATCTGCCGATGCTATTTGGATATTTCAGAAAAACATTGCCGGACTTCGAAGTGTGGTTGGCAACCATAGGAATCTCTGAATACGAGATAATGCTATGCTTGCGTCTTGGAGACTTCTTCAATGGTGAAGGGGAGCATGTTGTAATAAAAAAGACAACATCATATCGAGCGCCTCAATATTTTTGTATCAGCAAAGCTGATGCATCAAGCGCTCAATGGAATTTCTCCCGAGAGAGTCATCACGAAAAAAACGAAAATATTTCCAACTTTACCCCTTATTTTGAGTGGATAAAAATAAGAACGGGTAAGAAGTTGCCTGTAGATTTGACTCGTGCAAGCCTCGGTCACACTGATTGCTTTTCGATGGGCGGCTGGAGGAATGTCCGGCCTAATACTCGCACCTCGATTTGGCGAGGCCCAGAGTTACTTAAGCTGGGAGAGGTGACAGTCCCAGCTCATACCGACCTATCTGAGATGAATTTGGATTTTGCTGACCTAGATGGGCTCAGTATCACAGGAAATATTTACGGAAGCTTTAAAATAATTAGCTGTTCTAGCTTAGTGAATCTCACCATTGAAAATACTGAGCAAGCATTTTATAAGTTCAAATACTGTAAGTTTGATGCTACGAGGATATTGAATTCAAAAATACAAGATTTTCACTTCGCGAAGTGTGATGTTGGGAGTTTTTACGCAACGAATTCCACATTTTTCAGGTTGTCATTTACAAGGTGCCGAGTATTACCTTTCATTGATAGCTGCGATTTGAAGGACCTTATATCATATAGCCCTGAGAAAAATGAAATATGGAATGAAGATGCTTATAGGCTATTGAAGAATTCCTATAACGCGGCAGGGCAAAAAAAATTCGCTGCGCATTACCTCTATCAAGAGCAGTTGGCGCATCGACGAAATCTATTCAACGCGAAACGTTATTACAAATATTCAGACTTGTATCCGCGAGGTAACCCTGGTAGCTGGCTAACTATTGCTAAAAATTTCAAAGCGATGGGTGGAAGTAAGGTGCTGGTAAAAAAGGCCAGATACATTGCTAAATACCTTGGAAGGCCTAAATATCTAGCTATCTATGCTGAGCACAAGTTACAGTGGTTTTATTCGATTTTAGACTGGGCCCTTTGGGGGCATGGGGTAAAGCTTCATCGGCTTGCCCTTTCCTCATCGTTCTTTATTTTGATCTACGCATTTCTGTATCACGCTTTACAGGATCAAATACAAGCAAACCCACCACCGGAATCGTTCTTTGACTATATATACTTTTCTATGGTGACCTTCACAACTTTGGGATATGGGGGCATCCTACCAAAGACAACTCTTCTACGGATGATATGCGGGACTGAGGCATTCCTAGGTGCTTTCATGATGGGGTTGGTCGTAGCCGGATTTACCAACAGAAAGACCGACTGAGAAGCTATACGAACATGTCCCCGAAAGTTGACTAATCATCGTGGTTCGACAGGGTTCGTCGGGCAGCACTTAAGAGCATTAGGTAGATCGAGCCACTCGCATTTATTTCGAATAAATTTGCATAAATTTCGAAAGCCTACAATTCCAAAATGCGTTCTGGCTCACGAAAGGACATAATTGACAGAAAAATTAAGGGACCGCGATGCCTAGGGAATTTCCAATCCGCTTCGGAAAAGATGGCGCTTATGAACTTACAAAGGAAGGTCTTACGCACATTCTGATTGGCGAAATTATTATTCGGCCTATCACTAAACAAGGTGTGCGTAGTACTGACAAGGCTCTGGCTGGGGGGCTCCATACTTGGGATGGCTGGGAAGAGTTTTTAAAACATCACGAAAGTATCGTGCATCTCCTGGAGTATGACGCAGATCAACATGACGACTGGTTCTACGCGAGAGAACTTCAGAATGGCGTCATTACGTTGAAAATTCCTCGTCAGATGTTCACCGGCAGTGCTGCTAGCATAACTATGAAGCCCGATGTCCACTACAAGTCCGGGTATCTTTGGAAGACGCTTTATCCTTGCGGTTTTACAGAGGACGACATCATCAGCGCTCTCTCTGAAGCGTTCGAGAACTTAGATCGAGAAGACTCTACTTATCCTACAGCAGAGAATCCAGCAGGGGTGCTCTATGGGTATGCACTTATCGATGATACTTTCAAGGCGATGAAGCTGCGAATTCAGCTACGGGGAAATCAAATTCTTTCGGCTTTTCCGGCTTGGGAGCAGCCTGCGACAGGAAACAACGGTAAGCCATACTCACACGGGCATTCGATCAATTTCAATATTGCCGGCTCGGTTGTAAATTGCGAAAAATATACCAAGGTCTGGGGGGCAGTATTTTCGGAGGGCGCGCTCAGCGAAACGGAACTGCTAAAGCTGACCCCAGTCTTTATTCTACAAAGACCGAGGCGTAGTCCAGAAATCCCTATAGGAAACTGGCGCGATATGCGTGAAAAAGAGCTCATAGCAGTAGCGTCGACGTTGAGTTTGGAAGACTTGCAGCATGTTGAGTCTTACCTGAACGACTATGTTTGCTCTAAGGATCCATACGGTCTTCAACATTTTTTCTACTCGAACTGCTTAGACAAAATTCGCGCTGATGATGCGTTCTTCAATGCGGTACAGTTTCTCGAAAATGTAGCTGAATGTATTCAGGTGCTAACCCATAGCGACCTTGAGCTTAAAACGCGTAGAGCAATGGATGCTATCTTGCGTTTCCTAAATATGGCCGTAGTACATACCGGCGGGCTTTGTTCGTTAATGTTTAAACGAGTCATTGGTGAATTCATTGAAACTGCAGTCTATCATCATGATCAGAACTCGCTTCGAGAGTTTTTTGCCGCATTAGCAGGGTCTCCATGTCGGTCAGCTTTATACGCAGAATTTAATCTCAACCCGTTCGTAATGGAAAATAATGAAGCTGGATGGTCTAGGTCGGGTGTGGAAGAGGTTGATCTGGAACTCGGTCCGGAACATCTTTACGAGTTTATCGAATTGCAGCTTGGAGAGAACTACATGGTAAGCCTCTCAAAAGAACAAAGAGCCGTGATTGCACAAGCCTTTTTTTCTCGACCCGAGCAGAAATCAATGGTGGTAGACACGATGTCATTTCTATCAGGAATTGACTTCCAGTTTTTTATGCCATCACGACTACGTCCGGAATGGTTCTTTACAAAGCTTCCTCCGGTTGAGGAGGATTTGCTTTCAGTAGTAAGGGACTATAGCAGGATGTTAGTGATATACCGGCAACGCGTTGTAATGGAAGACTTTGCAGCCTATAAATCTGTTCCGGATTATAAGCAGGCGGGAACTTTGGAGTTTTTTAATCTTGTTCGTCAGAAAAATAAGCGCCAATTTATCTTTGATTTGCATAGGATCATGCTTGTGATGATGATGTCTTACGCCGAAGTTGTAGGGTTTGGAAAGCTAAAGACAAAAGTTCATGAGATGCTCGAGAGACTTCCGAAAGAAGCTGTTCCGATGCCGAAAGCTATCCCGGATTATATTATTGGTGGGCGCAAGCGGCCGGATTCATTTTCAGGTGATCACGAGGAAATGATCCGAGCAATATTAGGGCGGAGTTCTTAAAGATAACTTGCCTAGCATGACTTACAGTCCGACTTCGATCTACGATTATAAGCTTATGTCAGCGATGGTAAACCTAATCGAACGATTTCAGCCAATGAGTGTTGTCGCATCTATCTCAAGGTTCTAAAATGGTTCTGCTACTCTTGACTTGCATAATAACCACAGAGATTGGGAGAATTTAGATTGGCGAGCTTTAAAGACAAAGGGAAATGTCCTTTCTGCGAGGAGGTTATGACGCCGGATGTTGCCGAAATGAATAATCTCCGCCGAGATAAGTGTGAGTGCATTAGCTGTCATAGGAATATTTACGTGTGTCGTGCCCCTGGATGTAGAGATTATGCAAGAGGGGGTGATTTGTATGATGATGAATTCTGTACTTCATGTTCGGATAAAATTGCGGAGTTTGGTAAGAAATCAACTGAGCAGTTCGGGGCGGCAGTCGTATTAGGTGGGGCTGCCCTAATAACCAGTTGGTTAGCATCACTAAATAAAAAATAATTCTAAAGTAGATTACGAGAGTAGCGGACCGGGTTGGTAAAAGGTCTTCTACATTTGTGACGGCGCTAATTGAGAGATGATCCCTTCCTATTGATTGACGATGGACCTAGGGCAGATTGCTGAATTTCTGGATCAGCAAATGTGGGTAAGCTTAGCGGTCGTATCCCAATGGGAGAGGCATCAAGCCCTCTGAGTAAGCCTGAGCGGTAACGCATGACAATTAGTTTCCGCTCACGCGGAAGGGAGTGCCTGGCGATGCCGCACTCCGTCATAGCAGGCCCCTAGTAATCGTGACGGCCAAAGCGTTTATCAGTCCTGTCAGGCAGTGCGAGCAGCGTGGGAGCATCTGTCACTACAAACGATTTTGTAGGGGAGTTGAAAACGCAGGGAGCTTCGAGCTATTTTGGGCCGGTGGTAGATAAATATTCGCACTTTTCCAGGTAGCTCAAAAATGAACCGCCCTGAAACCAACAATCCAGCCTTAGAGGAGGACACTGACAGTGTTGGTCCGGCTGCGTCATGGGGTGAGAAGGAGGAAACCCGCCAGATAGCACTGCTCGAGGCAGCGGTACGCTTAGATCACATTCACCATGTTATTGACGAAATTACCGCCCCAGAGGAAGGCGATGAAGGCAATACCCTAGAAAAAGGTGAAATATTTCCAATTAGCCTTGAAAAGGAATTGCGCTCTAGCTACCTCGATTACGCGATGACCGTAATCTGTAGTAGAGAGCTCGACCTCGGAAGGGCAGCAGGAAATCTAAGAGTAATTTCTCGCCGGATCTCTATGGAGCCTTGTGGGTTTTTAGGCTACTGCGACTACGAGCGACGCTATCCTCCCCTGACCCTTCGCCAGCTCCAGAAGCAAGCGCTTACGGCAGCGCTCGCTATTTTACGTCTCGACCAAGCAGCTAGGAACGCTAGGATCTCCGCACTGCTACTCAAAATGCTCAAATCTGCAAATGCAGCCCTCTATCGTCTTCCCCTATTCGCCTATGGAGCCGAGCTCAGCGAGTATCGACACCGTCTCCGGTAATCCCCGCCTCCACGTGAGGCACTGAAAAAGACTTGCTCTAAACAGACTTTCTTTTCAAAAGGGATGCCCCTATGCACCTCCATGTAATCGACCCTGAGTACGCCTCGGGTAAAACCATTCGTTGTGGTCACTGCTGGGATTGCGATGCAACGCATATCGAGCTTTCACACACGGGTGAACATGACCCCAATGAGCATTTGGTGCTCTGTTACCACTGTGCATACCTCGCAGGTCTCAAGTTATGCCCAGCATGCAATGCTGCCTCGCCAGTAAATGTAGTGGCACAGCATATATTCGCTGAACTCATACCTATTCACGCTCCGTGTGAGTTGGATGGCAGCGGTCACTCAGTTCAACTCCCCAGTTCCACGTCATGAGCGCCGGCTAACCCTCCTACGGATATTGCAGGTCGACCTGAGGCCGACCTGCAATCTCAGAGGGGTTAACGCACAGATTTGCCCGCCTGCGTAGCTACCACTTACGGCGAGCATGCCAACGATGTTGGGCCGCGGTGGACTCAGATTCATAGCCAATCCCGGCTACGCCCCTGTTCGCTGGTACGGTAAAGCATTCGGCGCAACGACACTCGCAAGCTGCAATTTAATTGATCAATTGGACTCCGGCACCCAGTCGATCCAACGGCGTTTATGGCAGCACTTGGCAGGGACGCTACACGGACACATAACAGCTTGGACGCAGTCGCAGATTGCGGGAGCTTACTGGGCTCAATCAACAGGTTTTCAATCGCATTTATTTCGACAATTTCGCATTTATTTCGAAATCCGACAGCTGCCTCCGACCAGCGCCGGACCGGATGCCGAGTGGTGCGGCTGGCGAAACGGTCGCTGCGGCCAATGGGTCAGCGGCACGCCGCTGGCGACCGATTGAATCGCCGCCACTTCCAGGGCTTCGCATTCGGAGAGTGGCGGCAGCAGCCCCGGCAAGCGACTAGCCAGCAAGGTTTTGCCCGTCCCCGGTGGCCCGCTGAACAGCAAATTGTGCGCGCCCGCTGCGGCAATCAGCAGCGCCCGTTTCGCGGCCATCTGACCTTGCACTTCATTGAGGTCGGGATAGGGTTTCGCTGCATGAATCAGCCCGTCCGACACATAAGGCTCGACCGGTGTATGCCCGTTGAAATGCGCCACCGCCTCCAGCAGATGGTCCACCGCAAACACCTTCAGGCCCGAAGCCAGGCAGGCCTCCTCGGCATTCGCTCGCGGCACCACCAGCGCCCGCCCGGCCTTGCGCGCCGCCAGTGCCGCCGGCAACACCCCGCGTACCGGCCGCACCGCACCGGACAGCGCCAGCTCACCGAGGCATTCCACATCATCGAGTGTCAGACACGGCACCTGCACACTCGCCGACAGAATCCCCAAGGCAATCGCCAGATCAAAGCGCCCGCCATCCTTGGGCAAATCCGCCGGCGCCAGATTCAGGGTGATCCGCCGCGCCGGAAACTGCAGCCCGGAATTGATGATCGCGCTGCGTACCCGGTCCTTGCTCTCCTTCACCGCCGCCTCGGGCAGGCCGACCATGGTCAGCGAGGGCAGACCGTTGGCCAGATGGACTTCGACGGTGACGGCGGGAGCATCCACGCCAACCTGGGCGCGACTGTGGACGATGGAGAGGGACATGGTCGTTCCTTGAGCTGAATCGGGGACCGCTTCCTGCGGGTTTTTGAAGGGTAGTTGGGGAAGGGCGATCAGGCGGGGGCGAACTTTCACTGGATGTTGCGGGAAAGTGGTCAACCAATCTCGAGGCGAAAAAAAACCGCCTTGAGGAGACGGTTTTCAGTTTGCAGGCTTCGGTGAGGCCAAGGCCTGCGTATCCTTTTGCGGACACACTCACGTGAAATCAGGTTATGCATGTTTGCTCATTGGCGCAAGTATCAAAAGGGCTTGAACGGGCGCAACGGTAATGTTGTCAGCACTTGCCTAACGACTTGATACAAGTTGTTTAAATCGCTTTCTAAGGGCGCTCATAAAATCCGCAATGACGATGCCCACTCATGGAGTTTCGCGAAGTGTGGCCGGGAGCGCAAAGACTTCATGTTCCTCGACGCGGTGTGAGACCCGTGCCGGTGCTTTTTTTGGGGGACTCACACCCGGCCGCCTTGGCGGCCACACTCACGTGTAGTCCCGAAGGTGTTCGTACGCCGGAAAGTGCATCGGAGGTTGGCCCCACGCAAGGAGGGCCAAAATATGTCTAAGTTTCTTAAACATATGTGGCGCCTCGTCAGAATCGCGTTATGGGCTTTTCGCCTGTACGAGTTTCTGCGAGACCGTTGGAATAATTCGTTGTAAGGATTGATCTGACGGAAACCGCTCCTGCTTTGGCAGGAGCGGTTTAACTTCTCTTCGCAAACTTGAAGGCATTTCTACTCGGGATTGTTATTCCGCAGGCGGCGTCAGCTTCGCTTCCATCTCGGCAACTTTCGCTTCGAGGCTCTCGAGGCGAGCGCGAGTGCGGGCCAGTACGACCATCTGACTGTCAAACTCTTCCCGGCTGACCAGATCCAGTTTGCTGAACGCACTTTGCAGCAGCATCTTGAACTGGCTTTCGATTTCGGCTTTCGGCAGCGGGGTGTCGCCGCTGAACAGGCGGGAGGCGGTGCCGCTCAGGGCGTCGAGGAAGTCTTTGGGCGCGAGCATGGTGGATGTCCTGGAAACAATGGCGGGCAGTGTATCACGCAGTGTCTATAGTCATTTGCGCAGGCATGGATGCACGCTTTTCGCGCAAGCGGACGGACGGCAGCGCACCGTTGTTGTGCGTATCCATCGTGGGTTTTGCGCGCGAGCGCCTGCGGCAGCGGCCAAGGGATTGAAATCAGGGGAATTTGGCGAGATGGCAAGCTTTCTGCTTAGTCGGTAGTGACCCATGCACTGATGCAGTCGCTGTGACGAATGCAGTGCGGCAGGCGGGACGGGGAGTTTCGTCAGCAGCGGTTAGCTGGCGTCAGTCGGGCAGGTAAGGCCGACGATGCGTTACAAAGCCAGGCACTGCGCTTAGACTTGAGTCGGGTTTGTTTTCCTGGGGCAAGTCCACCAATTCGGGAGAGAGTTTCATGAAGCTAGTCACTGCCATCATCAAGCCGTTCAAGTTGGACGACGTGCGCGAGTCGCTGTCCGAAATCGGCGTGCAGGGCATTACCGTCACTGAAGTCAAAGGCTTCGGCCGGCAGAAGGGTCACACCGAGCTGTATCGCGGCGCGGAGTATGTGGTCGATTTTCTGCCCAAGGTGAAAATCGACGTTGCCATCGACGACAAGGATCTGGATCGGGTGATCGAGGCGATCACCAAGGCTGCCAACACCGGCAAGATCGGTGACGGCAAGATCTTCGTGGTCAATCTGGAACAGGCGATCCGCATCCGTACCGGCGAAACCGATACCGACGCGATCTAAACGCCGCCACAAACCCAACGCCCCAGGAGAAAACAATATGACTCTGCGTAAATTCGCAGGGCTAGGCGCCCTGTTGTCCATCGTAATGCCCGGCCTGGCTATGGCGGCAGATCCGGTGGCGCCGCCAGTCCTCAATTCCGGCGACACCGCCTGGATGCTGACCTCCACAGCCCTCGTGCTGTTCATGACCATTCCCGGCCTCGCGCTGTTCTACGGCGGCATGGTGCGGTCGAAAAACATTCTTTCGGTGATGATGCAGTGCTTCGCCATTACCGGCCTGGTCACCATCCTGTGGTTCCTTTATGGCTACAGCATGGCGTTCGACACCACCGGGATGGAAGCCAACGTCGTCAACCTGAACTCCTTCGTCGGCAGCTTTGCCAAGGCCTTCCTCGCGGGCATCACGCCTGCCAGCATTACCGGCCCGGCAGCACTGTTCCCTGAAGCGGTGTTCGTCACTTATCAAATGACCTTCGCCATCATCACCCCGGCGCTGATCGTCGGTGCCTTCGCCGAGCGCATGAAGTTCTCCGCGATGCTGGTGTTCATGGGCGTCTGGTTCACTCTGGTGTATGCGCCGATCGCGCACATGGTCTGGAGCGGTCCGGGTTCGCTGCTGGGCGACTGGGGCGTGCTCGATTTCGCCGGCGGCACCGTGGTTCACATCAACGCCGGTATCGCCGGTCTGGTGGCGTGCCTGGTGCTGGGCAAGCGCAAAGGCTTCCCGACCACCCCGATGGCACCGCACAACCTTGGTTACACCCTGATGGGCGCGGCGATGCTGTGGGTCGGCTGGTTCGGCTTCAACGCCGGTTCCGCCGCGGCCGCCAACGGCACTGCCGGCATGGCGATGCTGGTCACTCAGATCGCTACCGCTGCTGCTGCACTGGGCTGGATGTTCGCCGAGTGGATCACCCACGGCAAACCTAGCGCACTGGGCATTGCCTCGGGTGTGGTTGCAGGTCTGGTGGCAATCACGCCGGCAGCCGGTACCGTGGGCCCGATGGGCTCGCTGATCATCGGTCTGGCGGCCGGTGTGGTGTGCTTCTTCTGCGCGACCACGCTGAAACGCAAACTCGGTTACGACGACTCCCTGGATGCCTTCGGCGTGCACGGTATCGGCGGTATCCTCGGCGCGATCCTCACCGGCGTGTTCGCCGCGCCGGCGCTGGGTGGCTTCGGCACCGTGACCGACATCGCTTCGCAAGTGTGGATTCAGTGCAAAGGTGTCGGCTTCACGGTGATCTACACCGCGATCGTCACCTTCATCATCCTCAAGGTACTGGACGTGGTCATGGGCCTGCGTGCCACCGAGGAAGAAGAGGCAGTGGGTCTGGACCTGGCACAACACAACGAACGCGGCTACAACCTGTAAGTACGCGCATCGAAAAAACTTGCCCGGCTTGCCGGGCATTTTTTTGTCTGGAATTTGTCATTCAGGTAGTGGCTGAAAGGATTTTTCGTACGGCTTTGGTCGTGTTTACGACAAGCGTTTTTCTGCGGCCAATGGCTTACATCATTGCAGGAATATTAGGGCCTTTGTTTTTTCCCAGAGCGCGCTAGAATGCGCCCCGAACGTGCGGAGAACTGTATGTGGCAACAGACTCTGATAACCCTGCGGGCACGGCCCCGGGGCTTTCATCTGGTAACGGACGAGTTACTCGCCGGCCTGCCTGAACTCAAGGCGTGCCGGGTCGGTCTGTTGCATTTGTGGCTGCAGCATACCTCGGCGTCGTTGACCATCAACGAGAACGCCGATCCGGCGGTCCGTCGCGACTTCGAACGATTTTTCAATCGTCTGATCCCACAAGGAACAGACGGCTATGAGCATAACGACGAAGGCCTGGACGACCTCCCGGCGCACTTCAAGGCCAGCGTACTTGGCTGCCAGATCAGTCTGCCGGTTTCGGCAGGGCGACTGGCTCTGGGAACCTGGCAAGGCGTTTATCTGGGCGAGCACCGTGATCATGGCGGTGCCCGTAAAGTCCTCGCCACCCTGCACGGTGAAGGGGCGTAAACCGTTGGTCACCAGCGGTTACCGATTTTTTTACGGCGACTTTCGACAGTCGCCAAAGCTGGTCTATAACTAATCTGCTTTTCGCAAGTCATGAGGTAGAACATGAGCGACGATGATCTGGAAAACGACGACCTCGAAGTAGGCGACGAAGACGAGGCCGAGGAAGGCCTGGAAGCAGCAGCGGAAGACGTTGCTGACGACGATGGCGGTGACGATACGCCGGCCCCGGCTGCCAAAGGCAAAGCCAAGGCTGCGGTGTCGATCGACGAATTGCCGAGCATCGAAGCCAAGAACAAGGAGCGCGACGCCCTGGCCAAGGCCATGGAAGAATTCCTTGCGCGCGGCGGCAAGGTGCAGGAAGTGGAGGCCAATGTGGTCGCCGATCCGCCCAAGAAGCCGGACAACAAGTACGGCAGCCGCCCTATCTGAGGCGTGCCGCTTGCTTGCTGAAAAAGCCCGCCGTCGCTGCGGGCTTTTTCATGCCTGAAATAAAAGCGCTCGTTCACTGCGACTTTGTGGCGAGGGAGCTTGCTCCCGCTGGGTCGCGAAGCGGCCCCAAAATCTGCAGGCGCAGTTTTTCAGGAATATTGTGTTGGCTGGTTTTACGACTGCTGCGCAGCCGAGCGGGAGCAAGCTCCCTCGCCACAAAAAAAGCGGTTGTGTATCAGGCGGAGGTGGCATTCCAGCGCGCCAGTACCGCCGGCAAATCAGTCAGGCTGCGGATCTCGGCATCCGGCAGGCGCTCGGCTTCCCAGACCTTGCCCGTCGGGTTGAACCAGATTGCGCGCATGCCTGCCTGCTGTGCCCCGGCAATGTCATCGCCGGGATGATCACCAATGTGTACCGCCAGATCAGCGCTCACACCACCACGCTGCAACGCCTCGTGAAACAGCCGCACATCCGGCTTGGCGATGCCGATGTCTTCCGCGCACAACGCAAACTTGAAGTAATCCGCCAGGCCCAATCGACGCACGTCGGCATTGCCGTTGGTGACCACGCCGAGGGCGTAGTGGTTGGCGAGGATTTCCAGAGTCGGTTCGACCTCGGGAAATACCGTGATCTGGTGCCGCGCGTGCAGGAACACTTCAAAACTCTTGTCGGCCAGATCGGAAGCTTCGCCGTGGGCGTACCCGGCTTCTTCCAGCGCGTGGAACAGCACGCGCCGGCGTAGCGCGCTGATGCGATGTTTGAGGCCCGGTTCGCTGGCCAGCACCCGCTCGCGAATCGCCCACAGATGCTCCACCGGCACCGCGCCCAGATTGGGTGCGTGTTCGCTCAACCACTGGCGCAATACCGCTTCGGCGCTGACGATCACCGGGGCGGTGTCCCACAGGGTGTCGTCGAGGTCGAAGGTGATCAACTGGATGTTCATGAATCGTCGCCTTTGCTGCGTTTGGCCCGTGGATGGGCGCTGTCGTAGACCGCCGCCAGGTGCTGGAAGTCCAGGTGGGTGTAGATCTGCGTGGTCTTGATGTCCGAGTGGCCGAGCAGTTCCTGCACCGCGCGCAGATCCTGCGAGGATTCCAGCAAGTGGCTGGCGAAAGAGTGCCGCAGCATGTGCGGGTGCAGGTTCTGCCCCAGTTCGCGCGCGCCGGCCAGTTTCACCCGAACCTGAATCGCCCGCGGACCAAGACGCCGGCCTTGCTGGCTGACGAACACGGCGTCGTCGGCCGGGTTGGTCATGGCCCGCAGCGGCAGCCATTGCTCGAGTGCTTCGCGAGCCTTTTTGCCGACCGGCAATAAGCGGGTCTTGCTGCCTTTGCCGAGCACCTGAACCATGCCGTCGGCCAGATCCAGCTGATCGAGATTGAGCCCGGTCAGCTCGGACAGGCGCAGGCCCGAGGAATAGAACAGTTCGAGAATCGCCTGATCACGACGGGCGAGAAAATCGTCCTCGACCGCACCTTCAAGCAGTTGCAACGCACGGTCGGTGTCGAGGGTTTTTGGCAGGCGCCGTTCGCCTTTCGGCGGCGCCAGACCGGTCGCCGGGTCGTGGTCGCACAGGCCTTCGCGATTCAGATAGTGATAGAGCCCGCGCACCGCTGAAAGTAATCGGGCGAGACTGCGCGACGACTGCCCCTGGGCATGCAGGCGGGCGATCAGGCTGCGCAGGCGCTGAATATCCAGCGCCGCCCAACTGCCGATGTTCTGCTTGAGGCACCAGCCGAGGACTTTATCGAGGTCGCGGCGATAGGCCGACAGGGTGTGCGGCGACACCTGTCGCTCACTGCGCAGGTGTTCGCAGTAAGCGTCCAGTTGTCGTTCCATGCTCAGCGTACCGAGCGCAGGGAACTGTTGACCCGTGGCAGCACGCGGCCCATGACTTCGGCGATGTAGCTGAGGAACAGCGTGCCGACCGAACTCTTGTAATGCTGCGGGTCACGGCTGGCGATTGCCAGAATGCCGTGGATGCCTTGATGGCTGACCGCAACCACTGCAGTTGAGCCGATCTGCTTGCGCTGTTCTTCGCCGAACAGGAAGTCCAGCTCATGTTCCCGCAGGGTGCCGCTGACGCTCTTGCCTTCGGTGAGCAGGCCGCCGATCGCGGTCTGCGCGTCGGCATGGGTCACCCAGCGGCCAACCGGCGCCGGGTTGTCGCCGAGCAGGATCAGGCTGACAAAGGGCACCTGAAAATCCTGACGCAGGCTGTCTTCGACGCTGATCACCACGTCTTCCAGGCTGGCGGCGTCCATCAGCGACAGGATCAGACGGCGGGTCTTGTCGAACAGGCGGTCGTTGTCGCGGGCCACGTCCATCAACTGCGAGAGGCGATGCCGCATCTCGATGTTGCGGTCGCGCAGGATGCTCATCTGCCGTTCGACCAGCGATACGGTGTCACCGCGCTGATGCGGAATGCGCAGGGCGGGCAGCAGTTCTTCGTGCTCGACGAAGAAGTCCGGATGAGCCTCGAGGTATGCGGCAACCGCTGCCGCCTCCAGGCTCTCGGACGCTGATTCGTCGGACTGTCGGGCGGGTACCTGAGGCTTATCGGTCATGGCTTCTGCTCACTCAAAGACGCACTTGTCCTTCGTATACACGCACTGCCGGGCCGGTCATCAGCACCGGTTGGCCAGGGCCTGCCCATTCAATGGACAGACGCCCGCCGGGCAGGTCGATCATCAGCGGCGAATCCATCCACCCCTGACTGATTGCAGCTACAGCGGCGGCGCAGGCGCCGGTGCCACAGGCCTGAGTTTCCCCGGCGCCGCGTTCCCAGACGCGCAACTGCGCACGGTTGCGGTCGATGACCTGGATGAAACCGACATTGACCCGCGCCGGGAAGCGCGGGTGGTGTTCGATTTTCGGCCCCAGTTCATGCACCGGTGCGTTGTTGATGTCCTGTACGCGCAGCACCGCATGGGGATTGCCCATCGACACGGCGGCCAGCTCGACCGTGGTGCCGTCGACCTCCAGTTGATAGCTTGTAGCCTGCGCCGGCGCATCGAACGGAATGTCCGCCGGCACCAGGCGCGGCGCGCCCATGTTCACCCCGATCTGGCCGTCGTTACGCACGTCCAGCTCGATGATGCCGCCCTTGGTCTCGACACGAATCTGCCGTTTGGCCGTCAGGCGCTTGTCCAGAACGAAGCGCGCGAAGCAGCGTGCACCGTTGCCGCACTGTTCCACTTCCGAGCCATCGGAGTTGAAGATCCGGTAACGGAAATCCACGTCCGGGTTGCTCGGCGCTTCGACGATCAGCAACTGGTCGAAACCGATACCGGTGTGCCGGTCGCCCCATTGCTTGGCGTGCTTGGGCTGAATATGCGCGTGCTGGCTGACCAGGTCGAGAACCATGAAGTCATTGCCCAGGCCGTGCATTTTGGTAAAACGCAGCAGCATGGGTTACTCCGGCAGCAGGCTTTCGCCGGCAAACAGCTCGGCCACGGTTTCGCGGCGGCGCACTTCAAAAACCTGATCACCGTCTACCAACACTTCAGCGGCACGGCCACGGGTGTTGTAGTTGGAACTCATCACGAAGCCGTAGGCACCGGCCGAATGCACGGCCAGCAGGTCGCCTTCTTCCAGCGCCAGCTCACGATCCTTGGCGAGGAAATCGCCGGTTTCGCAGATCGGGCCGACCACGTCGTACTGGCGCGCGGCGGCGTCGCGCGGCTTGACCGCGGTGATGTCCATCCAGGCCTGATACAGCGCCGGGCGGATCAGGTCGTTCATCGCCGCGTCGACGATGGCGAAATCCTTGTGTTCGGTGTGCTTGAGGTACTCGACCTGAGTCAGCAGCACGCCGGCGTTGGCGACGATGAAGCGGCCTGGTTCGAACACCAGCGCCAGGTCACGGCCATTCAGACGCTCGCGTACGGCCTTGATGTAGTCGCCGGCCAGTGGCGGCTCCTCATCGCGATAACGCACGCCCAGGCCACCACCGAGGTCTATGTGGCGCAGGTGGATGCCGCAGTCGCCGAGGCGGTCGACCAGATCCAGCAGGCGATCAAGGGCATCGAGGAACGGCGGCAGGGTGGTCAGTTGCGAGCCGATGTGGCAGTCGACACCGATCACTTCCAGGTTCGGCAGGTGCGCGGCACGCACGTACACGTCTTCGGCGTCGGCAATGGCGATGCCGAACTTGTTCTCTTTGAGACCGGTGGAAATGTACGGGTGGGTGCCGGCGTCGACGTCCGGGTTCACGCGCAGCGAGACCGGGGCGCGAACACCCAGCTCGGCTGCCACGACTTGCAGGCGCTCCAGCTCGTCGGTGGATTCGACGTTGAAGCAGTGCACGCCGACTTCCAGCGCGCGACGCATGTCGTCACGGGTCTTGCCGACGCCGGAGAACACGATCTTGTCGGCACTGCCGCCAGCGGCCAGTACGCGTTCCAGCTCGCCACGGGAAACGATGTCGAAACCGGCCCCGAGACGGGCCAGGACATTCAGCACGCCAAGGTTGGAGTTGGCCTTGACGGCGTAGCAGACCAGGTGCGGCATGCCGGCCAGCGCATCGGCGTAGGCCAGATATTGGGCTTCGATGTGCGCACGCGAGTAGACATAAGTGGGCGTGCCGAAGCGGTCGGCGATGGCGGACAGGGCCACACCTTCCGCGAACAGCTCCCCGCCACGGTAGTTAAAAGCGTCCATGGCGATCCCTTATTGGTAAACGTCGTGCTTGTGCGCCTTGGAGGCAGGTTGTTGTTGCGACGACTTGGCTTGCTCGGCCGGGTCCTGATCGTCATCCGGCAGGTACAGCGGGCCTTTTTGACCACAGGCGGAAACGAGGCAGGCAACCGCGACGAGCGCAGCAAGGGAAGAGATCAGGCGCTTCATGGCGAAATCCTTGAAAATGCGTTAATTGCGCCGGAGTATACCGGCCACCCGGCAGCTTGCCTATGCGAGGGGGTTCCCGTCCGGCGGGGCTTGCCCAAAGCTGTCCGGGCTTGCGCAATGCCCTGTAGGAGTGAGCCTGCTCGCGATTGCGGTGTGTCCGCCAGCAATAATGTTGAATGTGCCGGCCATTCGCGAGCAGGCTCACTCCTACAGGCTTTGGTGTCGGGAGTGGGGCAGGCCCTTGGTCGTTATCCTTTGCAATCGGCCGGCAGCGTCCGTATCTTGCGGCGCTTGAGCCTGATCAGACATTTTTTGAGGTTGCCACAATGAGTTTGTCCGAAGCGCGTTTCCACGATCTGGTCGATGAAACCCAGGAAAAACTGGAGGACATCTTTGACGAAAGCGACCTGGATATCGACCTGGAAAGCTCGGCCGGTGTACTGACTGTGAAGTTTGAAAACGGCACGCAGCTGATCTTCAGTCGTCAGGAGCCGTTGCGTCAGCTGTGGTTGGCGGCGGTCTCCGGCGGTTTCCATTTCGACTACGACGAAGAGAGCGAGCGCTGGATGTGCGACAAGAGCGAAGAGCAACTGGGCGAGATGCTCGAGCGCATCGTCAAGCAGCAAGCTGGTGTCGAATTCGATTTCGAAGGTCTGTGATTTCGTGACTGACACCGCACCTGTTCGTCCGCCAAAGCCGCTTTACAGCAACATCAGCCCGGCCGTGCCTTCGCCGTGCAGCGGCGTGTGCCGGCTGGATGAACAAAAGGTTTGTCTCGGCTGCTTCCGCCATGTCGAGGATATTCGCGAATGGCGCTCGGCAGACGATCAGCGCCGTCGGATCATCTGCCAGCAAGCTGCCGCACGAAAATCACAAGCCTGATCCGATCTGTGGCGAGGGAGCTTGCTCCCGCTCGGCTGCGCAGCAGTCGTAGGCATTTCAGGGCCGCTACGCGCCCCAGCGGGAGCAAGCTCCCTCGCCACAAGGGTCTCCTCCGGTCTGGAGGGTGGCTTGTATATTTTTTGAGCTGTGATAGTGTCCGAACACGCCTCAACCCATCGAGGCCTGGTGAAAACCCCGTCTTTTTTGGCGGGGTTTTGCTTTTTTTGTGTGCAGAAGAAAGGAGTCTGCCCGGATCATGACCGCACCTTCCATCACCCTTACCCGTCTGGACGTACAACGTCTGGAGCGCCTGATCGACAGCCTGGATGACACGCTGCCGGGCGTGATCGCGCTGCAAACCGAACTGGACCGCGCCGATACACTGGTCGGCCACGATGAAGTGCCCGCTGATGTCGTGACGATGAATTCCCGCGTGCACTGCCGCGAAGAAGGCAGTGGCAAGGACTATCACCTGACGCTGGTCTATCCCAATGACGCCAACGCCGACGAAGGCAAGATCTCGATCCTGGCGCCGGTCGGCAGCGCGCTGCTCGGCCTGAAAGTCGGTCAGCACATCGATTGGCCGGCGCCCGGCGGCAAGACGCTGAAACTGACCTTGCTGGAAGTTGAGTCGCAGCCGGCCAACGGCGGCGATTTCCGCGAATAAACCCGCCTCAGACTTGTTCGAGCGCCTCGTTCAGGGCGCGCTCCAGGTCGGCCTTGTAGCGCAAATACAAATTGCTTGAACTCTGACCATCACCGAGCAGGCCCGAGAGGTCCAGGTCGGTGATGTAGCAGCGATAGCGCTCGGTCTCGCGGCGTTGCTCGACGATCTCCCGGGCGACCACGCGGAACAATTGGTCGCCATGTTCCAGCTCGCTGAATTCCCGTTGATTGCAATACAGCGTGACCTGCACCTCTCCGGGTGCGGCTTTGCCGACAATCGCCTGTACGTCGTAGAACGGTTTATTGACCGGTGTCTGCGGCGTTGGCCGAGCCTCGACCCGTCGAGCCCTGCCCGGGCCCGAGGGCAACAGCTGGTAATACAAAATATCGAGAACCGCCGGGCTGGCATCCATTGGCAGCAGCGCTTCACGGCGGTACTGGATCGATTGCAGAAAACGCTGCAGCGGCACCAGCAGGCTCTGTTCGTCGTGATACGGCAGATGCTGTTGCCACAGCGCGTTGAACTCATCCAGCACGTACAGCTCGGCCTGTTGTTCAGTGATCCGGTAGAACACCTGAATCGATTCCGGCTGGCCCATCGGCAGGATCAGCGCGAGATCGTGATCCTCCAGTGCCATCGGGTCCAGGTGCAGCGGGCTGTAGCGCGGCTGTTCTTCGCCGAGGTAATCCAACAGCGCCGGCAAGGTAGCGAGCGCGACATGGTTGACCTGGCCCGGCACCAGCTCCAGCACGTGATAGTGCTGTTGCACCTGAATCAGGTAGCGGTGATTGAGCTCGCTGAGCAGCAGGGTCTGCGCGGTGTCGATGACTTCTTCGACGCGCCGGGCAATGAACTGCGCGCGGTTGTGGCAGAAGCAGCGCACTTTCAATGACGGCTGCTGTGGGCCGCGCGGCAGGTTGTTGAGGTAGTCACGCAGGCAATCGAGCAGCGCGTGGGGGCCGTCGAAACGGTTGACCAGCACTTCGTTCCAGCTGTTGAGCGTGACCTGATCGAGGGTCAGCACAAGGTTTTCGCGCACCCCGGCGTAACTCAGCGAGTCGGTGCGTTCGGTGGTCATCAGGATGTTCAGGTCGCGGTGATGCTTGAGCGGATCGACACCGACGTTGACCAGGATCAGCACTTCGCTCGGCACCGCGGCGCGCAGCAGCGGTTCTTCGGCGACGGTCGGCAAGGGCAGGGCAATGCACTGCTGCAGGCTGCCGAGCAGGTTGAACAGTTCGAACTCGCTCAAGTCGCTGGTGCCGGGGTGCAGGGCCAGGCGGGTGCTGCTGTCGATCACGCCGTTGCGGTGGCACCAGGTCAGCAGTTCGAGCAGCTCACGGCTGCGCTTGATCGGCGCGAAGTGTTCCCACTCCAGCGCGGTCAGGCTGCCGTTGTACAGGCCCCACTGGGTTTGCCCGGGCTCTTTTTTGTTCGGCGACTGCACCAGGGTCAAGGTGTCTTCGGCCAGATCCGGGGCGATGCCGGGATTGATGAACTCGACCTTGTCGGCCTTGCGTTCGAACGCGGCGTACAAGCGGCGGCCGAGCACATTGAGGTCGCGCTTGTTGATCAGGCTGACGGTCTGTTCGCTGCGGGCGAACTGGGTCAGGAAGCGATAACTGTAGTTCAGTTCATTGACCAGGGCGCGGCGTTCGGCACTGACCTGGCGGACTTTCCACTGGCTGCGGCTGTCGAGCAAGGCCAGTTGCCGCTGATCCCAATGCCACTCGTGGGCCAGGCGCTCCAGCAGCGAGCGCTGCCAGCTCTGGGTGCGGCTGTTGCCGGTAAGCTTGCGGTTGACCTTGAGATAAAGCGCGCGCCGCACCAGCTCCAGCCGCTCCGGCTCGTTGCGGGCGCTGAGGTATTCCTCGATGCGTCGGTACACCACCATGTACGGATCCAGCTCATCCAGATCCAGCTGATTGGCGAACACGGCCTGCTTGTAGCGCAGGCTCAGGCACTGCACGTTCGGGTGCTCGCTGGCGTAGACCTCGGTCAGCAACAGCTTGAGCACCGACTTGTAGGGCGACTCGATGCCCTTGAACAATTGCCACAGGCCGGCGCCGATGAACTCGCCCGGCGGAATCGTCGCCAGATGCCCGAGATCAAGTGTCTCGTCGGCGCGAATGAAGCGCTTGGACAGCAGGGTGTGGGTGTACTGGTCGTAGGCGGTTTCTTCGTAGACCGGCACCAGCCACCAGATCGGTGTGCGCCCGGCCAGCCAGATCGCGGTGCGATAAAACTCGTCCAGCAACAGATAGTGCTGAGTGCTGCCGCAGTTTTCGGAGCTAAGCTGGGTGTCGCGTTCGCCTTTGACGAAGCGCACCGGATCGATCAGGAAGAAGTGCGCCTCGGCGCCTTGGGTCGCGGCCCAGGCTTCGAGGAGCTGGCATTTTTTGCGCAGTTCGGCGAGTTCGTTTTCGCTCAGGTCCGGTGCGTGGCAAACCCACACGTCCATGTCGCTCTGATCGGCCTGAGCCAGGGTGCCGAGGCTGCCCATCAGAAACAGTCCGTGAATCGGCCGAGGCGGGTTGCTGCCATGGCGCGGCTTGTAGGAGAACGAGCGGGTCAGGCGCTGCGCTTCGGCGAGGGCGCTGGCGTCCGGCTCATAGTTGGACAGCCCGGCGGGGGTGCTGCCGGAAACATAGCCCGGCAACAGCGGGTGATTGACGTGGAAGAACAGTGGCAGCAGGGTCAGTACGCCTTGCTGGCGGCTCGACAGACCTTCAAGTGCCCGGCCGAGCCGGCCTTCATTGAGTTTGAGAAAACGCGCGCGCAGCTGGCTGAGCACCTTGCGGTCGATGCCTTCGTCCAGGTCGGGGCGGATTTCATGGGTGCGCGTCATGTCAGCTCAAACCGGCTCGCAGGCTCGGACGAAGAGGGTCTCGGAATGGGAGGCAGTTTAGCCTTTGCGCAGCGGGACTTTTAAGCTGAATTTGTTTTTTGACGTCAGATTTTTAGCGCGGGGTGCCGGGTGGGCCCGCGGAAATCCCGTGGCAGGAGTTCCCGTGGGCAAAGACGGGGGGGATCAGGCTGTTTCCTGCTCTCTCAGAATGGTCAGCACGGTTTGCACATTTTGCGCGGCATCGCGACCCAGGCTGGTCAGATACCCGCCATCAGGCTGGTCGGTGAGTTCTTTCTCGAAGAGGCGTTTGGCGGCGGCGATATGTTTCGGGGCAGCGGTCTGATGAATTTTCAAACCTTCCTGGGAACTGTCCAGGTTGAAGAGTGCGAGGACTTCCAGTTCGGCAACCAGCTCAGGGGTAAGCGACATAAGGACTCCAGACTTTCTAGGAATTGGACGACAGCGCCCCTAAGGTGAACCCGCTTTTGCGGCATGTCCAGTGCCGGTGGCCGGGTTTTTCCTTTCGAGGTGGAGTGCAGTGTAGTCAGGGGCCTGGAGATGGTGCGGCAGATACGTAACAAACATTGTAGGAGTGAGCCTGCTCGCGATTGCGCCGTGTCAGTCAGCTGATTTTTTGCTGAAAGAACGCAATCGCGAGCAGGCTCACTCCTACAGGATCGGGGTTTACTGCTTTTCCGGTGGCAGCTCGGGCAACTTACGCAGCGCCGCTTCGTACCACTCGGTATTGAACGCGCGGTCTTCGTCGAGCATCGCGTCAATCTCGTAGGCCAGCACATGGGCCATCAGATTAAGGATCTCTTCGCGCTCGACGCCCACCAGAGTCAGCTTGTTGTAGGTCGCCTTGGCCGCTGGCGGGTTGTCGCTTTCGATCTGGTTCTCGATGGCTTCGATCAACGTCGCCTCGGTGAACTCTTCTTCGTCGTTGTCGATGTCTGTCGGCTCGCTCATGGCAGGCTCCTCAAGGAAAGGCGCCAGTTTACCCGCATTCAGCGGCGTGATGCTGCTGGCAGGATCGTGGCGGGCGATCTATAAACAGTGACTGCCCACCCCGCACGGCCTGGAGGCTATGTGATGTTCAAGCTCTACGGATTCGCTGTCAGCAACTACTACAACATGGTCAAGCTGGCGCTGCTGGAAAAGGGCCTGGCGTTCGAAGAAGTCACCTTCTACCCGACGCCGACACCTGAATCATTGGCGATCAGTCCACGCGGCAAAGTGCCGGTGCTGGGCGTCGAGGCGGGTTTCATCAACGAAACCGCGATCATCCTTGAATACCTCGAACAGACCCAGAAGGGCACGCCGCTACTGCCGAGCGATCCATTCGAGCGGGCGCAGGTGCTGGCGATTGCCAAGGAAATCGAGTTGTACATCGAGCTGCCGGGCCGTGCCTGTTATGGCGAAGCTTTCTTTGGCGCGGCGGTACCGGAAGCGATCAAGGAGAAAACCAAAGCCGAGTTGCTGCTGGGTTTCGCGGCGTTGGGTCGACACGGCAAATTCGCCCCGTACGTGGCGGGCGACAGTTTGAGCATCGCGGATGTGTACTTCCTGTACAGCGTGCCGCTGGCGTGTGCGGTCGGACAGAAACTGTTCGGGATCGATTTGCTGGCAGAGATGCCGAAGGCCAAGGCGCTGCTGGAGCGGCTTGAACAGAATCCGCATGTGCAGAAGATTGCGGCGGACAAAGAATTGGCGATGCCGGCGTTTTTGGCGATGATCGCAGCCAAGAAGTAGGTCTTGCAGTGTTCTGAAGTCAGCATTCGCGAGCAAGCCCGCTCCCACATTTGGACTGTATTAACAAATCCAGACTGTGGGAGCGAGCCTGCTCGCGAAGCTTTTGACCTTTAGCGGCTGGCGATGAGGGCCTGACCGCGAGCCACGGCGGCCTTGACCTGCGCCGGCGCAGTCCCGCCGATATGGTCACGGGCATTCACCGAGCCTTCCAGGGTCAGCACGGCGAACACGTCCTGCTCGATCTGGTCGCTGAACTGACGCAGTTCTTCCAGGCTCATCTCGGCCAGATCCTTGCCGGTGTCGACGCCGTACTTCACCGCGTGACCGACGATTTCGTGGCAGTCACGGAACGGCAGGCCACGGCGCACCAGGTAGTCCGCCAGGTCGGTCGCGGTGGAGAAACCGCGCAGGGCCGCTTCGCGCATGATCGCGTGCTTCGGCTTGATCGCCGGGATCATGTCGGCAAAGGCGCGCAGCGAATCGCGTAGGGTGTCGGCGGCGTCGAACAGCGGCTCTTTGTCTTCCTGGTTGTCCTTGTTGTAGGCCAGTGGCTGGCCTTTCATCAGGGTCAGCAGGCCCATCAGCGCACCGAACACACGGCCGGTTTTGCCGCGTACCAGTTCCGGCACGTCCGGGTTTTTCTTTTGCGGCATGATCGAGCTGCCGGTGCAGAAACGATCCGGCAGATCGATGAACTGGAACTGCGCGCTGGTCCACAGCACCAGCTCTTCGGAGAAACGCGACAGGTGCATCATCGCGATGCTCGCGGCCGAGCAGAATTCGATAGCGAAGTCGCGATCGGAAACGTTGTCCAGCGAGTTGCCGCCGACGGCGTCGAAGCCCAACAATTGCGCGGTGTATTCGCGGTCGATCGGGTAGGTGGTGCCGGCCAGCGCGGCGCTGCCCAGTGGCATGCGGTTGGTGCGCTTGCGGCAGTCGACCAGACGCTCGTAGTCGCGGCTGAGCATTTCGAACCAGGCCAGCATGTGGTGGCCGAAGGTCACTGGCTGGGCAGTTTGCAGGTGAGTGAAGCCGGGCATGATGCTCGCGGCTTCGCGCTCGGCCTGCTCCAGCAGGCCTTTTTGCAGGCGGGTGATCTCGGCCAGGATCAGGTCGATTTCGTCACGCAGCCACAGCCGGATGTCGGTGGCGACCTGGTCATTACGGCTGCGCCCGGTGTGCAGTTTCTTGCCGGTGATGCCGATGCGATCGGTCAGGCGCGCTTCGATGTTCATGTGCACGTCTTCGAGGTCGACGCGCCAGTCGAACTGGCCGGCCTCGATTTCGCCCTGAATGGTCTTCAGGCCGTCGATGATGCTGTCGCGCTCGGCATCGGTCAGCACGCCGACCTTGGCCAGCATAGTGGCGTGGGCGATCGAGCCCATGATGTCGTGGCGATACAGGCGCTGGTCGAAGGTGACGGAGGCGGTGAAGCGGGCGACGAAGGCGTCGACGGGTTCACTGAAGCGGCCGCCCCAGGACTGATTGGTCTTGTCAGTGCTCATGAATTCGCTCGTATCGGCTTGAAGAAAGAAGGCGTGAAACGCTGGCGCGGATAATAACAGGGTTGCCAATCCTGTCGCTGACACCGGTCGATACGTTTTTTTCTCATCTGCTCATTCATAGTCGGCGCTGTCTGCGGGGGATTTGCGCAAGGATATTTTTCGATTGAGCAATATCGGCCCGGCAAGCGTCTACAGTTGGACATAAGGGTCGGCGCGACTGCGGATCGCGCAAGTGCCGACTATAAGAAGAGGGGGTGGGTGGTTTTGTCCTTTGGCATACCCCGTGAAAAACGCAGGAAACAGCGGGCTTTGAGCAGTACGACCCGGACACTGGCAAATATTGCTGGCCGACGTACGGCACTTTTTGGCGCTCGGGCTAGTCTTAGCGTGGATCGCGGTGACGGACGTCACTTCACCTGTCTACGCTATCCTTGTGCGAGACTCACGCAGGAATCCAGCGCAATATGAATGTCCTGATCGTTGATGACGAACCACTGGCTCGCGAGCGCCTAAGCCGAATGGTAAGCGAGCTCGAGGGTTATACAGTCCTGGAGCCCAGCGCCACGAATGGCGAAGAGGCGCTGGCGCTGATCGACAGCCACAAGCCGGATATCGTGCTGCTCGATATCCGCATGCCGGGCCTCGATGGCCTGCAGGTCGCTGCCCGTCTGTGCGAGCGCGAAACGCCGCCGGCCGTGGTGTTTTGCACCGGCCCCGATGAATTTGCCGTGGAAGCCCTGCAGGCCAGCGCCGTGGGCTATGTGGTGAAACCCGTGCGAACCGAACATCTGCATGACGCCCTGAAACGGGCTGAACGTCCCAACCGGGCGCAACTCTCGGCCCTGACCCGTCCCGCCGCCGAGAGCGGTAACGGCCCGCGCAGCCATATCAGCGCCCGGACCCGCAAAGGGATCGAGCTGATCCCGCTGGATCAGGTGGTCTATTTCATTGCCGATCACAAATACGTGACCCTGCGCCATGAAAGCGGCGAGGTTCTGCTGGACGAACCCCTCAAGGCCCTTGAAGACGAGTTCGGCGAGCGTTTCGTGCGTATCCACCGTAACGCGCTGGTCGCCCGTGACCGCATCGAGCGTCTGCAACGCACGCCGCTGGGGCATTTCCAGCTGTTCCTCAAAGGCCTCAATGGTGATGCGCTGATCGTCAGTCGTCGACATGTGGCCGGTGTGCGCAAGATGATGCAGGGCCTCTGACCCGGCCTTCGCGCTTGGTTTCACTTTCTTCTACCGGGCATCGCAGGCCAGGGAGGCCACGCCGTTTCTGATTCAAGTCAAAGTGGATTTGGCTGAGCTGTTATTATCCGCCGTATCTATTCAGTACGGATTGATCCATGTCCTCTCGCGAAATCCGCATCGCCACCCGTAAAAGTGCGCTGGCCCTCTGGCAGGCCGAATACGTCAAAGCCCGTCTGCAAGCGGCCCATCCGGGTTTGCTGGTGACGCTGGTGCCCATGGTCAGTCGCGGTGACAAGCTGCTCGACTCGCCGCTGTCGAAAATCGGCGGCAAGGGCCTGTTCGTCAAGGAACTGGAAACCGCGCTGCTGGAAAACGACGCCGACATCGCTGTGCACTCGATGAAAGACGTGCCGATGGACTTCCCCGAAGGCCTTGGCCTGTTCTGCATCTGCGAACGCGAAGACCCGCGTGATGCTTTCGTTTCCAATACCTACGCCAGCCTGGATGCGCTGCCTGCCGGCGCCATCGTCGGCACCTCCAGCCTGCGGCGTCAGGCGCAGTTGCTGACCCGTCGTCCTGATCTGGAAATCCGCTTCCTGCGCGGTAACGTCAACACCCGTCTGGCCAAACTCGATGCCGGCGAATACGACGCGATCATCCTCGCGGCGGCCGGTCTGATCCGTCTCGGTTTCGAAGACCGCATCACCTCGGCCATCAGCGTCGACGACAGCCTGCCGGCCGGTGGCCAGGGCGCCGTTGGCATCGAGTGCCGCAGCGCCGACACGCAAATCCACGCCTTGCTCGCACCGTTGCATCACGCCGACACCGCTTCGCGCGTGACCGCTGAACGTGCCCTCAACAAACATCTGAATGGCGGCTGCCAGGTGCCGATTGCCTGCTATGCCGTGCTTGAAGGTGAGCAGTTGTGGTTGCGTGGGCTGGTGGGCGAACCGAGTGGTGGCAAGCTGCTCAGCGCCGAGGCGCGTGCGCCGCGTGCCGATGCCGAGACGCTGGGGGTGAAGGTTGCCGAAGACTTGCTCAGCCAGGGTGCCGACGACATTCTCAAAGCGGTGTATGGCGAGGCAGGTCACGAGTGACTGGCTGGCGCCTGCTGCTGACGCGCCCTGCGGATGACTGTGCGGCGCTGGCCGCGGAGTTGGCCGGACAGGGGATTTTCAGCAGTTGCCTGCCGCTTCTGGACATAGCGCCGCTGCCGGTCTCTGCCAAGATACGTCAGGCGCTGGCGCGGCTTTCGGGTTGCAGCGTGGTCATCGTGGTCAGCAAGCCGGCGGCGCGGATTGCTCTTGATCTGCTGGACGCTTATGGACCTCGGTCGTTGTCGATGCCGTGGTTCAGCGTCGGCGCGGCGACCGCGCAGATTCTTCGCGATCACGGTCTCGACGTACACTTTCCCGCCGACGGCGATGACAGTGAAGCCCTGCTGCAATTGTCGCGTCTGCGCGAGGCGGTCACCGAGCCCGGCGCGCAGGTGCTGATCCTGCGTGGCGAGGGTGGCCGCGAGCTGCTCGCCGAGCGCCTGCGCGCGCTTGGTGCTAGTGTCGAGTATCTGGAGTTGTATCGGCGTGACCTGCCGGCCTACCCGCCGCAAGAGCTGCCGCGGCGGATTGCAGCGGAACGCTTGAACGGGCTGGTGGTCAGCAGTGGACAGGGTTTCGAGCACTTGCGCCAGATGGCCGGCGATGCCTGGCCGTCAATTGCGCAGTTGCCGTTGTTTGTGCCAAGCCCAAGGGTTGCCGAGCTGGCACGTGCCGCCGGGGCCCGAACAGTTGTGGATTGCCGCGGCGCGAGTGCCGCGGCTTTGCTGACGGCGTTACGGGAGCATCCCGTGCCCGTTCTCTAATGCAAAGGATGGATACGTGAGCGAAACAGCCTTGCCTAAAGATGATGTCCAGCCTGTGATCGATGCCCAGGTTGAAACTCCACCGCCGGCCAAAGAGCCGCGCCGAGGCAACGGACTGGCCATTGTCGCCCTGTTGCTCGGCGCTGCCGGCGTGGCGATCGGTGGCTGGGGTGTCTGGCAGGTGCGTCACCTGCAGACCAACACCGCACAGCAGTCCGATCAGGTGCAGGCGTTGAACGATCAGGCGCAGAGCCTCAAGCTCAACGAACAGCGCCTGACCGAGCGCCTCGCGCAACTGCCCGGTGCCGATGAACTCGCCGAGCGCCAGCGTCTGGTGACGCAACTGCAGGGTGATCAGCAGCGCCTCAACCAGCGTCTGGAAACCGTCCTCGGCGCCAGCCGCAAGGACTGGCGTCTGGCCGAGGCCGAGCATCTGCTGCGTCTGGCCAGCCTGCGCCTCTCGGCCCTGCAGGACATCAGCAGCGCCCAGGCGCTGGTGCAGGGTGCCGACGAAATCCTCCGTGAACAGAACGATCCCGGCTCGTTCGCCGCCCGCGAGCAAGTGGCCAAGACCCTCGTCGCCCTGCGCAGCACCGAGCAGCCGGATCGCACCGGGCTGTTCCTGCGCATCGGAGCCTTGCGTGATCAGGTCATCCAACTGACCGAGCTGGCGCCGGAGTACAAGGATCGCGGCGAATCGCTGCTGGGCCTGACCGCTGACGGCGATGGTGCCAGTCGCTGGGCGCAGTGGTGGGATCAGGTGTCGCGCTACATCCGCATCGATTTCAATGCCGACAAGAATGTGAAGCCACTGCTGGCCGGGCAAAGTCTGAGTCAGGTACGCCTGGCGCTGAGTCTGGCGCTGGAGCAGGCGCAATGGGCGGCGCTCAATGGCCAGGGGCCGGTCTACAGCCAGGCACTGACCGAAGCGCGGGACGTGCTCAAGGGCAATTTCAATCCGGATAATCCGCAGAGCAAAATCATGCTCGAACAGGTTGCCGAGTTGAGCCAGCAACCTGTGACGGTCAAGACCCCGGACCTGACCGGCACGTTGAGCGCGGTGCAGGCTTACCTGGAACGCCGTAACGTCAACGCTGAAGAATCGGTCAAACCGTTCGCCAAACCTGCCGCCAACACCGCGCAGGAGACCACGCCATGAAACGCCTGTATGTGATCGTGTTTCTGGTGATCGCCGCGACGGCGGCGCTGGGCCTGGCGATTGCCGAGCATTCCGGTTACGTGCTGGTTGCCTACAAGAGCTTTCGCTATGAATCGAGCCTGTGGGCGACGCTGGCGCTGATTGCGGTGTTGTGGCTGTTGATTTGGGGCATCAAGGCTCTGGTCGAGCTGGTCATGACGTCCGGTGGCGTGGTCAATCCGTGGTCACGGCGCAACCGAAGCCGTCGGGTGCAGGTGGCCATCGAACACGGTCAGCTGGATCTGGCCGAAGGTCGCTGGGCCAGCGCGCAACGTCACCTCGCTCGCGCCGCCGAGGCCGAGCGCCAGCCGCTGTTGTATTACCTCGGCGCGGCACGCGCGGCCAACGAACAAGGCAAGTACGAGGAGTGTGATCAGTTGCTCGAGCGTGCGCTGGAGCGCCAGCCTCAGGCCGAACTGGCGATTGCCTTGAGTCACGCGCAGTTGCAGACCGATCGTGGTGACACTGACGGCGCCCTGGTGACCCTGCAAGCGATGCACGAGCGGCATCCGCATAACGTGCAGACCTTGCGACAGTTGCAGCGTCTGCATCAGCAGCGTGGCGACTGGGCGGCGGTCATTCGCCTGTTGCCGGAACTGCGCAAGGACAAGGTGTTGCCGCCGGCCGAGCTGGCGGAACTCGAACGGCGTGCCTGGGGCAACAACCTGTCCCTGGCGGCGCATCGTGACGAGGACGGCAAAGTCGGTCTGCAGTCACTCACGCGTGCCTGGGAGCAATTGACTTCCGCGCAGCGTCAGGAGCCGGCGCTGGTGCTGGCATACGCCGAACAACTGCGTCAGCTGGGGGCTCAGGTCGAGGCGGAAGAAGTCCTGCGCAGCGCCCTCAAGCGCAAGTACGACAGCCATCTTGCACGTCTTTATGGCCTGGTGCGCGGCAGCGATCCGGCGCGTCAGTTGCAGACCGCCGAAGGCTGGCTCAAGGAGCATCCGGCTGATCCAAGCCTGTTGCTGACCCTCGGTCGTCTCTGTCTGCAAACCAGCTTGTGGGGCAAGGCACGGGATTATCTGGAAAGCAGTCTGCGGGTGCAGCGTAACCCGGAAGCCTGCGCCGAGTTGGCGCGCCTGCTCGCGCAACTGGGTGATACCGAGCGCAGCAACCAGTTGTTCCAGGAAGGTCTCGGACTGCTGGATGAACGCCTGCTGGCCGCGCCGTTGCCGGTGCCGGTTCGCGCCTGAAATCACGAGGGAGGCCACTCCCTCGTCAACGTTCAGTGAGCGAATAATTACCTCTGGCGGGCGTGTTGGGCAAAGTCCTACAGCGGACTACACCTATTCCTCTCGCGCCTGTCGGGTTTTCCCTACACTTCTGGTGAACTGTCGCCAGGCACCTGCCTTGAAAGGCTGACAAGCTTTCCTCTACCGTAACTGCCTGTCTCCACTGCTACGGAAAAGCCATGTCGTTGGCCTGTTCACGCTCCTTGTTTTTTACGGCTTTCACTGCAGGCGCACTGGCCCTGGGAGCTTCCTATTACCTCGAATACGCGGTCGGGCTGACGCCCTGCAGTCTGTGCCTGGCGCAACGCTTCTTCATGGCGTTGCTGATGGTCTGTTGCGGGCTGGCGGCGATTCACGGCCCACGGCGTGTCGGCCTGTCGCTCTATTGGGCGGCCGCGCTTGGCCTGAGCCTGGGCGGAACCACGGCGGCCTGGCGGCAGGTGTTGTTGCAGAGTGATCCGCTGGTGCAAATGACCAGTTGCGCGCCCGATTCCGAAGCGCTGTTCAGCAACCTGCCGTGGTTGTGCGCAACGCTGCGGATGTTCAAGGGCGGTGTCGATTGCGCGGAAATTTCCTGGACGCTGTTCGATTTGAGCATCCCGGAATGGAGTCTGCTGTTCTTTGTGGCGATGTCGATCCTTGCGGTTTACCAGTTACTGCGTCTGGTCTGGAGCGCGCTGCAGCGACCGCTCAGCGGCGAAGCGTCGCACCGGGCGCTGGTCGGGGATTAAACACTTGTATGAACTTTATCTCCTGCGTACCTTGAAGCCATAGGCGTGCGGGCATAATCTGGCCCGCACGTGTCATTGGATTTATGTTGCTCGATGACGCTCTGCCCGGTCGGCCTCCAAGCGATAAAAGCCAGAAGAGGGGCGCGGGTGTAGAGCAGCATGACCCACAAGGGAAGAGAGATCGCCATGCTCGAAAGTTGTCAGAATGCTCAGGAACGCTGGGGTGGAGTTCATCTGCTGATCGACCGCTGGTTGCAGGAGCGTGAAGATCTGATCGGTGCCTACGACAAGTTGGGTGACAAACCCCAGGCTCTGTCCGAGAACCGTAAACCCTTGCTTGAATTCTGCGGCGTGCTGGTCGATTACGTCTCGGCCGGGCACTTCGAGATTTACGAACAGCTGACCGGCGAAGCCAAGGCGTTCAACGACAAGCGCGGCCTCGAGCTTGCCGAAACCCTCTATCCGCGTATCGACGTCATCACCGAAAAACTCCTCGCCTTCAACGACCTTTGCGATGAAGGCAAATGCGTTGCCGAGAAGTTCAAGGAACTGGGTGGCCTGCTGCACGAGCGCTTCGAGCTGGAAGACTGTCTGATCGAAGTGCTGCACACCGCACACAAGCAGGAAGATCCGGTTCAGGCCTGATTCGTTTCGCGCCGACATGAAAAAACGCGGTGCGCCGAAAGCGCACCGCGTTTTTTCATGCCTGCGCGTCGGCTGCGCTCAGCTCGTTGCACCGCGCAATTCGACTTCAAACACCAGCGGTGTAAACGGCGCGATCAGATCGCCCGCACCATCGGCGCCATAAGCCTGATCCGATGGAATCACCAGTCGCCACTTCGCGCCAACCGGCATGTTCTGCAACGCCGTACGCCACCCGGCAATCACGCTGTCGAGGCTGAACCATTGTGGCTGAGTGTTCTGATCGAACACGGTGCCATCCGGCAGGCGACCGACATACAGCACCTGCACTTTTCCATCCGGCCCGGCCTTGGGGCCAGTGCCCGGGCTCAGCTCGGTCAGCAGGATGCCGTCGGCCAATTCCTTCACACCCGGTTTGGCTTTTTCGGCGGTGAGAAAACGCTGCTCGTTTTCCATCGCGGCATCACTGGAAGGCAGCGACGAGTGTTCGGCGTTTTGCGATTCGTGATCGGCCAGGATCTGCTCGATCCGCGCTTCGCTCAGGGCCAGCGGCTTGCCTTGATAGGCCTGCTGCAAACCTTCGACCAATGCCTGAATCTGCAATTGCGGCACCTCTTGGCGCAAGCGTTCACCGAGGCTGGCACCGAGGCTGTAGGCCAGATCGTGAGCATCGTTCGCGGTGGTTTTTTCGTCGGCGTGGGCGGCGGAAAAAATCATCCAGAGGGATAAAAAAAGGTAGCGCGACATGGGCACTCTCCGTCCTGAGATGCGGGCGATTATGCCAGCGCGAAGGTCTGCAACGGTGAACTGCTTTTGTCTTTGTGCAGAACATTTTCACTTCGTTGCAACGCAACGGTTTCGATACTGTCAAGATGACCTAGCGGCGGTAACTGCAGAGGTCTAGTATGAGCCGCACTCACGTCAGCCAGGAGGTAAACCATGTCGGCCACCAAGAAGCCTGTAAACACTCCGTTGCACCTACTCCAACAACTCTCGGGCAGCCTGCTCGAGCATTTGGAAAACGCTTGCTCCCAAGCCTTGGCTGATGCTGAAAAACTGCTCGCCAAACTGGAAAAGCAACGCGGCAAGGCGCAAGAAAAACTGCACAAGTCCCGTACCAAATTGCAGGACGCGGCCACTGCCGGTAAAGCCAAGGCGCAGAACAAGGCCAAGGCTGCCGTCAAAGAACTCGAAGACTTGCTCGACGCGCTGAAGGGGCGTCAATCCGACACCCGCGGCTACATTCTGCAACTCAAGCGTGATGCCCAGGAAAGCCTGAAACTGGCCCAGGGTGTCGGCCGTGTGCAAGAGGCTGCCGGCAAAGCGCTGTCCTCCCGCGCCGCCAAACCAGCAGCAGCGCCTGCGAAAAAAGCGGCAGCCAAACCTGCTGCGGCGAAAGCCCCGGCGAAAACCGCTGCGGCAAAACCGGCAGCCCAACCAGCAGCCAAGGCACCGGCTAAAACCGCCGCCAAACCTGCTGCAAAAACCGCATTGAAAAAACCGGCTGCGGCGAGCGCTGCGAAACCGGCCGCACGTACTGCCGCTGCCAAACCTGCAGCGACAAAACCGGCTGCCAAGCCAGCAGCAAAACCTGCTGCGCGCAAAGTCGCTCCGGCAAAAACCGCTGCTGCTAAACCAGCTGCCAAAGTAGCGGTAAAACCGGCTGCCAAACCTGCCGCGAAAACCGCCGCTGCAAAACCGGCAGCCAAGACTGCGGCCAAACCAGTCGCGGCAAAACCTGCTGCCAAGGTTGCTGCCAAACCAGCGGCCAAGCCTGCCGCTAAAACCGCTGCCAAACCTGCAGCAGCAAAACCTGCGACCGCTGCAGCCAAGCCTGCCGCCAAACCAGTAGCCGCAAAGCCAGCCGCTAAACCCGCCGCCAAGCCAGCTGCAAAACCTGCCGCGAAAAAACCGGCTGCTGCCAAACCAGCTGCCGCCAAGCCGGCGACTGCACCTGCCGCCAAGCCAGCCGCTCCGGCGCCGGCCGCCGCGCCTGCTCCAGCCGCTTCCACCTCGACCACCACGACTGCGCCAACGCCAGCCGCTGCGTCGAGCGCCAGCAGCAACCCGACCAGCGCTTCCTAAGTGCCGGTTGCCGCGACGCGCAGCACTTGCAGCGCGTCGCGGTTCGGGCTGGCGGCCGATCCCGTC
Organism: Pseudomonas sp. MWU16-30322; assembly: GCF_020515535.1. Lineage (NCBI taxonomy): Bacteria > Pseudomonadati > Pseudomonadota > Gammaproteobacteria > Pseudomonadales > Pseudomonadaceae > Pseudomonas > Pseudomonas sp. MWU16-30322. Next base: position 402,135 of record NZ_JAIWYL010000007.1, read on the forward strand.
AGACTCTCCAGCCACTCCCCCGACGCTGATGCGTCATCGCGCGGCCAATCCTGTGCAACCTGTTCCAGTTGCCACAGCAGATGCCGTTCGGCTTCCAGCTCCAGCGCCTTCATTTGTGCTCGCAGCCCCTTGAGCACCGGATCTTCCTCGGCCAGGGTTTTCCACTGAGTACGCAACGCACGCAGTGGCTGCACCACCTCCACATCCCACGGCCCCACCAGCGTTTTCAGCTGCTGCACGCGCTGTTCGTCGCAGGCCGCGCCGCGCTGTTCCAGCCATAAGCCACACAGCAGCAGGCAGACATTGGCCCCCGCCGTTTGCAGTTGCAGGCAAGCAGGTTCCACGCCCGGTCGGGCGTAGATGGCAAGGGAAAAGCTCCACAGGTCAGAGGACATCGTGCTACTCGCGCCAGTTGTGAGCGAAGCTGGTAGACTCCGCCGCCATTATGATCCGACTTCAGAACCTGACTTTACAGCGTGGCCCGCAACGTCTGCTAGAAGACGCCGAGCTGACCCTGCACGCCGGCCACAAAGCCGGCCTCATCGGTGCCAACGGCGCCGGCAAATCCAGCCTGTTTGCCTTGCTGCGCGGCGAGTTGCACCCGGACTCGGGCGATTGCCTGCTGCCGGCCGACTGGCGGATCGCGCACATGCGCCAGGAGGTCGACACGCTCGAACGCCTGGCGGTCGACTATGTGCTCGATGGCGACCTGCGTCTACGCGAAGTGCAACGTGACCTCGCCGCCGCCGAAGCGGCCCACGATGGCACGGCTCTGGCCCGTCTGCACGCCGAACTCGACAGCGCCGACGGCTATACCGCCGATGCGCGGGCGCGCAAGTTGCTGGCTGGTCTCGGTTTCACCAATGAACAGATGGATCGTCAGGTAGGAGATTTCTCCGGTGGCTGGCGGATGCGTCTGAACCTGGCGCAGGCCTTGATGTGTCCGTCGGACTTGTTGTTGCTCGACGAACCGACCAACCACCTGGATCTCGACGCGATCATCTGGCTCGAAGAGTGGCTGAAAAGCTACCCGGGCACCCTGCTGCTGATTTCCCACGACCGTGACTTCCTCGATGAAGTGGTCGATCACGTGGCCCATGTCGATCAGCGCAAACTGACCCTCTACCGTGGTGGCTACACCGCGTTCGAACGCGCCCGTGCCGAACGTCTGGCCCAGCAGCAACAGGCCTACGAGAAGCAGCAGGCGCAACGTGCGCACATGGAAAGCTACATCGCCCGCTTCAAGGCCCAGGCCACCAAGGCCCGTCAGGCGCAGAGCCGGATCAAGGCCCTGGAGCGCATGGAAGAGCTGTCGGCGGCCCACGTCGATTCGCCGTTCGATTTCGTGTTCCGCGAATCGACCAAGATCTCCAGTCCGCTGATCGACCTGTCCGATGCGCGTCTGGGTTACGGCGATAAAACCATCCTGGAGAAGGTCAAGCTGCAACTGACCCCGGGTGCGCGGATCGGTTTGCTCGGACCGAACGGCGCGGGTAAATCGACGCTGATCAAGAACCTTGCTGGCGAACTCGAGCCGCTGGCCGGACGCCTGACCCGTGGCGAGAACACCGTGGTCGGTTATTTCGCCCAGCATCAGCTCGACTCGCTGGATGCCAAGGCCAGCCCGCTGCTGCATTTGCAGCGTCTGGCGCCGACCGAACGTGAACAGACTCTGCGCGACTTCCTCGGTGGTTTTGACTTCCGTGGCGCACGCATCGACGAGCCGGTGCTGAATTTCTCCGGTGGCGAGAAAGCGCGTCTGGCGCTGGCATTGATCGCCTGGGAACGGCCGAACCTGCTGCTGCTCGACGAACCGACCAACCACCTCGACCTGGAAATGCGCCTGGCGCTGACTATGGCGCTGCAGGAATTCAGCGGTGCGGTATTGGTGGTGTCTCACGATCGGCACTTGCTCAAGAGCACCACCGACAACTTCTACCTGGTCGCCGATGGCAAGGTCGAAGAGTTCGATGGCGACCTCGAAGACTACGCGCGCTGGCTGGTGGAATACCGTCAGCGCAATGCGCCGGTCAGCAACACTCCGGTCAATCCGGACAAGACCGACAAGAAGGCTCAGCGCCAGGCCGCCGCTGCATTGCGTCAGCAACTGGCACCGCACAAGCGCGAGGCCGACAAGCTCGAAGCCGAACTGGGCAAGCTTCACGAGAAGCTGGCGAAGGTCGATGCCAGCCTCGGCGACAGCGACATTTACGAGCCGGCACGCAAGAACGAGTTGCGTGATCTGCTGGCCGAGCAGGCCAAATTGAAGGTGCGCGAAGCCGAGCTCGAAGAAGCGTGGATGGAAGCGCTGGAAACCCTGGAAAGCATGCAGGCGGAGCTGGAGGCGTTGTCCTGATGGACGCGTTCAAGTGGCCATTGCCGGTGGTGTGGGTCGAGCCGATCTGGCTCGGTGTGCAGATTCTGCTGATCCTGCTGGCGGGTTATCTCGCTCAGCGCTTCGTTGCCAAAGGCCTGACCCGTCTGGGTGAGCGCTACCCGTTTCCGCCGCAGCTGCTGATGCCGCTGCGTGGTGGTCTGCGCTGGCTGATCATGGGCAGCGCGCTGATCTTTGTGCTGGAACGCCTCGGGGTGTCGGCCACGGTGTTGTGGACGGCGCTGTCGGGTTTCGTCGCGGTGGCGGCGGTGGCGTTCTTCGCGATGTGGAGTGTGCTGTCGAACCTGCTGTGCGCGATTCTGATCTTCACCGTCGGCCCGTTCCGCCTCGGCGATGTGGTCGAGCTGGTGGACACCACCGACAAGCCCGGCGTCAAGGGCCGGGTGGTGGCGATCAATCTGCTGTACACCACATTGATCGAAGCCGAGGAACTGGGAACAGGCAGTGCCATGGTGCAAGTGCCGAACAGCCTGTTCTTCCAGCGTTCGGTGCGGCGCTGGCGCGGGAGTGATGTGTTTCCTTCGAGCGGTTTCGAAAAGTAGTCTTCGGGCGTCTGATCTGACGCCTTCGCGAGCAAGCCCGCTCCTACATTGGATCTGTGATCGACACAAATCCAATGTGGGAGCGGGCTTGCTCGCGAAGAGGCCATCAGCCGCGCCCGGACCATCCAGCAAAAATCGGTAGTCATCCGCGCCAAACCGCATTAGCTTTGACGTCTGTCACGATTCACAGTCGAGGTGTGCGATGGAGCTTCAAACATGGCTGGCATTCTTTGCCGCCTGCTGGGTGATCAGTCTGTCCCCGGGCGCGGGCGCCATTGCGTCGATGTCCAGCGGTCTGCAATACGGTTTCTGGCGCGGCTACTGGAACGCGCTGGGCCTGCAAGTCGGCCTGGCGGTACAGATTGCAATTGTCGGCGCCGGGGTCGGCGCGATCCTCACCGCATCGGCCACCGCGTTCTATGCGATCAAATGGTTTGGCGTGGCCTATCTGGTCTATCTGGCGATCAAGCAATGGCGCGCGCTGCCTATGGACATGAGCGATGACGCCGCCGTGCGCCCGATCGGCAAGCCGCTGGCGCTGGTGTTTCGCGGCTTTCTGGTGAACATCAGCAACCCCAAGGCACTGGTGTTCATGCTCGCGGTGCTGCCGCAGTTCATCAATCCACACGCACCGCTGCTGATGCAGTACCTGGTAATCGGCGTGACCATGATCTGCGTGGATCTGATCGTCATGGCCGGCTACACCGGTCTGGCGTCCAAGGTGCTGCGCCTGTTGCGCACACCGAAGCAGCAGAAGCGCATGAACCGCACGTTTGCCGGGCTGTTCATTGGCGCGGCGGCGTTCATGGCGACGTTGCGTAAAGCGGTGGTGTAAAACCCGCAGGCAGAAAAAAGGCGACCTGATGAGGTCGCCTTTTTTTATCCGCC